>JAFWUC010000064.1 GCA_017518705.1 Clostridia bacterium
AGCGGGAAACCGCTGAGTAAAATCGGGATTTGCAGGAGAAAGCGATATGTTAACGCTCTATGAGCCAAAGTATGAAGATCTGTGGTTTCGCCAAATGATGCTGACCGATGAGGAAACAATGTCCTATAACCAGGCATGGGGCGGTACAATACCATGGCCCAAAGATAAATGGGCAAGCTGGTATGATCACTGGTTGATCAACCACGAGGGCAAAAGGTACTACAGATATCTGAAAGATGATGTCGGTCAATACGTTGGAGAAATCGCTTATCACTATGATGCCGAAATCAAGCATGAGATAGCAAACGTCATCATCTATTCGCCTTACAGAAGAAAAGGGTATGGCGGAGAAGCGTTGGACTTGCTGTGCTCGGCTGCAAAGGATCATGGTGTTGCTGTCCTTTATGACGATATTGCCATTGACAATCCTGCGATCAAGCTGTTTCTGAGTCATGGTTTTACAGAAGAAAGCCGGACTGAAGAAAAGATATATCTGCGTAAGATGTTGTAGTCAGATTCCAGTTTTCCGAGATGACCGGAGGGCACGATGAAGCAGATATCGAACAAGGAATATGAAAAGTACCAGCAGTACCTGACTGACCAGCTGCACGGCAGAACCCTGACACCGGATGGGCTCCGGATCATCTGCGCCAGCTTTGATTATGATCCCGAAAAGATCGGCAAGCACATGCTGGAGATGCTGGCGAAGTTCAGGAGTGAAGGGATTGTCGGATAATATGAAATTAGGAGGTCACGATGAAAGAAGCCCTGAAAAAAATCGTAGATCATTTTCATCGGTATAATTCTGAACACATGGCGGCGCAGGCATTTGGTTTAAGCGAGAACATGGTTTACGATGCGCTCGTCATCGCTCCGAGTTTTACTCCGTACAAACTGCATATGGATGAAACCTGTAAAGTCACGACGTTGAAAGAAGGGGCATATATAGCAGGCTATCTGGTAGAAGCGGATGGGCTGAATATCGCATGGATCAAGATCGGATCATCGGCAGGAAATCTGATTGACCATCTGGCATTGTGCGCAGAACTTTCATTCAAAAGGATGATCTTTATCGGCGCGGTCGGAGCCTTGACGGACACCTTCAAGCTTGGAGACGTCTGCACTCCGGCGTATTCGATATCGGGAAGCTATGCGGATGCATACCTGATGAAGGAATCCATTCGGGAAAATATGCTGTTTACACGTGTTGTTCCGGATATGCAGTATGTAGATCAGGTGATCAGGATCGGCAAAGAAAAAGGCCACACGATTCACAAAGCGAGCGTTTTTTGTACGCCGTCTATCGCATTGGAATACACTCATCTGGACGAGATCAGATCCTTTGGAACAGATCTCATTGAAATGGAAACGAGTTCATTCTATCTGATGACAGACTTGTTTGAATTGCCGGGTATTGCTCTGCTCGTCGTGTCTGATAATTCAGCTTCAGGTGCAGCGTTGGTAGGCCGCAGCGAAGAGCAGCAAAGGCAATATGATAACGGTAGAAATGTTGTGCTTCCAGATATGATCCTATCGCTGGCAGCTTTATAGAAATCTGCTTTTCTCTGTCGGCGAAAGGAGGTGCAGGCGCATGGTGAGACCCGTATCGTTTAAGGGGTTTCAAAAGGGGTTTCAAGGGGTTTCACTTAGGGGTTTCAGGGGGTTTCAGATTTTCCTCAGGAAATTATGTGTTTGTATCAAATACCTCAGCTTAGGGGAGCCGGAGAACGTGATCGCGAAAAAGCTGTACGCGTCCTTCGGCTTCGTTGAAGCAAAAGAGTTTCCAAGAGGCTGGGACGAGATCCCCGCTGCGCTGAAGCTGTAATACACGGATCTGCCCGCGCAAAACATAATAAAAGCGCCGCATAAATGCGGCGCTTTCGCGTGTATGAAAGCGGTTTATTCCGCTTCTTCGCTCAGCAGCGTCCACTCGTCGTACTTGCCGTCCAGCTCCTGCTTAAGCGCGTCATGGCGCGCCTGCACGCCCATGCCGTACTGGTGGTCCTGCCAAGTCTCGCTTTTGCCCAGCTCGGTATCAAGAACGGCCAGGTCTTTTTCCAGCTTTTCTATTTCCGCTTCCAGCTGCTTAAGCTGCACGCGCCTTATGCGCTCCTGTTCCTTGCTCAGACGTTCCTTTTTCTGATGCTTTATCAGCTGCGTGCGGGTCTCGCCGGAAGAGGCGGGGGAGGACAGCAGATGCGCCATCTCCTGCTTCTTTTCCAGGTAGCTGTCGTAATTGCCTTCGTACAGTTTCAGCCCTTCGGGTGTCATTTCCGCCACCCGGGTCGCCACGCGGTTTATGAACCAGCGGTCGTGGGACACGGTGAGTATGGTGCCTTCGTAGTCCATAAGCGCGTCTTCCAGCACCTGGCGGGAGTCCATGTCCAGGTGGTTTGTGGGTTCGTCCAGTATGAGCAGGTTGTCGTGCCGGAGCATCAGCTTGCTGAGCGCCACCCGCCCGCGCTCGCCGCCGGACAGGGTGCCCACCTCGCGGAAAACGTCCTCGCCCGTGAGCAGGAACAGCCCCAGCGCGCTTCTGACTTCTCCGGGCTCGAGCAGGGGAAAGTCGTCCCAGACTTCGCTGAGTATGTCCTTTTCCGGGTGCAGGTCGGCCTGCTTCTGGTCGTAGTAGCCCGTGTCCACGTTGGCGCCGAAAATCACGCTGCCGCCGTCCCGGGTCTCCCGGCCCATGATTATGTTGAGCAGGGTGGTCTTTCCTATGCCGTTTGCGCCTATGATCGCCACACGGTCGCCGCTTTTAAGGTGCAGATCCAGGTTCTCGAACAGGGGCCGCCCGTCAAAGCTCTTTTTGAGCCCTTTTATCATGAGCACGTCGTCGCCCGTGCGCCTGCGGCAGGAGAAGGAAAAGCGCACGTGTTTGTCGCTTACGGGCTTTTCCAGCCGCTCTATCTTTTCCAGCCGCTTTTCGCGGCTCTCGGCGGCCTTTATGCTCTTTTCCCGGTTGAAGGAACGGTAGCGGCGGATGATCTCCTCCTCCCGGCGGATGGTCTCCTGCTGCAGTTCGTATTCCTTTATCTGCTGCCTAAGTCTCGCGTCCCGCCGCTTCTCGAACTCGTCGTAGCCGCAGGAATACTGGGTCACGTGCCCCTGCCTCAACTCCGCCATCTGGGAGCACACGGCGTTCAGGAAATACCGGTCGTGGGACACCACGATCACCGCGCCTTTGTACTTTTTGAGGGTGTCCTCAAGCCAGGCGGTGGCGGGCAGGTCCAGGTGGTTGGTGGGTTCGTCCAGCAGAAGCAGGTCCGGCTGGCGCAGCAGCAGCCGCGCCAGGCACAGGCGGGTCTGCTCGCCGCCGGAAAGCAGGCGGGAGGGCATGTCGCGGCGGTCTTTGGCGAAAGACAGCCCCGCCAGCACGCCCTGTATGCGGCTCTCCTTTTCGTAGCCTCCCGCGTCCTCGTAGCGCTGTGTCAGCCGGGCGTACTGGTCCGCCAGATCCTCGCCGGCAGCGATCTGCTGCTCCATCTCGCGCAGGCGTGTCTCCATGCGGAACAGGTCGTCGAACACCCGGGACAGCTCCTGGGTGACGGTGTAATCGCTCTTTATATCCGCGTGCTGGCTCAGATACCCGATCTTCGCGCCTTTGATAAGGGAGATCACGCCCGAATCCGGCGCGTCTTCCCCGGCGATCAGCTTAAGCAGGGTGCTTTTGCCCGAGCCGTTCACGCCCACCAGCCCCAGCTTGCCGCCTTCGGGCAGGGAGAGGTTTATGTCTTTGAGCACTTCGTTCATCACGAAGGCCTTGTTCACGTTTTGCAGGGTAAGCAGGGTCATTTTGAAATCTCCGCGTCAGTCGCTTATATCCGCGTCGAGAGTGATCTGAATGTCGTAGCCGGGGAAGGCTTCGCGCACCTTTGAGCAAAAGTCGGAGTATACCTTGTTCATGTCCGACTCGAAGGAAACGACCACGTCGAAACGGATGCGTTTGTATTCCTCGTCCAGATTGAAGCCGTGCAGCTGTATGATGTCCGGGTACTCCGCCATAATGCCGTTGATCCTGCCGTAGACCTCGCCTGCGGCGCCCTTAAGACTGGTGGCGTAAACGCTTATGCCCGTGAGCACGACGCCCGTGTCGGCATGCACTTTTTCCATTATGCGCCTTTCCAAAGTGTCGAGCCTGTCCGCCGAAAGGGAGGGATCCACCTGTATGTGGCAGCTGCCGATCAGGCGGTCGGGACCGTAGGAGTGGAGCACCAGGTCGAACACGCCGGACACCTCTTCAAACGACAGTGCGGACTTTTTTACGCTTAAGGACACCTCGCTGTCCACCCTCTGACCCAGGATCACGCTGTAGGCTTCCTTTACCATCCCTATGCCGCTTTTGATGATGACAAGAGAGATGAGCGCGCCCAGATACGCCTCCACGCTGACGTGGAAAATGACGAACACCAGCGCGGCGACCAGAGTGGAAAAGGAGATGATCGCGTCGTTAAGCGCGTCCTGACCGCTGTCCCTGAGGGCGGGGCTGTTGGCTTTGGTGCCCTGCCTTTTGACGTAAAGCCCCAGCAGCACCTTTACGCTGACCGCCAGCGCCACTATGACCAGCGAAACGGCGGAGTAGTCGGGCTCGGTGGGGGAGAATATCTTTTTGACAGATTCCACCAGGGACGTCACGCCTGCGTACAGTATGATCACGGAAATGACCGCGCCGGCGATGTATTCGGCTCTGCCGTGCCCCAGCGGATGCTTTTTGTCGGGCGCCTTGCCACTCAAGTACTGGCCGATTATGGTTATCACGCTGCTCAGGGCGTCGCTTAAGTTGTTGACCGCATCCAGCACTATGGCTACTGACCCGCTCAGCAGACCTATGAGCGCCTTGACTCCCGCCAGTATAGCGTTGGCGATTATCCCGATTATGCTGGTTTTGAATATAACGCGGTCGCGATCCATGTGTCTTCCTCCTGCATACGTACATTTCCAATTATATTATAGCACAATTTACCGGCGTTTGCAAAGCGCTTGACTTGACTGGTATAATAAAGAAGTTGAACTATACGGCGGAGGTAATCCGGTGACTGATAAAAGATCAAATGCGGAGCTGCTGGCTCCGGCGGGCAGCTGGGAGAGTCTGGTGTCGGCGCTGCGCTTCGGCGCGGACGCGGTATACCTGGGCGGGCCGTTTCTGCAGCTGAGGGCGGGCAGCGCGGGTTTCGACATGGAAAAGATCGTCCGCGCGGCCGAGTACGCCCACGCGCGGAAAAAGAAGATATACGTGGCTTCCAACGCCTTTGTGTTCCCGGAAGAGACGGCGAAGATAGCCGAGTATGCCCGGGCGCTTTCCGACGCTGGCGCGGACGCCATGATAGTCAGCGACCTCGGGGGCATACGCGCGGTCAAGCGGGCGTGCCCCGGCATGGAAGTGCATGTGTCCACACAGGCCAACTGCACCAACCATGAGTCCGCGAACATATACTACGAACTGGGAGCCAAACGGGTGGTGCTGGCCCGGGAACTGTCTATCGAACAGATAGCCGCCATTCGGGAGCGCATTCCCGCCGACATGGAACTGGAGGCTTTCGTGCACGGAGCCATGTGCATGGCCTATTCCGGCAGGTGCATGATCAGCGCGTACCTGACGGGACGCAGCGCCAACCGGGGCGGCTGTGCCCAGAGCTGCCGCTGGAAGTTCGCCCTCACGGAAGAAAAGCGCCTGGGGGAGTACTTTCCCATAGAAGAGGACCCGGACGGCGACACCATACTTTCCAGCTACGACCTGAACGCCCTGCCCGTGCTGGACAGGGTGATCGCCGCGGGCGTGTCTTCCCTCAAGATCGAGGGGCGCATGAAGACGGCTTACTACGTGGCGGGGGCGGTCAACGCCTACCGGATGTACCTTGAAGGCGGGGACATGGGCACGTCTCTTGATGAGCTGGAGGCGATCTCCCACCGTCCGTACTCCACGGGCTTTTACGAGGGCGAGATAAAGAAGACGCCCAACGCGCCCGCTTCCTACCTGAGGAGCCGGGAATACCTGGGCGAAGTGCTGGCGCGGGAAGACGGCAGGATACGCGTCAGGCTCAAGAACAAGATCGTGGAAGGGCGGCTGATCGAGGCACTCACTCCCGGCAGGATAGTAGGATTCACTGCGGAAAACCTGCTTTCGGAGGAAGGCGAGCCCATAAGCGAAGCCCGGGTGCCCGACAGCGTGTTCACACTGCCCGCGCCCGAAGGCGTGGAGGCGGGAGACTACCTAAGGGGGACGCTGGAATGATACGCCCCGCGGAGGAAAGGGATATCCCCAAAGTGATGGAGCTGCTTAAGCAGGTAGCTCAGGTCCATCACCTTATAAGACCCGACCTGTTCCGCTCCGGTGCCGCGAAATATACGCCGGACGAACTTAGCGGGATCTTTGCCTGCGAAAACACGCCCGTATTCGTGTATGACGACGCAGGGGAAGTGAAAGGCTACTGTTTCTGCATCATAAAGCGGCACGCCGGCGAAGGCGCGCTTAACGATTACACAGAATTGTATATAGATGACTTGTGCGTGGACGAAAACTGCCGGGGGCAGGGCGTAGGCACTCAGCTTTACAGGCACGCGGTCTCCTTTGCCAGGAGAGAGGGTTTCGGATATATCACCTTGAACGTGTGGGAAGGGAACAAAACGGCGCTGGATTTCTACAAAACTATGGGACTTAAGCCCCTCAAATACATGATGGAACAGCCTCTAAAGGAGGACACATGAAGCAATTTATCTGTTTTGTGCTGGCGCTGGCGCTGCTGGGCGCGTCGCTGCTGACCATGTATCCCCAGCTGCTGGGCGGAGACAGCACGATAAGCTCGATCGACGACCTTATCCCGGAAGACTACAGCGACTACGCGCCCTGGAGGATGGGCGTGCAGGGGCTGGAGAGTTTCCTCATGTACGGCAACGAGGAGACGGGTTTTTACGGCATCAAAGACGTGATGGAGGACGCCTCCGCGTTCATAAAAAACGGCGATGCGGAGCGCCCGGACATCTGGGGCTATATCGGCAGGATACCGCAGAACAAGGGCTTTTTGCAGGCGCTGTATGCTTTGGCTATACTGATCCTGGTGTCCATACCCGTGTACATGGTGCTCAGGCTGCTGTGCTACAACGTACTGTACAAATGGATAGGGGAGCAGGCATTCCTGATCAGGCTGCCATTGCGGGGCATCGCCACCGTGAGCATGGGCATAACCAGCGTGTCCTGCGCGTGGCTCATAACCAACCAGGTGCTGTTCAAATCCCTGCTGGAAAAGCTGATCGCCTGGATAAAGGAGATAACCGATTCGCTGCCCCTGGCGCTATCAAGCGCCAACATCACCGCCATAATCCTTATAACCTGCGTCGTGCTGGGGCTGCTGAAGGTGACGGTGTTCAGGGGCTCGTTCGGCCTGAGCGTGCTGCTCGCGCTGGTACGCGTGCTGATATTCACGGTGTTCTTCGCCTATGTGAGCGTGTTTTGGGGCGAGTTTTCCCAGCGCATCCTGCTCTTCGGCGCCGCCTTCGTGCTGGCGTGCGGCATAGTCGAGGGCGTGCTTGACAAATAACAGGATCGGAAGCTGACAGATGAGGATTCAGACAGTTCGCCGGATAGAGCGCATAGAGGCGCTGTACAGGCAGTTTTACGCCCAAAGCGCGTGCGCTTCGCCCTACCTGTCCTATGACTGGATAAAGAACACCGGGAAAGGCTTCAGGGACAAACACCCGCTGGAAAGCGTGTTCAGCCGCCTGAAAATATACCTGCTGTATAACGACGGCGGCGAATTAAGGTGCATTGCCCCGCTGCTTGCGGAGCATCAGCCCGGGAAACGCAAAAAGATCAAGATAGCCGGCTACAACACGCCCGCGGAGCCGCTGGATCTGGTGTATCCGGGCGACATAAAGGACGAGGAGTTCGACTTTCTGTTTGACGCGGTCACCCAAAGCGAAAAGCCGGACGAATACCTGTTTTCTCCACTCATGAAAGATTCGCTGCTGGCTAAGTACTGTTCTAAACGGAAAAACGCCGCCGTCAAAGACGAAGTCAGCTACCGTATGTTCCTGACAGACTACGACAGCTGGTATGCCGGGCTGTCTAAGAGCGTAAGACAGAACATACGCACGTCCTACAACCGGCTGAACACCGACGGAAATACATATTCATTCGAGTTTACTTTGGGCAAGCCCCTTTCGAAACAGCAGTACAACAGGATAAACTCCATCCTTTCCAAGCGGCTCATGGAGCACATGAAGGTCAAAAACCCCCTGACGGGGGCCGCGGTAAGGTTTCTAAAGCTCCTGAACCCCGCCTCAAAGGGGCTTAACAACAGCTCCAACAGCTACTGTGCCATACTGTATGTGGACGGTGAGATCGCGGGCTATACCGCGGGACTGATGAACGGAGGAGTCGTATCAGTGTGCCGCTTCGCCATAGACACCGATTTTGCCAGGTACAACCCCGGCGCGATCATACACAACGAGCTGGTTAAGCGCCTGCTTGAAAACGATGCTGCCGGCACTCGGGAATATATCTTCTCGCGGGGAGACGAACAGTATAAACTGAGCTACGGGGGCGAAGCGTTTTCCTACGGCAGCGTCAGGTTCCCCGCCGCGAAATAAGGTCATCGCATAAAAAACTCAGGGGTCATTTGCCCCTGAGTTTTCTGTATCCGGCGATCAGCTTTTTGGCCAGGTTCCGGCCCTTTATGAGCAGCGGGCTGCTGGTGATTATGACCCTGGGGTAAGCGTACTCCACGGGCCCGAACTTCTTTTTGTAGTCCCTGAGCCCCACCATGTCGAAGGTCTTGCAGCCCCTTTCCCGCCAGTATCTGATGGCGGTCCAGATCATGTACTCGTTGGGGCGGTAGTGCTGGAATTCCCGCCAGCTCGCCGCGCCCCAGAAATACGCCGTGTCCCCGAAGCCGGGGAATATGGACGTGGCGATGCACTTGCCGTTTTCCGGCTCGGTGACTCTTACGCACAGCAGGTTTTCCGGCTTGTCCCTGAACGCTTCCATCAGCCTTATCACCTGCCGGCGGGAGTTGTGGGGCTTAAGGTTCTGCTTGGCGAACACGTCGATCAATTGGTCGTAATACTCGTTTGCGAAGCTCTCGGAGGGCGGCACGATCTCGAGCACGGCGCCTCGTCTTTCAAACTGGCGGATAAAGTTGCGGCAGTCGGTCTTGAACACCTTGAACAGCTCTTCGTCCGTGCGGTCGATGTCCAGCATGTAGGTCCTGCGCGTCAGATGGCTGCAGTTTATTGTTTTGATGTCGTCAAAGCCTATGCGGGCGTCGATTGCCTCCATGTAGCCGCAGCGGTATGTTCTTTTCATGTATTCCGCCACGGCGGGCAGCGCTTCCGCGCGGGCGAAGCCTTCCGGGGCGGCGAAGCCCATATTGCAGGTGAACCACTGCTCGAAGGGGCTGGCGAACAGCTTTACCCCCAGTTTTCTGAACAGCAGGCCCACGAACCAGCCCGTTATGTTTTCCTGCTCCAGCTTAAGGTAAACCGCCCTGCCGCGTTTGTCCGCCTCCAGGAAACTTATCCATTCGGGGGTCAAAAACACGGTGTGCAGGTTGTTTGGATCGTTTAATGCCTGCTCGAATTCCGCTTTGCTTGCTTCGGTAACCCGCGTCATTTGCTTTTCCTTTCCAGCCTGAGCCTGTCCAGGGCCCATTTTGCGTCCATGATGAATTCCCTGCCCGCGCCCCGGGGCCTGTCCGAGGTCTTTTGCCCGAGCAGATATTCCAGTATCTCTCCTGCCGGGGCGAACCAGCCGTTCATGGCTGAGATACGGTCTATTGTTTCCGTGAACCGGGCGTCGAGGTTCCCGTCCTTCACGAAGCAGTAGGCGAAGTGGGTGTATACCAGGCACAGGCCGCCCTCTTTTGCCAGCCTGTCCACGTTCTCACGGCAGAGCAGGCGGCAGAACATGTCCGCGTTCTGCCCGTCGGAGGATGAGAACCAGTAGTTGGAGTACGTCTGTTTGCGCTTTATCCGGCAGGGCATGTCCGGGTCGAACCTGAGGGTATTGACTTCGGACACCGTGTGGTTGCGGATGAACCTGATCTTCTGCCTGCAGACGTCACCCCAGAATGAGGAGCTGTCAGGGTCGCTGCCGCCGCTTCTCACGCGGCTTTTGCCCAGCAGCCGGCGGGCCGCGCAGTACAGCGCGCCGACAGGCCGGGAGAACCTTTCGCTGCCCCAGTACACGCAGTCGGAATTCACGTTGTGGTTTATGAATATAGGGGGATAGTCCCCCAGAGTTTCCCTGAACAGCTCCAGCCCGGAAAGTATCTCTTCCCGCTCGAACACGCCGCTGCCCGCCCCGTGGGAGGCGATCTCAAAGCCCTTTTCCTTAAGCGAGAGTATGAAATCGCGGTATTCGGGGTCGGAGAGCGTCTGCCCGGGGAAGCCGTCCCGGGAGGGATATGCCCACACGGTCTTGGTGGTCCTAAGTCCGTGGGAGGCCAGATAATCGTATACGGGCTTAATGTTTTCCACCGTCGCTTTGTCGGTGTCGTCTATGACGGTAAAGGCAAACTGTTTTCCGTTGGGCCAGGTCATGGCTTTTTCCCCTTTCTGCGGGTGCGGACTATCAGGCGGTCTAAGGCGATTAGCAGCGGCGGCAGCAGAAAGACTATGAGCGCGAGGGAGAAGAACGCGCCGCTGGCTATCAACAGTCCGATCCTGGAAATGTAGTACACGGAGCAGGTGAGGCCGATGGCGAGCCCCGCCGCGAAGAGTATGAGACCGCTGGTGAATATTGTGGGCAGGCTTAACTTGAGCGCGCTGGTCACGGCGGCGGGCTTATCTTCTATGCCCCTCTGGCGGATGTAGTTGCTTGTGAGCAGTATTCCGTAGTCTATGGTCGCACCCATCTGCAGCGCCAGGCAGATCAGGTAGCACATGAAGAATATGGGTATGCCTGCGGGCACGGACAGGGCGGTGTTTATCCACACCGCGCCCTGTATCACGCATATGAGCATGACCGGCACCGTCGCGGACTTGAAGCTTATCGTGACGATCAGGAATATGGCCAGTATGGTTATCAGGTTCACCCGCATCAGGTCCCCGCCGAAGGCCTCGGAAATATCGTATGCGCTCACTATCAACCCCGTTACCCCCGCCCCTTCCGGGTAGGCGGACCGGGTCAGGTCTATCAGCCTGCGGGTGACGGCCATGGCTTCGTCGCCGAAGGAAGGCATGTCCACTTCGAGGATCACCCTGGAATAGCGGTCGCTCAGGAATATGCGCCTGGCCAGCTCCACCTGCGAAGAGAGCTCGCCGACCTGCGGATTGCCGGGCAGCAGCCTGTGCGCGGCGGCGATCAGTTTGTCGCCCCGGGCCGAAGAACCGAACCCGCTCACCGTGTAATATCCCTGCACGATCATGGAAGGGAGGTTCAGCATGGAGGCGATCTCTTTGGGAGTGTAGTACTTTACCGCCGCCTCCGCGGTGGTCACAAAGCTGTTCACGCTTTTTATTATGTCCCTGCCATGATAGCGGAGGGAGCGGACTTCGTCTATCAGCGCCCGCTGTTTTGCGAAGCTCTCGTCGGAATCGTCGCCTGGCAGAAGCAGCACCACGGAGTTGTTGCGTCCGTACAGCTCGAACAGTTTGGCCTGGTTCTGGGAAAGGTTGCCGTCCATAAAGGAGTACTGTATGCTGCCCTGCAGCGCAACGGCGCCCGCTATCACGAGTATAAGCAGGGGCACCAGCACGAAGCGGGAAGCCTTTGACCGGGCGAAGCGCCCCAGCAGTTCGCCGCCCAGGGGAATGGGCCTGTGCGCGGTCTTGCGCAGAGGTTTGGCGAACATGAGTATCAGCGCGGGCATGAGCGTGAACACGCTCACCATGCTGATAAGTATGCCCTTGGACAGCACCATGCCGATATCGAAGCCTATGGTGAAGCTCATGAACATCAGGCTGCCCAGCCCCGCCACGGTGGTGAGGGAGGAGGACGATATGGGCATAAGCGAGCGCCTAAGGGCCAGCTTCATTGCGCTTATTTCGTCCGCTCCCGCGTCGCGTATGTCGCAGAATGCCCGTAGCAGCATTATGGAATAGTCCATGGCCAGCGCCAGCTGCAGTATGGCGCACACGGCGAAGCTGATGAAGGAAATGGACGGGAACACGAAGTTGGTGCCCATGTTGATGAGTATGGACACGGCGATGACGATAAAGAAGATCGCCGGCTCTATATAGCTGCGCCCCGTCAAAAACAGCACCGCCACCACCACTATCACGGCGATGCCCATCGCCAGAGGGATCTCCTCGGCGATACGGTTTTCCACGTATATGGTCTGGGCGGCGTCGCCGGTCAAAAGCCAGCCGCCTATGTCGCTCAGGCCGCGCAGGCTGTTCTGGAGCGTTTCGGTGAAGGCGAAAGAGTCATCGGCGTCGGAGTACACGCTCACCCGGTAATATGTGCGTTCGCCATCGCTTTTCACGTCCGCTTCCGGGTCGAACGAACTGTAGATCACGCCGTCCATCCCGGAAAACCAGTCTTTAAGCTCGAAAGCCTTTTCCTCGCCTATGTCGGGGAACAGCATGGTGATGATCTCCGTATGCCCGAACTCGCTGTTCATGAGCTCCAGGCTGGAGCGGGTCAGCGTGTCCCTGGAAAGATAGGTCACAATGTCGTAATTTATGTTGACCCTCCCCAGCGTGAATATGCTGGCGACGGCCAGAAGCAGATATATGATAAGTATCCCCTTGCGGTGGGACACGACGAAGGATGCGAATCTGTTTGCCATAAAACAGTCCTTTCGGCAGGTATCCGCTCAAATTATACCATTTTTACCGGGTTAAATTGCTAAATAAAGGTAAAGATGTTGAAATCGCCCCGTGACATGCATATAATGATGACCGGATAGAGGCGCGGAAAAGATGTACCCCCGGCGAGCCGACAGGCGCCAGAGCCGAGGGAAGGGCGATTCCGCCGAATCCCGGGAGCAGGTATGTTCCCCGGGGTGGTGCGTCGGAGAATATCCGCCGCACTGTCCGCTTGACAAAGCGGGAGAGCTATCGAGGAGAAAACGGCTTTACAGCGTCTCCCGTCGGCTGTCCCGGCGGGAGATTTTATATGGCAGATTTTGCATCGGGAGGATACTGATATGGATCTTAGCGGCTCTCATGTAGCCCTTATAACGCCCTTCAAAGCCGACGGCTCGGTGAACTTCGACAAGCTGCAGGAGCTGATCGAGTTCCAGATCGCAGCAGGCACGGACGGCATAGTGGTGCTGGGCACTACCGGCGAAAGCTCCACCATGACCCATGAGGAAGACGAGAACGTGGTCCGCTGCGCGCTGGAAACGGTAAAAGGCAGGTGCCTTCTGATCGCCGGCGCGGGCTCCAACGACACCCAGACCGCGCTTATGAAGAGCGAAGCTTACGCCAAACTGGGCGCGGACGCGCTGCTGCTCATCACGCCTTACTACAACAAGGCCAACCAGACGGGCATGGTAAAGCACTTTACCTACGTAGCCGACCGGGTGGACTGCCCCATAATCGTGTACAACGTGCCCGGCAGGACGGGCTGCGCGCTGGCGCCCGCCAGCGTCGAAAAACTGGCGGCGCACAGGAACATAGTCGGCCTTAAGGAAGCCAGCGGCGATATGAGCTATTTTATGAACATAGCCCATCTGGCCGGCCCCGACTTCCAGCTTTTGTCCGGCAACGACGACCTCATCACCCCCATACTGGCCGCGGGCGGCGTGGGCGTGATAAGCGTGCTGGCAAACGTGGTCCCCGAACAGACCCGCAGGATAGTGACTTCCTTCCTGGAGGGTGACGTAAAGACTTCCCGGGAACTGCAGCTCAAGTACCTGAAACTCGTGCGCGCCCTGTTCATGGAGGTCAACCCCATCCCCGTAAAGGAAGCCATGAACCTTATGGGCATGGAAGTGGGCCCCCTGCGCCTGCCGCTGTGCGAGATGGAAAGCGCGAACCACGAAAAGATGGCCGCCGTGCTCAGAGACTACGGCCTGATCGGAGCTTGATATGAAACTGCTGCTTAACGGCTACGGGCGCATGGGCCGCATGATAGAAGACATCGTGTCCGGCGACCCGGAACTTGAGATAATCGGAAAGATCGACCCGCTTCTGCCGCCCTGGACGGGAGACGCCGCGCCGGAAGGCATACTGGACTTTTCCCTGCCGGAGGGGCTGGATACCTCCTTATCGCTGGCCCGGAAGTACAACTGCCCGCTTTTGATCGGCACTACGGGGCTGAGCGACGAAGCGAAGCAGAAGATACAGGCGCTGTCCCGGCTGGTGCCGGTGATGGCGGAAGCCAATTATTCCCTGGGCGTGGCGGTGCTGAAAAGCGCGGTGCGCATGGCTGCAAAGGCGCTGGGGGAAAGCTTCGATATCGAGATAGTGGAGACCCATCACCGCAAAAAGGTGGACGCTCCCAGCGGCACCGCGCTGATGCTGAGAGCCGCCGCCGACGACGGCAGGAACAAGCCCGTCATTTACGGCCGCCAGGGCCGCACGGGGGAGCGGGGCAGCGAGATCGCCATACATGCCCTGCGGGGCGGCACCGTGGCGGGGGAGCACTCCGTCAGGTTCTTCGGCGACAACGAGACGCTGGAGTTCAGGCATCTTGCCGAAAGCCGCCGCATATTTGCCCTGGGCGCCCTCAGAGCCGTAAAATGGCTGGGCGGCAAGAGCGCGGGACTGTACACCATGGACGACTTTATGGAGGACACGCTATGAACGCGCAGGAGATAATCTCTTTCATCGCCAACGCTCCCAAGAAGACGCCGGTCAAACTGTATTTCCGCGCGTCTCAAACTCCGGATTTCGGCGCCATCAGGCATTTCGGGAACGTGATCTTCGGGGAACTCAGCGAAGTCAAAAGCTGGCTGGAAGCCAATTCGGGCGTGATCGAAGACTGCGAGATGGAGCTGGATAGGCGCAATTCCGCCGTTCCGCTGATCGACCTTAGCGGTATAAACGCCCGCATCGAGCCCGGCGCATATATACGAGACAGGGCGGAGATAGGTGACAGGGCGGTCATAATGATGGGCGCGGTGATCAACATAGGCGCCGTCATAGGCGAAGGCACGATGATAGACATGAACGCCGTGGTGGGCGGCCGGGCGATAGTCGGCAAAAACTGCCACATCGGCGCGGGCGCGGTGCTGGCAGGGGTGATCGAACCGGCCAGCGCGACCCCCGTCACGATTGGCGACGGCACGCTGGTAGGCGCCAACGCCGTGGTGCTGGAGGGCGTGCAGGTGGGTAAAAACGCCGTTGTGGCCGCGGGCGCGATAGTGACTCAGGACGTGCCGGACAACGCGGTGGTAGCAGGCGCTCCCGCGCGCGTGATCAAATATAAGGACGAAAAGACCAATTCCAAGACCGCCATAGTCGACGCGCTGAGGAATCTGGGAGATTAAGCGAAAGCTATAATAGAGGACGGGCAAACGCCCGTCCTTTGTTTATGAAACGATGTCCGCGGATGCGGGATGCACCGCGCGGTTTTTCGCAGAAAGCCTATTTAAGTATCATCCTTATGATCGCCAGCTGCGCGCGTTTGGGCAGGGCGTTCAGAAGCAGCAGCAGGGGATTTCGGTTCACGCCGTACACCAAACGGGGACGGCGGGCGGACAGGGCGCTTTTTACCGTCGCGGCAATCTTTTCGGGCGGTACGTTTTTAGCTTCCACCCGGTCCACGATGCGCTTAAAGCGGGCGGCGTTCAGACGGTACAAATGCGTGTTTTCGCAAAACGCGTCCAGCTTACGGGTCGACGCGGCCAGCATGCCCGTGTTTACCGCGCCGGGGCGGATCACGATCACCCTGTGGCCCAGCAGCTGCAGTTCCATGTTCAGCGCCGCCGCGTACTTTTCGACCGCGGCCTTGGTAACGGCGTACACCCCCGTAAAGGGCAGGGGATCGAGAGGCGCGAGTTCGCTGGAAATCATGACTATGCGGCTGTTTTTTTCAAGCAGCGGCAGGAACGTCCTGTTCACGCGGAACATGCCTGCCAGGTTCACATTGAAGTCGCGGATAAAGTCCTCTTCCGGCATCTCGACCAGAGAGTTTAAGTCGTAAATCCCCGCGGCGTGGACTATGCCGCTTAAGCTGCCCGCCTCGCTTTTGACGCGCTCAAATGCCGAACGTATGCTGCGGGAGTCCGTGATGTCGGCCTGTATGACGCCTTCGGCTGCGCTTATATCCAGCCCCCACACCCGGTGGCCTTCCCGCCTTAACAGGGCGCATATCGCGCTGCCCATGCCGCCGAGCGCGCCCGTGACCAAATAATTCCCCATTTTGTTACCGCCCTTGTTTTTTACCGCCGTTCATTATACAACTTTGGCCGGCATAAGGCAAATAAGGCGCCCTGCGCGAAAGAAACAGCCCCGCTCTGCCTGAGCGGGACTGTATGTTTTTGCAATATGCGCAAACGCTTTGCCGAACGGAACGGATCGCGGATCCGGTCTGTTCGATCGACTACATTTCGCTTAATTCTTCCTGTTCCACCTGCCTGATGCCGGCGCCTCTTAGCGCCTTCATGGCGGCGGTCTCGTCGTCGGGACGCAGTATCATGTACGCCTGGCCGGGTTTGTCGGAAGTGAAGGCGTAAATGTATTCCACGTTCACGTTCGCGTCCTTAAGGCACTCCAGCACGCCTGCCAGACCGCCGGGGGCGTCGGGCATGGCAACTGCCAGCACGTTTGCCACCGCCAGCACGAAGCCGTTTTCCTTGAGCACGGTGCTGGTCAGGTACACGTCGTTCACTATCAGGCGGGCGATGCCGAAATCGCTGGCCTCCGCCAGGGAGAACGCGCGCAGGTTTATGCCGTTGTCCGCCAGCACGCGGGTCATCTGCGCCAGGGCGCCGGCTTTGTTTTCGAGAAATACGCTGATCTGTCGTACCATGTCTGCCTCCTAAATCTTGCGCTTGTCGATCACGCGCACGGCCTTGCCTTCGCTTCTTACGATGCTCTTGGGCGCCACAAGGGTGACTTTGGCGGTGAGGCCCAGCATGGAGCGCAGGCCCTCCACCAGCAGCTTCTGGCGGGCGGCGATCTCGCCCATGTTGTCGGTGAACATCTCGGGAGTCATTTCTACCTGTATGTCGAGCGTGTCGGTGTGGTTCACTCTGTCCACTATGATCTGGTAGTTGGCGGGATAGCCCTGGTTGAGCAGCACTGTCTCGATCTGGCTGGGGAACACGTTCACGCCCCTGATTATGAGCATGTCGTCGCTCCTGCCCCGGGGTTTGCTCATCTTGACGTGGGTGCGCCCGCAGGGGCACTTTTCGCGGGAAAGCACGCATATGTCGCGGGTGCGGTAGCGGATCAGCGGGAAGGCGCGCTTGGTCAGGGAAGTGAACACCAGTTCGCCCTGCTGGCCTTCGGGCAGCACCTCTTCGGTGACGGGGTCGATTATCTCCGCTATGAAGTGGTCCTCGTTTATGTGCATGCCGTTCTGGGCGGAGCACTCGAAGGCCACGCCGGGGCCGCTCAGCTCGGTCAATCCGTAAATGTCGTAAGCCTTTATACCCAGGGTGTTCTGTATGTCGCGGCGCATCTCCTCACTCCAGGCTTCGGCGCCGAATATGCCCGCCTTGAGCGGGATGTCGTCGGGACCCAGGCCCATCTCCTTCATGGTCTCGCCCAGATATGCGGCGTAGGAGGGCGTGCAGCACAGGATGGTGGCGTTTAAGTCGCGTATGAACATTATCTGCCGCTCGGGTTGCCGCTGGAGGTGGGGACGGTCAGGCAGCCCACCTTATGACTGCCGCCGTTCAGGCCGGGGCCGCCGGTGAACAGGCCGTAGCCGTAAGCTATCTGGCACACGTCCTCGTTGGTGCCGCCCGCCGCGGTGATGGCTCGGGCGCAGCAGTCTTCCCACAGGTCCACGTCTTCCTTGGTGTAGAACGCCACCACGCGCTTGCCCGTGGTGCCGGAAGTGGACTGGATGCGCACGCAGTCCTTGAGGGGCGCGCCGATCAGCCCGTAGGGATAAGCCTCCCTTAAATCTGCCTTGCTTAAGAAGGGCAGCTTCTTAAGGTCGTCCAGGCACTTTATGTCTTCCGGGGCAACGCCCTTGTCTTCCATCTTCTTGCGGTAGTAGGGCACACAGTCCCACACATGTTTGACCTGCTTGATCAGACGCTCGGTCTGAAGGCGGATCATCTCCTCGCGCGGTGCGGTCTCGATCTCCGGCTGATAGTAACGTTCCATATATAATAATTCCTTTCGGATAGGATTTACTCTTCTTCGGCCCCGCGGCGCTCCACGATGGCTTTTAACGCTCCCGCGCCGTTTTCGTCCAGTATGTTCCGGCGCACGCGGCTTATGGTGGCGCTGGACGCCCCGGTGATCTCCAGGATCTTGGTGTACACGTTGTCCTGCATCAGCAGCCTCGCCACTTCGTATCTCTGCTCCATGCTGGACAGCTCCCGCGGGGAGCACAGATCCTCGAAAAAGCGGCGGCACTCCTCTTCGTCCTTTATGGTGAGTATGGCCTTGTACATGTCAGTGTCCGGGATGCGGTCAAAACCGGGTTTCATAAACCGGGCCCCCTTCATTCTGTTCTCAGGAGTATTTTAGCACATTAAAGCGTGAACGTAAAGGGGGAGAAAAATTAAGTTTTGCTTTCGGC
Organism: Clostridia bacterium; assembly: GCA_017518705.1. Next base: position 18,593 of record JAFWUC010000064.1, read on the forward strand.
GCCGCCGCTCCCGCTATTGATTTTAGCAAAAAATATCTGTATAATGAGCACAGAAGAGGTGAAATCATGGCATACGACAATGCGCTGGTGGCGGGCAAGCTCCGCCGCTGGGAGAAATATCTGAACGATTACCACCTGCCCGCCTGGAACGAGATCCCGGATTTCGGTCTGTATATGGAGCAGGTCACGGTGCTGCTGAAGCAGTATCTGGACTACCTGCCCCCGGAACTCAAGGAGGAGCAGTTCATTACCGCGGCTACCATAAACAACTATGTGCGCACCAAAGTGATGCCCCGGCCCGTGGACAAGCGCTATTTCCGGGTGCATATCGCATACCTTATTATAATCCTCACGCTCAAGCAGTCCCTGTCGATCTCTCTGATACAGAAGATAATCCCCATGGACCGGACGCCCCAGGAAGTGGAGCAGATCTATACCGGCTATGCGGAACTGCACCGCAAGGCGGCCATATTCTTCATGGACCAGGTCAGGATCGCCGCGGGACCGATACTCAGCCACAGGGACCGGGCGGAGATCGCCACCGACAAGCCGGAGGATCTTATCTCCATGTGCGCGATAGTCGGCGCCTTCGCGCGGCTGCTCAGCGAAAAGCTGCTTTTGCTGGAGGGCAAGGACCTGTCCAACGGCGGCTCCGTAGCCGAGCGCGGGGTGAGGCACAAGGAAGAGTAGGGGAAAGGTGAAAACCGAAAGGCTGAATAAAACGGAAGGGGAGCCCCTTCCGTTTTTTCTGTGTTCCGCAGCCGGCGCTGCGCGCTTTTCCGCGCCTGACCGGGCGACATGCCGTCACAGTATCACGCTCAGTATCAGCAGCACTGCGGCGATCACGGCGTCGGTGATGAACACCGCCAGCGCCTGCTCGTCCTTGTCCAGGTCGTCAAAGGTGGTGATGGGCGCGTCCACGTCGTCGATCATATCTTTTTCTATAAAGGGCGGATCCTTTTTTTTCATGCGGGGGAGCTTGAGCTGGGGTATGTTCACGCCGTCCAGCCTCAGATACGCAAGAAAACACCCCAGCACGAACACGAGCCCCAGCACCGCACACAGGTTGGCCGTTTTCGGCGCGTTTTTGCCCATAAAGAACTGCGCCAGTTTGATCACCAGCAGTGTCAGCACCGCCCGGGTAAAGGTCTTGTACACCACGGGGCGGGTCATGTCCCTGCTCCAGATATCCTTTATCTTCTTTTTAAGTGACATTTTAATGCACCTCGAACACGTCTTAATAATACAATACTATACATAAACGGTGTAAAAAATACAATATGCAAAAAGCATTATTTTTGCGTAAAACGGTTTAACGTGACCTGAATAATTCAAATTCACCCCTGCTGACGCCCTGCTTTGCCGAAAAAATGCAGCTATGCAAAAAATAAATATCCAAGTTTTCAAAAAAACCTCTTGACGTGAGAGGGACACTGTTGTATAATTTCCCACATCATCATCGCTTTACACTATGATGAATAAGAAATTGGAGGAGCTTAACATGAAGAAAATGCTGAGCATCGTCCTCGCGCTGGTCATGGTGCTGTCCGTGTTCGCCGTTGCGAATGCCGATCCCATCACCAACTACGTGGACTACCAGACCCAGGCTAACGAAGTTGAGTACTGGTGCATCCAGCACTCCCAGGGCGCCGTTGACCTGAACGTTCTGTGCAACTGCATCGACGGTCTGCTGACCAACAATGCTACCGGCGAGCTGATCGGCTGCGTCGCCACTGACTGGTCTACCGATGACGGTTCTGTTTGGACCTTCAAACTTCGCGACAACGTGAAGTGGGTTGACTGCGAAGGCGAGTACATGGCTGACCTCACCAGCGCCGACTTCCTTTACGGCCTTGAGTTCGTTCTGAACTATCACAAGAACGAGGCCGCCAACACCTCCATGCCCATCGAAATGATCAAGGGCGCGGGCGATTACTATGAGTACACCAAGGCTCTTCCCGCTGAGGAAGCCATGGCTCTGGGCATCGACAAGCTGGTCGAAATGGTCGGCATCGCTGCTCCCGACGACTACACCGTAGTGTACACTCTGGTCGCTCCTCTGGGCTACTTCCCCACCGTGGCCACCTATTCCTGCCTGAGCCCCATCAGCCCCGCGCTGCTGGAGGAGATCGGCGCCGACGGCTACCGCAATGTAACTTATGATACACTGTGGTACAACGGTCCCTACTACGTAAGCGAGTTCATCGATCGTTCCTACAAGATCCTGACCGCCAACCCCCTGTACTACAATCCCGACGACGAGCTGTTCGAGACCGTTAAGGTCCAGATGGTCGAGTCTGCCGACCAGGCCTTCCTGCTCTACGAAGCGGGCGACATCGACAACGTGTCCCTGAACCAGGCCAATCTGGTGTCCATCTACAACAACCCGGACGATCCCTTCCATGACTACCTCATCGAAGCCCGTCCCACCAAGTATTCATATCAGATGCACCTGAACTACCACAAGAAGGATGCCGAAGGCAATGAAGACGTGGCTTGGAACACTGCCGTTGCCAACGAGAACTTCCGTCTTGCCATGTACTACGGCATCAACCTGACCGACTGGCTGGCCAGGACCAACTTCATCAACCCCCTGTCCTGCGAGAACTACTGCTACACCGCCAACGGTGTGTCCGCCCTGTCAGACGGCCGCGACTACACCGCAGTGGTGCGCGAGAAGATCGGCCTGGACTACGATCCCAGCGTCTACAACCGCTTCGACGCGGAGAAGGCTGCCGCTTACGTAACCGCCGCCAAGGAAGAGCTGACCGCCGCCGGCGTTGAGCTGCCCGTGAAGACCGCTTACTGGATCGTCGCCGGCAACCAGACCGCCCGCGACTCCGCTGAAGTGCTCGAGAAGTGCATCGAGAGCACCCTGGGCGAGATCATCGACCTTGAGATCAACACCTACATCTCCTCCCTCGCGCAGGAAGTGCGCAATCCCAGCCTCTACAGCTTCGTGATCAATGGCTGGGGCGCCGACTTCGGTGATCCCGTCAACTTCCTGGGCCAGGAGACCTACGGCGACGACAACGCCTACTATTCTCAGTACTACTCCAAGATCAACGAAGCTTCCGACGAGAAGCTGATCGCGACCTACAAGGAGTTCACCGAACTGGTCAACAAGGCCAAGGCCGAGAACGCCGACCTGGACGCCCGTTACACCATGTTCGCCGACGCTGAGGCTTACATGATCCAGCACGCTCTGGTCATCCCCTGCTACTACAACGTGGGCTGGATGCTGAGCAAGGTCGATCCGTATTCTCAGGTATACTGCGCTTACGGCATGATGACCTACCGCTACGTGAACTACAAGACCAACGACGCCGGCTTCACCACCGCCGAACTGGCCAAGTAAGTTCCGTTTCCGCGATCAGTGAAGGCTTAAGCCTTTACCGTGCGCCGGGCAGCCCCTTGCGGGCTGCCCGGGCACATACGCGTTTCGTTTGACACCGCGCACCGGCGTCCGGGGGACATACGCCGGGCGGCAGTGTGCGGTGACGAAAACAAGACTGTTTCGGATGACGGAGTGATCCGAAAGGAACGCCCGTCGTCCTTTTCTATTAAATACAGGAGGCGAAAAGATGCTTAAATACTGTGTGAAGCGTCTGCTGCAATCGCTGATAACGGTGCTCCTGATCGTGTCGATCGTGTTCCTGCTCATGAGGCTGCTGCCCACGGACTACTACTTCCGCGAGGACGAGCTGATGAAGTTCACCGACGAGCAGAAAAACGAGCGCCTGGAGGCCGAAGGCCTGCTGGATCCCCCGCTGGTGCAGCTGGGCAATTTCTACCGCAACATGATCCAGTTCCAGGTCCTTAAGGGCAAGAGCGTGGTAAGAGCCTACGCCCTGGATCAGTACATCGGCATGAAACTTCGGGGCGAAAACATCGAATTGTCCAAGGGCCAGAAGACCCAATGGGCGTTCAACCTGGGCATGTCGCGCCGAGTGGCCGCCGGCCAGCCGGTGCAGAAGGTCATAGCCGAAAAGATGTCCGTGTCAATGCAGATAGGCCTGACGTCCCTGGCTATATCCCTGGTACTGGGCGTGGTGCTGGGCGTGTTGCAGGCCCGCCGGAAAGACGGCCTGCTTGACCGCGTGGGCATAGGCTACACCGTGTTCGTAAACGCGGTGCCCCACCTGGTCAGCTACTCCCTGCTGCTCATACTGGGCAACAAGGTGCTGGGGCTGCCTGCGGTGTACAAAGCCCGCGAGCCGGTCAACTCCCTGATACTGCCCGTCGCCTGTCTGGCGCTGGGCAGCACGGCAGGCTACATGCTGTGGATGCGCCGCTACATGGTGGATGAGCTGAACAAGGACTACATCCGCCTGGCGAAATTGAAGGGCATGAGCACCACCGCGGTCATGTTCAGGCACGTGCTCAAAAATGCCTTCGTGCCTCTGGCCCAGTACCTGCCCTACTCCATAGTGTTCACGGTGGGCGGCAGCCTGCTGGTGGAGAGTTTCTTCTCCATCCCCGGCATGGGCCCGATGCTGTCCACGGCGATCCCAAGATACGACCTTAACCTCGTGCAGGCCATAGTCATGTTCTACGCCATACTGGGCGTGATAGGCGTGTTCCTGGGCGACATACTGATGTGTCTGATCGACCCGCGTATCAGTCTTATACGGAAAGGAGATGCACGCTGATGGCCAAGAAGAAACAGCAAAGGCGCAAGACAGTGCAGGAGCTGGAGCAGCCGGTCGTAAAATTAGACGTGGATTACTCCGCCGTCGACAAGGAACCCAAGAAGGAACGCCCCTACGGCAGAGCCTATCTGGGCGCCCGCAGCTCCATGCCCGAAGATCAGCTGTTCGAGTTCGCCGAGTACCGCCCGCAGGACGCGGAGCGCACCGGCTACAGCAATTACAGCTACTGGAAGAGCGTGTGGCAGAACTTCATCAAGAACAAGCCCGCCATAGTGATGAGCATAGTGTTCATACTCCTGTTCATATTCACCTTCGTGGCGGAATCCATAAGCCCGTACTCCGTGGCCACCCTGGAGCAGGATAACAAGTCCATATTCCTGCTGCCCTCCTCCGAGCACTGGTTCGGCACCACCCAGGCGGGCAAGGATTACTGGGTGATCACCTGGTACGCCACCCGCGTATCCCTGGCGCTGGCCGCCATCGTGGCGGTGGGCCAGATAATCGCCGGCACGGTGATAGGCCTGGTGTGGGGCTACGTAAGGAAGCTGGACCGCTTCTTTACCGAGCTTTATAACCTGATCGACAACGTTCCCACCATCATATACATGACCCTGATAGCCCTTATGGTGGGCCAGTCGCTGGGCATAATGGCGGTGACGATGATCGCCTTCGGCTGGCTGGGCACGGCAAGGAACGTCAGGAACCTGGTGTTCATGTACCGCGACAGGGAATACAACCTGGCCTCCCGCTGCCTGGGCACCAAGCTGTGGAGGGTGCTGTTCAGGAACATCTTCCCGTACCTGATCTCCGTTATAGTGTTAAGGCTCACCCTGGCGATCCCCGGCACCATAGCCTACGAGACCACGCTTTCCTATCTGGGTCTCATCAGCGAGGAGTATTCCCTGGGCATTCTGCTCAAAAACGCCAGGGACAGCTTCCTGCGCTTCCCGCATATGCTGGTATTCCCCGCGGTGATAGTGTCTATCATCACCGTCACCTTCTATCTGGTGGGCAACGCGTTCTCGGACGCCTGCGACCCCCGCAATCACGTGTAAGGAGGGCATAGATAATGAGTCAGGCAAATGTGCAGGCTGTCGATTTTGACGCCCGCGCCAGACAGGTGCTTTCTCAGACGCCCCTGCTCTCCGCCAAGGATCTGGAAGTTACCTTCTCCCTGCGCGGCAACAAGCTGACCGCCATCCGCGGCGCTTCTCTGGACCTGTACGAGGGCGAGACCCTCGCGATAGTGGGCGAGAGCGGCAGCGGCAAGAGCGTGTTCACCAAGTGCTTCGTGGGCATGCTGGACAAAAACGGTTCCATCACCGGCGGTTCCATAATGTACCAGGGCGAGGACCTGGCGCAGTTCACCGAAAAGGACTGGCTGCGCATCCGCGGCCGCAAGATCGCCATGGTCACCCAGGACCCCATGACCAGCCTTAACCCCCTCAAGTCCATAGGCAAGCAGATCCAGGAATCCGTGGAGCTGCATCAGGGCATAAAGGGCAAGGAAGCCAAGGCGGAAGTCATCCGCATCCTGAAAGCCGTGGGCATCCCCGAGCCCGAGAGGCGCTACAAGCAGTATCCCCACGAGTTCTCCGGCGGCATGCGCCAGAGGGTCGTCATAGCTATCGCCGTGGCCTGCCGTCCCCAGATACTGATCTGCGACGAGCCCACCACCGCTCTGGACGTGACCATACAGGCCCAGATCCTGGACCTGATCCGCCGCCTGCAGCGTGAGCAGAACATGACCATCATCTACATCACCCACGACCTGGGCGTGGTCGCCAACGTGGCGGACCGCGTGGCGGTCATGTACGGCGGACAGGTGATCGAGATCGGCATGGCCAACGAAGTGTTCTTCGATCCCAAGCATCCCTACACCTGGGCGCTGCTCTCCGCGCTGCCCCAGCTGGGCGTTAAGGGCGAAAAGCTTCCCGCCATCGACGGCACGCCTCCCAACCTGTTCAACAAGATAAAGGGCGACGCCTTCGCCCCCCGCAACAGGTACGCCCTGAACATAGACTATATAGAAGAGCCTCCCATGTACGAGGTCACCGCTACGCACAACGTAAAGGCGTGGCTGCGCGACCCCCGCGCCCCCAAGGTGGAGCAGCCTAAGGCCATAGAGCGTTTGAGCGAGCTTGCCAAGCCTACGGGCACGGACCCCAACGCTTACCATCCGCACCTGGATCCCAACCGCGAGACGCTGCTTGAGGTCAAGGACCTGCAGGTCACTTTCGGCAGCGGGCGCAAGAAGTTCGTGGCGGTAAACGACGTGAACTTCGAGATCTACAAGGGCGAGACGTTCGCTCTGGTGGGTGAGAGCGGCAGCGGCAAGACCACCATCGGCCGCGCCATCGTGCGCATCAACCCCATAACCAAGGGCGAGATACTGTTCAAGGGCGAGCGCATCAGCGGCAAGATCTCCAAGGAAATGGACACCAAGGTGATCCGCTCCCTGCAGATGATCTTCCAGGATCCCATGGCGTCCCTGAACGAGCGCGCCAAGGTGGACTACATCGTGTCCGAAGGCCTGATCAACTATCACCTGTACAAGAACGAGCGCGACCGTCAGGACAAGGTGCAGAAGGCACTGGAAGAAGTCGGTCTGCTGAGCGAGTTCTCCAGCCGCTTCCCGCATGAGTTTTCCGGCGGCCAGAGGCAGCGCATCGGCATCGCCCGCTCCCTGATCATGCAGCCCGAGTTCATCGTGGCGGACGAGCCCATCAGCGCGCTGGACGTGTCCATAAGGGCCCAGGTGCTCAACCTGCTCAACGAGCTCAAAAAGCAGAGAGGCCTGACCTACCTGTTCATCGCCCACGACCTGAGCGTCGTACGCTTCATTTCCGACCGCATCGCGGTCATCCACAAGGGCCAGATAGTGGAGCTGGCGGAGGCGGAGGAACTGTTCGCCCACCCGCTGCATCCCTACACCAAGGCGCTCCTGTCCGCAGTGCCCAACCCCAATCCCTACGTGGAAAGGGTGAAGTCGCTGCTGGTGTACGATCCCTCGGTGCACGACTACTCCGTGGACAAGCCCGTGTGGAGCGAGATCAAGCCCGACCACTTCGTGTACGGCAACCGGAAGGAACTGGACGAGTATGCGTCCGAGCTGGGACTGTGATCCGCTTTTGAACCGACCGCTTTTACAGGCGCCCTTCGGGGCGCCTTTTCTGTGCTTCGTTCGCGGCGGGCATCAAAAAAGGAGTCCGCGCTCATGCAGGCTCCCGTTAGTTACTTGGGCGATCACAGATCAAGATACGCGCGGGCGGTCAAAAAGGCGGGAAGAATCCGCTCTTTGTCAAAGGCGGATAAAAAACAGAGGCGGCGCAATCTGCGCCGCCTCTGTTGTACGTTGTTAATTGAACTTGAGAACGGGGTTAGTGATCTTGGCGGTGATGTACAGGGGGTTGTTTTCGTCCGCCTCGGGGAACACCCGGGGCAGGATTTTGTATTCTCCCGCAAAGGGCAGGGGGATCTCAAGCGTGCCGTCCGCGCAGGTGATGACTTTGGTGTTTTCGGCTACGAACGTGTTGGCGGGACGCGGCAGATTGCGGTCCCACTCGTAGTGAGGCATGGGCCAGATGGAATAAGCGGCCCTGTTCGCGGCGTAGACCTCTGCAGGCAGGCCGTTGAAACCGTGGTGGGCGACCTGGGTGAAGTCGCAGACCAGTTTCTCCGGTTTTTCCAGAAGCGACAGGGCGGCCACCTTTGCGGCGTCTCCGGGCAGGAAGAAGCGGGTGCCCTTGACTTTCAGCATCAGCACGGCGGAGTTGTCGTTAAAGTTGGTGATGGGCTCTTTCGCGTCTTTATAGGTGTAAAGAACTTCGATCTCGGCTTCGCCGTACTTTAAGACGTCGCCCGTTTCCAGCTCCAGTATCCGCGTGGACGGGGGCAGCTCCCTGAGCACCGTGTAGAATTCCCGGAAAGTGGCGGGGTCGCTGTCCTGCCAGAAATCGTCCACGCCCGTGAAGTCGTAGGGCTGGAAGGAATAGCGCACTTCGTCTATCACCGTGTCCGGGTACATGCGCACGTAGTTTATGAAGGCGCCGATGTGGTCCTGGTGGGCGTGGGAGAACAGCCAGGCGCGGATGCGGATGCCTCCGGGACACACGGACGCGAAGAAGTCGTGCAGCGCTTCCGCCTGACCGGGGGCGAAGAAGCCGCCGTCCTCCACCACAAGGGTGCCGTCGTCCAGTTTCAGGACCCAGCACATGCCGCAGTTTACATAGCGGAAATCAGTTTCAAGTTGATAAAAGGTGGACATTTTTGCCTCCTGAGCGACAGCTTGCGCCGCGCGTTTGGATTGGTCGTTAACCTTTGATGGACCCCATCATGACGCCTTTGACGAAATATCTCTGCATGAAGGGGTAGAACAGCATCATGGGCAGGGTGGAGACTACTATGACCGCGAACTTGAGCGACTCGTACAGAAGCGTCATCTCCACGGAGGAGGCTTCGCCGCCGGTGCCCATGTCGCCGTAGTCGTTCTTAATCAGTATCTCCCTTAAGAACACCTGCAGGGTGTACTTCGAGCGGGTGCTTAAGTAGAGCAGGGCGGAGAAGTAGCTGTTCCAGTGGCCCACCAGGTAGAATATGACCATGACCGCCACTATGCTCATGGAGGTGGGCAGCACTACCCTTATCAGCGTGCCCACGTTGGAGCAGCCGTCCATGTACGCGGCTTCGATTATCTCCTGGGGCACGGAGTTGGCGAAGTAGTTGCGCATTATCAGCAGGTTGGTGGCGCTGATCGCGCCGGGCAGCACCATTACCCAGAAGGAGTTGAGCAGCCCCAGGTTCTTGACCACTATGTAAGTGGGGATCATGCCGCCGCCGAAGAACATGGTGAAGGAGATCATAAACGTCACGGCGGTGCGCCCCCACATGTCCTTGCGGCTCAGGGCGTAGGCGCCGGTGGTGGTGAGGACTATGTTTATTGCGGTGCCGGCAACGGCGTAGATGACGGTGTTCTTATAGCCCGTAAGCAGGTCCTTGCTGCGGAACACCGCCTGGTACGCCCGGACGGACAGTTCCCGGGGGAAGAGTATGAGCTTGCCTGTGATTATGTCCAGGGGGTTGGAAACGGAGGCGGACACCACATAGATGAGGGGATAGGACACCAGGATGAGGATCAGCGTCACCAGTATGTACACTACCGCGGCGAACACGCGGTCGCCCCGGGAGTCCCGGATGCCGCGTGACCGGGAAAGTCTTTCGTCCTTTACCATAAGCTCACCTCCCCGACCTTGCGGGATATGGCGTTCACCGTTACCACCAGTATGAAGTTGACCACCGAGTTCATAAGTCCTATGGCGGTCGAGTAGGAGGTCTCGGTCTTCAATATGCCCTGTTCGTATACGTAGGTGGATATAACGCGGGACACGTCCAGGTTCAGGTCCGTCTGCATCAGGTACACCTTTTCGAAGCCCAGGCTCATCACGTGTCCGCAGTTGATTATCAGCATTATGGACACGGTGGGCAGTATGGAGGGGAAGGTGATGCGGTTAAGCGTCTGCAGGCGGCTGGCACCGTCTATCTTGGCGGCTTCGTACATCTGCTGGTCTATGCCCGTCAGGGCGGACAGGAAGATGATGCTGTTCCAGCCCATGGTGGACCACACCTCGGAGATTATGTACAGGGGACGGAACCATTCCCTTTTTGCCATAAAGTATATGGGCTCGCCGCCGAAAAACTTGATTATGTCGTTCACCACGCCCGAGCTGGGGGAGCAGAAAGCGGTTATCATGCCGACTACGACCACGGTGCTTAAAAAGTGGGGGGCGTAAGTGACCGTCTGGATCAGCTTTTTGTAGCCCTTGGTGCGCATCTCGTTGAGCAGCAGCGCGAGCACTATGGGCAGGGGGAACGTGAACAGCAGATTCAGCGCCGACAGGATAAGGGTGTTGAATATGATCGTAAGGGAAAAGTAGGAGCTGAAAAAGCGGTAGAAGAAGCCCAGACCCACGTACGGGCTGGCGAAATAGCCGAGGTTCGGCATATAGTCGTTGAACGCCATGGTGAGCCCCACCATGGGCAGGTACTTGAATATTATGAAGTAGACCACCGTGGGCAGAAGTATCAGGTACAGGTCCCAATACTTCCTTACCGACCGGGTGATTAGTCTTTTCTGCATGCTTCCACCGCCTTTCCGGCTCTCGCTCATTCCGCGCGAGTCAGTTAAGAAGGGCGCGGCGAAAACGCTTCGCCGCGCCGCATAAGGGATATTACCTGGCGCCTATGACGGTCTCTACACGGTCAATGACGCTCTCCATGGTCTCAAGCATCTTGCCGCGGCCGATCTCGTCGCACTGGGCGACATAGGCATTCCACTCCTCGTCGGTGAGTTCGCGCTCGCCGGTGAGGAACTCGGTGCAGGTCTGCTTGGTGTAGCTGTTCAGGTCGCTGCCTTCCTTGTTGACCACGGCCAGCTCCTCATCGGTGTAGGTGAAGATAGGCCAGATGACGTCGGAGGTGTAGGGCAGCAGCGCGGCCGCGCTGGCCATGGGGATGGGAGTGACTTCCATGCCGGAGTAGCCGGGGTAAGCCATGATGGAGGGGTTGTTGCCGCCCATGCAGGGGCTGACCTGGGACGCCACTTCGTCGTAGCTCACGTCGCCGGTGATCTGATCCAGGTACTTGGCTGCGTAGGACAGGCTGCCGTCCTCGTTCTCGACGTAGGTGATGTCCTTGTCGCCGAAGTGATAGAAGATGACTCCTTCGGGAGTGTAGAAGTAGTCTACCCACCTGAGGGCCGCTTCGATGTTCTCGCACTTCTTGGTCACCACGAAGGCGCCTACGGAGTGCAGGTGGGAACGCATGACGGTCCAGATGGCGCCGTCGACCCAGCGGGTGGCGGGCACGAACTTCGCGGCGTCATCGGCAGCCAGCAGGGCCAGGTTGGTGGCGAAGTAGATGCCGAGGCGGTCCTGGGCGGCCAGGCCCTTGATGTGCTCGTCGTTGGCGGTGATGCACTCCTGGTCGATAAGGCCGTCCTTGTAGCACTTGTTCATGAACTCAAGGCACTCGCGGAACGCGTCGCTGGTCTTGATGTGGCGGACCTTGCCGGTCTCGGGATCGATGTCGTACTCGGTGGAGTGGGTGCCTCTGTTCTGGGCGCCGAACAGACCGCCGAAGATCTGGAACAGGGTGGAGGTGGTCTCGCTCATGGGCACTTCGTCCACTTCGCCGTTGCCGTTGGGATCGCCGTAGCGCATGGCGTAGAGCAGGTCATACAGCTCGTCCAGGGTCTCGGGCTCGCTCAGGCCCAGCTTCTCCATCCACTCGGTGTTGTAGTACAGTTTCTTGGCCATACGGGTGGCGGGAGCGTCGGCTACCATGGGCAGGGAGAAGATCTGTCCGTCGGGGGTAGATACGGCGGCCAGCACGTCCGGATTCTGCTGGGCATAGGCCAGGAAGTTGGGGGCGTACTCCTCAAGATAGGGAGCCAGGTCGATGATGCTGCCGGCCTTGCCGTACTTCTGCAGGTTGGCGGCGGAGATGTTGCACTTGAAGAAAATGTCGGGCAGGTCGTCGGAGGAAATGGCGTTGGAGACTTTCTCGGAGCGCACCTTGCTGGATACGCACTGCCATTCCACGGTGATGCCGGTCATCTCGTCGTAACGGGGGATGATGTACATCTCGCTGAAGTCGGGCTGCACGGCGGACTGGCTGGCCATGACGGTGAGCTTGATGGGCTCGGTCACTACCGGGAAGCCGGAGGCGGTCACTATGCTTGCGTCCGCGACTGCCACGCAGGGCAGCGCGAGCATCAGGCACAGGGCCAGGCTAAGAAGTTTTTTCATGGGATTACCTCCTGTATTGTTTGTGGAGCGGAGCTTGCCGCCCCTTCCTCAACAAATATTCTATACTGCGGTGAAGTGCGAATCAAGCGTAAATATATGTTGCGGCCCGAAGAAACGTTATGAAAACGCTAATAACATATATAAAACTTTGTATAAAGTATATATTGCGTCCGGGCGGCATATGTAGTATACTGGCATAAAAGGAGATGGAAGCATGACGCCCAAGTACGAGATAATCCACCAGACGATACTTAAACAGATACAGTCCGGAGCCCTGAATCCGGACGATCCCCTGCCCGGGGAGGACGACCTGGCCCGGGAATACGGCGTGAGCCTGATCACCGTGCGCCGGGCGATGGCGGAACTTAAGCAGGACGGCGTGATAAAGCGCGTGCGGGGACGGGGCAGCTTCGTGAAGGCGCCGGAAAAGAAGCCCCGCTCCGCGGAGCGGGTGATCGCCTTCCTGCTCAGCCACGACAACAACGCCGCCGTGTCCATCACGCGCATAATCGCGGGGGTGATGGACGTGATCTCCGCCCGGGGCTACAAGCTGCTGGTGGAGTGGGACGTGACCAGCGGTCCTCTTAAAACGGAGGTCATAGACCGGCTGCTGGGCGCGGGGGCGGAAGGCATACTCATTTACCCCTTCGACCCGGACGAAGACATCCGCTGCTGCGAATATCTGGAAAGGCGGGGCGTGCCCTTCGTGATGATAGACCGCTATCCCCACGGCCGCCCGGTGGAGTACGTGGGCATAGACAACCTGGAGGGCGGACGCGGGGCATGCCGTGCGCTGACGTCGCGGGGGCACACCCGCCTGGCCGCGGTGACCAATCTGGACTTCCTGTCCAGCGAGAAGGAAAGGGTCATGGGCTTTCTGGACGGGGCGCGGGACGCGGGAGCCGAGGCGCGGGTGATCAACTGGAAAGACGGGGACGAGCTGATGCGGCTGGTAAAAGACAGGGGCGTAACGGGGCTGTTCTGCGTGAGCGACCGGGTGGCGGCGCGCACGATACAAAGGCTCAGGAACGCGGGACTGGACGTGCCGGGCGACGTGAGCGTGATCGGCTTTGACGACTGCTGGTACGAGGCGATACCCGGGGAGAGCTTTGCTTCCGTAAGGCAGGACTTCCGCGGCATAGGCGAGACCGCCGCCCGGGCGGTGTTAAGGCGCATGGAAAATCCCTCCGCGCCCACCGTGAAAACGCTGCTCAAGGCAGAGACGATTGAGCGCCCCGCGTCGCTGGCGGAGCCGAAAACGTGATATTTTGCCCCTTTTTTTCGTGAAACGTTTATGGTATAATACAAATGGGAAGTTGTTAGCTGTTAACTGTTAGAAGCGGCTACACCACCACCAATGGAAAACTCGAAGAAAGAAGGAGTTGCACCATGAAAAGGCTATTAGCCGTTATTATAATGATTTGTCTATTCATTCCAATAGTATGTGCAGAAGGGACAAGCTTGACTGAGAGCATTCTTGCACTTGACACAGAAACATTGGAAGATTTGCGTAATTTGATTGATGCTGAGATTACTAGACGTAAAAAAGATGAAGCGAAAAGGTCTGATGATTTCGGCATGTGGGAAATTGCATATTATGTTGATAGTTTTAAAACTCCAACTGATGAAGCGTATATTCGTAATAAAAAATACATACAAGGAACATTTAGCAACAGTGCAACAACATCGTCGTCGTTAAATGTCTTGTTCCTAATTGATAAAGATTCAGTAGCAATAATAATGGATGAATATGGCAGCTATCGGGTTAATAATCCATATTCTTCGGAGAAAAAATCATATAAGATGCTTGTTCGTGCTGACTCAAATAACACATATACTTTTTATCTTCATATTAAACCCGGTGGTGACCGATTATTCTTTAGCAATAAAGATCGAGAAGGCGAAATGATAGATTTGTTGAAGAACAGTCTTCGATTAGAGTTTTACATTGAAGATCAACAATATAAAACTAGCACTTATAACTTTACCATAGAAAACACCTTAAACTTTACTGATATTTATGAGTATCTCTGTCCATCAATGCCGTCCAGTATTGATGAAAACAATCCGACTGAAGATGCTGATACAAAAGATATAATTCTACCGGAAGGACTTTGGCACATAGGTACTGATATACCGGCTGGAGTATATCAAATATCGAAAAGAGACTCAGAGTATATAGTTGGTGTTTCTGTTTGGGATCATTTCTGTGAAGACTATTACGACTACCCAACGATTTATGACTATATTCTCATAGATGAGCAGAAGGTTACTGGTAAAATGGAGTTACTTGACGGTTGGATTATTGAAGTGACTTCTCCTGTAATCTTGATGAAAGATACTGAATAATGCATATAGTTTGTTCATAGCGCAATGCTCTCTATATGAAAAACCATCATGGAGGAAGCTTATACGATGTTCATCCCGTGGAACAGCCCGTCCGTGCGCCTTACCGGCCGCTGGAGCCGGCTTGAGAGCGACGTTACGGATTACCATATCTTCAACAAACCCACCGCCGCATATACCGCAGCCACTGCCCCGGGAAGCTATTTCGAGGCTGCGTTCACGGGCGAAAAGGCGCTGTTAAAGTTCGACATGCGCTTTATGACCGGCCCCGTGCCCCATCTGTGGGTATCGGTGGACGGAGGCGCCCGGGCGGAAGTGCCCCTGGACCGGTACCTCGCGGTGGAAGCCGACGGGGAAGGAGTCCACGTGGTGAAAGTGTTCTACAAGGGCGCGATGGAGATGCTTTCCCGCTGGCACTCGCCCCTGACCGCGGCGGTATGCTTCCTGGGTTATGACGCGGAAGGCGCGGGGGAACTGCCGCCCGACACGCGCCCGCTCATGGAGGCGCTGGGCGACAGCATAACCGAGGGCGTGCTGCTGGACATGGATTACGACACTGTGCCTCCATATAAGATCGACCAGTTCAACCGGCCCTATCAGGACGACAACCTGGCCACCTATCCCCAGGTGGCGGCGAGGATACTCGATTTCCGCTGCATGTCCCAGGCGTACGGCGCCACGGGGCTGACCCGGGAGGGCTGCGGCGCGGTGCCCAGGGCGGGGCTGACCTACCCTTACGTGTTCGAGCACGTGGAGTATACGGGCGAAGCGCCGGACTACGTCATAGTCAACCATGGCACCAACGACTTCGCCGCTCCTAAGGACGAGTTCCTGATGCGGTGCAAAGAGTACGTGGAACTGATCCATTCCCGCGCGCCCGGGGCGCAGATAGTGATACTGACGCCGTTCAACGGCGCGCACTGGGACGACCTGCACGAGTTTTACACTGACTGCGGCTTAAGCTGCGTGCACTTCATTTCCACAAAGGGCTGGCTGCCCAAGGAACCGCTGCATCCCGTAAGGCAGAGCCACCGTCTGGCGGGAGAACTGCTGGCGGAGGCCATGAAAAAGGAGTTCGGGCTGTAAAAGAGAGGGACAAATGAGCGAGTATCAGGCGCTGTACCGGGCGTGGCGGCCGGAAAAGTTCAGGGACATATACGGGCAGGAGCGGATCACCACCACCCTTATAAACCAGCTGGAGAGCGGGCGTATTTCCCACGCCTACCTGTTCTGCGGCAGCCGTGGCACGGGCAAGACCACCACCGCCAAAGTGCTGGCCCGGGCGCTCAACTGCGAGCATCCAGTAAACGGCGAACCCTGCGGCGAGTGCAGGGTGTGCCTGGGGCTGAAAGATGAAAGCAGCCTGGACGTGATGGAGATAGACGCCGCCTCCAACAACGGCGTAGACGAGGTGCGGGCGTTAAGGGACCGCATCGCCTATCCGCCCACCCTGGGTAAATACAAGGTTTATATAGTGGACGAGGTGCACATGCTCTCCGCCAGCGCGTTCAACGCCCTTTTAAAGACGCTGGAGGAGCCGCCCGCCCACGCGGTGTTCATACTGGCCACCACGGAACCCCAGAAACTGCCCGCCACGGTGATCAGCCGCTGCCAGAGGTTCGACTTTAAGCGCATCTCCGTCAAAAACATCTCCGCCAGGCTCGGCGAGGTGCTTGCGGGCATAGGCCGCACGGCCACGCCCGACGCGGTGGAGGAGATCGCGTCCGCCGCGGAGGGTGGCATGAGGGACGCGCTGAGCCTGCTGGACATGTGCTTAAGCTACACGGACGGCGAGGTGGACGGGGAACTGGTCAGGCGCGTGCTGGGTTCCAACGGCCACGACTTCATGTTCCGCTTTACCGACGCGCTTGAGGCGGGGGACGCGGACACCGCGTTAAAGCTGATAGCCTCCGCCATGGAGGACGGGCGCGATCCCCAGGTGTTCACCCGGGAGACCGCGGCGCATCTAAGGAACATACTTATCGGCCAGATAACCGGCGAGGCCGCGGAAGAGATCTGCCAGGTCACCGCGGAGACCGCGAAGCGGCTCATGGAGCAGGGAGAAAGGTTTGAGACCAACCGGCTGTTGCGCTCCATGGACCTGTTCATAAAGGCGGAAGGCGACATGCGCTACGCCGCCAGCCCCAGGAGCGTGATAGAGATGTGCGCGGTGCGGGCGGCCCGCGTGTCCAGGGAAAAGACCCCCGAAGGGCTCGCAGAAAGGCTGGAAGCGCTGGAAAAGCAGCTTAAAAGCGGCACGGTGACCGTTTCCGACGCGCCTCAAGGCGCCGGGAAAGCGCCCGCTCCGGCGGCATCCGCGCAGGCCGGGCCGTCCGCGCCGCAGACGGAAGCGCCGCCCGCCCCCAGCAGCGACGGGGAGAAATTCGCCCGCGCCCTGGCCGCCTACGAAAAGGCGTTCCCCCGCTTCAGGGGCGTGGTGTTCGGCATAAAATACATAAAGACCGACGGTGACAGCGTGGTCGCATCCCTCCCCAGGGAAAGGGAGATCATGCGGGAGGTCATAAAGACCAAGACCGCGGACATAGAAAAGGAGCTGTCCCGCGAGTTCGGGCGGGCGATGAAGCTGGTGCTCGCCCAGGACGCTCCCGCCGCCCCCAAGCCTGCCCTGAGCGGCCGGGACGTGAGCAACATATTCGATATTTTCCCTGAGCGGGACAAGATAAGTTTAGTGGACTGAGGAGCAGATCATGTACCAGATAGCCCGAAAGACAGCATTGAACCCCACGGTGACCCTTATGGACGTGCGCGCGCCCCTGGTGGCGAACAAAGCGAAGCCCGGTCAGTTCATAATCCTGCGCGCGGACGAAGACGGGGAGCGCATCCCCCTGACCGTGGCGGGCACCGACCCCGAAAAGGGGCTGGTGACAATAATCTTCCAGATAGTGGGCGCCACCACCTTCAAGCTCAACCAGCTGAACGAAGGGGATTTTATACCCGACTTTGCTGGCCCGCTGGGCGAGCCTACGGACCTGGAAGGCATTTCTTCCGCCTACATAGTGGGCGGCGGCGTGGGCTGCGCCATCGCCTGGCCCATAGCCAAGGCGCTCAAGCAGAGGGGCTGCAAAGTGACGGGCATCATCGGCTTCCGCACGAAGGACCTGGTGATACTCGAAGAGGAATTCAGGCAGTGCTGCGACAGGCTGATCGTGATGACCGACGACGGCTCCTACGGGGAAAAGGACAACGTGACCCAGCCCCTGAAAGTGCTGCTGGAAGGCGGGGAGACGTTCGACAAGGTGGTCGCCATCGGCCCGCTGGTGATGATGAAGTTCACAGTGCTCGCCTGCAAACCCTTCGGCGTGCCCGCTACCGTGAGCATGAACCCGATAATGATAGACGGCACCGGCATGTGCGGGGGCTGCCGCCTTTCCGTCAACACTCCCGAAGGCCGGGTGACCCGTTTCGCCTGCGTGGACGGGCCGGATTTCGACGGCTATCAGGTGGACTTTGACGAAGCAATGCGCCGGGGACGCATGTATTCGGCGTTTGAGAGACACGCTTACGAGGAGACTTGCCGCCTGTTCAAAAAGGAGGTCTGATTTATGCCCGACATGCCCGTTGCAGCGCTGATATACGACTTTGACAAAACGCTGTCGCCAAGAGATCAGCAGGAGTATTCCTTCCTGCCGGGGCTGAACATAGACCCCGCCAGCTTCTGGGGAGAGTGCCGCCAGCTGCAGCTAAAGCACGGCATGGACAGCGTGCTCGCGTACATGCTGAACATGAAACTGCGTTCCGGCGGCACCCGCCTGCTCACCCGTGAAGGGCTGGAGAAGCTGGGCGAGGCCGTGGAGTTCTTCCCAGGGGTGGAAAACTGGTTCGGCAGGGTGAACGGCATAGGCCTGGAGTACGGCCTTAAGGTGGAGCACTACATAATCTCTTCGGGCCTTAAGGAGATAATCGGCGGCAGCAAGATAGCAAAGGAGTTCACCGCCGTGTTCGCCGCGTCTTTCGTGTACGGGGAGGACGGCATCGCCCTGTGGCCCGCCACCGCGGTCAACTATACCGAGAAGACCCAGCACCTGTTCCGCATCAACAAGGGCATACTGGACATGACAAACGACCGGGACCTTAACGGGTTTACTCCCGAATACAAGCGCCGGGTGCCGTTTTCCAACATGATCTACGTGGGGGACGGGCTGACCGACGTGCCCTGCATGAAGATGACCCGCTCCAAGGGCGGCACCTCCATAGCCGTGTATGCGGAAGGGGGCAGCAGCCTGGGGGACAACATGCTTTTGCAGGAGAGGTGCGACTACTGCGTGCCTGCGGACTACACCGAAAACAGCCCGCTGGAAAACACGGTCAGGGTGCTGCTCAAGCGCATTTCCGCCCAGACCGCCGCGTCCGCGCTGCACGCCTCACAGGTGGAAGACGCCACGAGAAGGGGCGGCATACCCCAGTGGCAGCTGCAGCTGAACAGGGAGGATACGTCGCTGGAATCGTGATACGACCGATCACTGACCGTTCACCAATATGAGCCTATATCTGAGTTCCTTTTATTTTCCGGGTTACGAAACAGAGACGGACTTTCTGTTCGACCTGAAAACTACATATGACCAGACGGTGTACCCATACGGAGTGCTGCCTAAAGCGGGGCTGGACGAGATATTCTTCAGCCCCGTTACCATACTTTACGGCGGAAACGGCAGCGGCAAGAGCACGGCGCTCAACGTCATGGCCGAAAAACTGCGGCTGGAACGGGTTAGCCCGTATAACCGGTCCCGCTTTTTCGAGGATTTCGTGGCAAGGTGCGCCGTATCTCTGGAGGAAGCCGTGCCGCGGGGCAGCCGCATAATCACCAGCGACGACGTGTTCGACATGATGCTGGATATCCGCGCCGTAAACGAAGGCGTGTATCAAAGGCGGGAAGGGCTGGAACAGGAGTATTTCCGCCTGAGGAAGCAGACGGCGGAAGAGTTCCGGCTTAAGTCGATAGACGACCTGGAGGAGCTCAAAAAACTGAACCTTGCGAGAGGCAAGACGTTAAGCAAGTTCATGAAGGCGCAGAGCGAAAAGACCGTCCGGGAGCGCAGTAACGGCGAGAGCGCGCTCATGTACTTTCAGAGCAAAATCGAGCCGGACACCCTGTGCCTGCTGGACGAGCCCGAAAACAGCTTGAGCCCTGAAAACCAGGTCAAACTGGCGGAATTTCTGGAGGAGAGCGTCAGATACTGCGGGAATCAGCTGGTGATAAGCACCCACTCGCCGTTTCTGCTGGCGCTGCCCGGGGCGAAGATAATCGACCTGGACAGCCGCGGAAAGACAGTGGACAGCTGGACGGAGCTTAAGAACGCCCGGGTGTACTACGAGTTCTTCAAGAAGCATGAGGAAGAGTTCGGCTGATAACTGTTAGGGCGCGAGCGTTCGCATCTGTGTTGCCACGAGTCACCTTGCTGACGCAGTTTTAAGCCTACCCATTTCAGGAGACGTCACATGAAAAAGCTCATTATAACGCTTGTCGCCGTGCTGGTGTTTTCTATCCTGCTGATCGCATTTACGGAAGGATCGCCCGCTTCTGCGAGCGGTTCGGCGGGTGCAGAAATGCCTTCCATGCTGTCCCTGATTTGGAGGGACGCGGACGAAAAAAGCCGGACTAAAGACGGCTCTGTGGTATATCTATACAATGATATCAGCTATACTGAGATAAGCCGTTTTATCAAACGGCTTATCGAAACCGGCTGTGAGCTTGAAAGCTATGCTGTCAGAGGCGATATGCATTTTGCGGTTGTGACCCGGGGCGAAGGCGAGATGCGTCTTGAATACGACGGCTCAAGCTCAACTTGTGCGGTCACTTATAATCCCGGCGCGTTTCCGGAAGAGATAAAACCGTATTCCGTCGGAAGTGTTGTCTTATATGGGGAATATGAACAGGACAATGACCTGACCAACGGCGCTGAACCTATAGAATGGATAGTGCTTGATAAGAACGAAGCAGGAGACTGCCTGCTGATAAGCAAATATGCCCTTGACGCGGAGGCATACAACGAGCAGTCCACGGATATAACCTGGGAACATTCAACCATCCGAAACTGGCTGAACAGTGAGTTCTACGATGCGGCGTTCAGCGATAACGAGAAACCGAGGGTGCTGACGTCGCGGGTGACGGCGGACATAAAAATCGGATATGACGATGACCCCGGCAATGACACCGACGACAGAGTATTTCTGCTCAGCTTAGCGGAAGTGAACAGGTTCTTTATGAGCGACACTGCAAGGATATGCTGTCCCACCGGGTGTGCCTTGACCAAAGGCCTGACTGTGCTGGACGGCGGCTGCCGCTGGTGGCTCAGGTCGATCATAGATGACGACTGTCTCGGATTTTCCGCCGCTGCGTTTGTGGATTATGACGGTTCGGTCTCGGAGGCCGGCGGGCCTGTCAGCAACGAACTCTACTATGTACGTCCCGCCCTGTGGGTCAAGCCGGAATAGCGGCATGTCATAACGTCTTATGCCTGAGAATGGGAAAACCGCCGACACGGCGGTTTTTTCGTGGTATCGTTTGGAAACGGATCGCCGCGCCTCCGGCGGAGGCTCGCGATGACGGGAAGAGGCGGCCGTTTGCCGCCGTTCGAAAAGCTGACAGCCAAAGGCTATGCCAATTCCCACTCGGCCAGCTTTTCTCCTTCATACCGTAAATTCAGCCGGAAAAATGGGGCGCCTTCGGCGAGGAGCTTAAGGAAGATCTTGTCGCCTTCCCATATGGGCAGGCGGGGCACCTCCGATTTGGCCACCCACTCCAGCACGCCTTCGTCGCAGGGGATGAGTTTTCCAGAAAACTCCCTGCAGGTGAACAGGTGCATCTCCTCGTCCGGCCATCTGTCGGAACGGAACATGACCACCCCGCGGTAGCTCATATCCATGGGCGTGAGGCCCGTTTCCTCGGTCATTTCGCGGCGGGCGCACTCCTCGGGCGTCTCGCCGTCTTCCAGCTTGCCGCCCACGCCTATCCACTTGTCTTTATTGGGGTCGTTCGACTTGCTCACCCGGTGGAGCATCAGGTAGCGTCCGGCGTTTTCAACGTAAATAAGGCTGCTTTTTAGCATTTTTACCGTCCTCCCGGCAGAATTGTACCCTATGGGAAGCATTTGTCAAGGGATTTCCCATTTTGAGCCTGATTTTTGCTCAAAATGAGAAAAAACGGTTGAAATGCGCATTTTGTTATGTTATAATCCTGTTGCACAAATATGTTGTGGAGGGTAATTATGGGCAAGTTCATCATCAAGGCCGCGAAAACCGGCGTTATGTTCAACCTGAAGGCTTCCAACGGCGAGATCATCGCCACCAGCGAAGTTTACACTACCAAATCCGCATGCAAAAAGGGCATCGCCAGCGTAGCCAAGAACGCTCCCGTGGCGGGCGTGGAGGATCAGACCCAGGAAGGCTTCGAGAAGGTAAAGCATCCCAAGTTCGAGATCTACAACGACAAGTCCGGCGACTTCCGCTTCCGCCTGAAGGCCAAGAACGGCGAGATCATCGCCGCCAGCGAGAGCTACAAGTCCCTGAAGAGCTGCATAAACGGCATCGAGTCTGTGAAGAAGAACGCCGCGGAAGGCAACATCGAAGATATCACTGAAGAAGCATAATCGTATAACACTGCCCGGGATGAGGTCTCATTCCGGGCGTTTCATTGTGTTTTGGGCACTCAAGGAGCGCTTTTTGGCGGGCGGCGCCCGCGCGACAACGCCGGGCGACCGGTTTCGGAGAAAGTATGAAAAAGTATTTGCTGGAGGTCTGCTGCGGGTCGGTCGAAGACGTGCTGGCGGCGAAAAGCGGCGGAGCAGACAGGGTCGAACTGAATTCCTGCCTGTTCCACGGGGGACTGACCCCGTCCATAGGCGAACTGATCACCGTGAAAAAGCTGGTGGACATCCCCGTGATGACCATGGTGCGTCCCCGTCAGGGCGGCTTCTGCTACACTAAGGCGGAGTACATGACGGCGCTTGCCGACGCGGAAAAACTGCTGGAAAACGGCACGGACGGGCTGGTGTTCGGTTTCCTTAAGGAAGACGGCAGCCTGGATGCCGAACGCACCAAGGAACTGGCGCGCATGGCGGGCAGCAGGACCAAGGTGTTCCACCGGGCGATAGACGTGGCGGACGACTGGAAAAAGATGCTCTCCCAGCTGATCGACATAGGCATAGACCGGGTGCTGACCAGCGGTCTCGCCCCGGACGTGTTCTACGGCGTGGACGTGATAAAAGAGATGGTAGAGTTTGCCGCCGGACGCATACAGATACTGCCCGGCGCGGGAGTGAACCTGCAAAACGTGAACAGGATACTGGAGATCACGGGCTGCGACCAGATCCACGTGGCGCGCTTCAAGAGCCTGCTGGATCCCTCCACCGCAACAACCGGGACATCTTCTACGGCGGCGCCCTGTATCCCCCGGAGGACAGGTACGACGTGATAGACGGGGAATATATAGGGAAAATACGGGAGAAGATTTAGCTTTCGGCCAATATTTTACTTGCATTTGCCGGAATAATATGCTATAATCCACCGCGTCCACGGGTGATGACAGGCAGGCCCCGTGCGGCGTCATGCCGTGAACCATGTCAGGGCCGAGAGGCAGCAGCATTAAGCGGAAGTTGGCGTGCGCCGCGGATAAGCCAGCCCCGAGCCCGCGGATATTTTTGTTTTTGGACCGATGCCGAAATGGAGGGCATAAATATGACCACAGCTGAAAAGATCGTTAAAAAAGCAAGTCAGAAAGTGGCCGAAAGGCATTTTGTAAGCCTTAAGGACGCGGACAGGCATATGATCGACCGGGCGATAGCCGAAAGCGTACTGGAGGAGATAGGCGGCGTATGGGCGAAAAGCCAGAAGGCGACCCTGAAGGGGCGGCACGCGGCGTACATCTCCGCCGAGTACCTGACCGGTCGGGCGATAAGCAACAACCTGCTGGCGCTGGGCGCGCTTGACGAGGTGCGTTCCCTGCTCTCAAAGGCGGGGGCGAGCCCCGACGCCCTTGAGGAGGAAGAGGATTCCGCCCTGGGCAACGGCGGGCTCGGACGCCTGGCGGCGTGCTTTCTGGATTCCGCGGCGACGCTCGCTCTGCCCGTGATGGGCTATGGCCTCAAGTACCGCTACGGCCTGTTCAAACAGGGAATAAAGGACTTCCGCCAGACGGAGGAGGCGGACGACTGGACCCGCTTCTCCGACAACTGGACCGTCAGACGGGAAGAGCTGGCGGTGACGGTGGAGATGAAGGGCCAGACGGTGATCGCGGTGCCCTACGACATGCCCGTGATCGGCTACGGCGGGGAGTACGTGGCTACCCTGCGCCTGTGGCAGACCGAGAGCCCCGTGCAGTTCGATTTCACCCTTTTCAACGACTACAAATACGACGAGGCGTCAGAAAAGAAGAACCGCGCCGAAGACATCACCAAGGTGCTGTACCCCAACGACTGGACCCGCGAAGGGCGGCTGCTGCGCCTTAAGCAGGAATACGTGCTGTCCAGCGCTTCCATGCAGGACATCCTGAGGAGCTTTGAGGAAAAAAAGCTTTCCTTCCACGCCCTGCCCAGATACATCGCCTGCCAGCTCAACGACACCCATCCGGTGCTGGCGATACCGGAGCTCATCCGCCTGCTCATAAAGCGGGGCGTCAGCTTCCGCTCTGCCAAAAACGCTGCGAAACAGGTGTTCGCTTTCACCAACCACACCGTCATGCCCGAAGCGCTGGAAAAGTGGGACATGGACCTGGTGAGTGACGTGAGCGAGGAGATCGCGGACATATTAAGGCGCCTGGACGCTTCCGCGAAGCGCGAAACGGGCTTGCGTCTCATAAAAGGCGACAGGATCCACATGGCGGACACAGCGGTGTACATGTCTTTTGCCGCGAACGGCGTGGCAAAGATCCACTCCGAGCTGGTCAAGACGCTTCTGTTCCCCGACTGGTACAGGTTTTATCCCGAGCGCTTCCAGAACAAGACCAACGGCGTGACTCCCAGGCGCTGGCTGGCGCTGTGCGACAGGGAACTGTGCGCCCTGCTTGGGAAGTATACCGATAAGGACTTCGTGAAGGACCTGGACGCGCTGAAAGATATTTCACCCACGCAGGAGCTGGCGGACGAACTCAGTCAGGTCAAGGCGGTCAAGCGGGAAGAATTCCGCCTGTGGCTCAAGCATACTACCGGGCAGGAGATCCCGGAAGGCTTCGTTATCGACGCGCAGGTCAAGCGCCTGCACGAGTATAAACGGCAGCTGCTGAACGCCCTTTCCGTGTACGACATGTACATGGACATGAAGGAAGGCAAACTGAGCGGGCTGCCGCCCATGGCGTTCGTGTTCGCGGGCAAGGCGGCGCCGGGTTACGCCCGGGCGAAAGCGGTCATCAGGTACGTCAACCTGCTGGCGGACAGGATAAACAACGACCCCGACGTGAACGGCAGGATGCGCGTGCTGTTCGTGCCCAACTACAACTGCTCGGTGGCGGAAAAACTGATCCCCGCCGCGGATTTCTCCGAGCAGATATCCCCTGCGGGCACCGAAGCCAGCGGCACGGGCAACATGAAGTTCATGATAAACGGCGCGGTCACCGTGGGCACCTGGGACGGCGCAAACATCGAGATAGCCCAGGCGGCGGGCGAGGAGAACGAGTATATATTCGGCGCCCGCATCGAGGAACTGGACGGGATAAGGGAGACCTACGACCCCAAACAGATCTACGGGTCCGACGCGCGCGTAAAGCGGGCGGTGGACAGCCTGACGGATGCCGGCTTCCCGGATGAGGACGGGACTCTCAGCGAGCTTAAGGACAGCCTGCTCATCGGCGCGTCCTGGCACAGACCGGACCAGTATTTCCTGCTCAAGGACTTTGAGAGCTACCGTGAGGCGCGCTTAAAGGCGTACCGGGAGTACGCTTCGGACCCCGCGGCGTTCCGTATGAAGGCGCTTAAGAACGTGCTTTCCTGCGGCGTGTTCTCATCCGACCGCACTATACGGCAGTACGCTGACGAGATCTGGAACATAAAGAAGGTAAAATGATACACGGAAACACACAGGGCATAAGGGACAGCGTCCTTAATGAAATGGACAGGCTCTACGACATACAGTTCGACCGGAGCCTGTTCCTTCCCGAGCGCCTGCTGGGCATGCTGGTCAGCTTCACCACCCAGCTGAACCGGGAGATAATGGTGTACCTGGACCGCAACGGCGAGGTGCTGGAAGTGGCGGTGGGCTCCATCTCCCAGGTGGGGCTGACCCAGATGCACTTAAGGCGCAACTTCGACAGGCTCACGGGCTTCAGGTGCATCCACACCCATCCCGGCGGGAACGCGCGCCTGTCCACGGTGGACATACAGGCGTTAAGGCTCCTGCGCTTCGACGCCATGTGCGCCATGGGCGTGGAAGACGGCGTGTGCACGGGCATAACCGCCGCGTTCCTGGGGGACAAGGAGTACGGCCAGCTTTCGGTGAACGTGCTGGGTCCCGTGAAGCCAGGGCGGTTGGACCACCGCGCGTGGCTCAAGGAGATCGAATTAAGCGAAGAGCGCGTGCAGAAGGCCATAGAAGAGGGCGGCATAACCCAGGAAGCGGAGCGGGTGATGCTGATCTCCATCGACAGCGAGGACAGCTTGAACGAGCTGGCGGCGCTGGCGGACACGGCGGGAGCGGTGATCGTCTCCCGCGAGACCCAGAAACTGTCCCACCCCGACACTGCCACGTTCATCGGCAGCGGCAAGGCGGCGGAACTGGCGCTCTCCTGCCAGACGCTGGAGGTGGACCTGGCCATCGCGGACGGGGAACTCACCGCCTCACAGCAGAAGAACCTGGAAAACGCGCTGGGCGTCCGGGTCATAGACCGCACCAGCCTCATACTCGACATATTCGCCAAGCGCGCCGCCACCAGCGAAGGCAAACTGCAGGTGGAACTGGCGCAGTTAAAGTACCGGCTGCCCCGGCTGGCGGGCTCCTCCGAGGCGCTCTCCCGTCTGGGCGGCGGCATAGGCACCAGGGGCCCCGGCGAAACGCGGCTTGAAAGTGACCGCCGGCACATCAGGAGCCGCATAGACGAGCTTTCCGGCAAGCTTAAGCAGCTTCAGACCCAGCGGGACCTGCGCAGGAAACGCCGCAGCAAGGACGAGTCGGTCACCGTGGCGCTGGTGGGCTACACCAACGCGGGCAAAAGCACGCTGTTGAATGCCTTGAGCGGCGCGGACGTGTTCGTTGAGGACAAGCTGTTCGCCACGCTGGACCCGGTCACCCGCCGGGTTGAACTGCCGGACAACCGCGTCTGCGACGTGGTGGACACGGTGGGCTTCATAAACAAGCTGCCCCACTCGCTGGTGGAGGCGTTCAAAAGCACGCTGGAGGAAGCGGTGAGCGCCGACCTGCTTTTGATAGTGAACGACCTGTCTTCGCCCTTCGCCGCCAAACAGAGGCAGGTGGTGGGGGAGGTGCTCGCCTCCCTGGGCGCGCAGGACAAGCCCGTGATAGAGGTCTACAACAAGTCCGACGCGCTGAAAGCCCCCGCGCTGGAGCTGGACGGGGACGGCGTGGTCATTTCCGCCCTCAACAAAGAGGGGCTCGATACGCTCAGGCAGCGCATCAGTGACGAGATCGCCAAGCTGCGCCACTACGCGGAGATACTCGTGCCGTATTCAAAGGGCGGGGCGCTCAACATGATACATTCAAAGGGCCAGGTGGAAAGCGAGGAGTACACCGCCGAAGGCACGCTGGTAAAGTGCTGGCTGGACGCGGTCTCTTACGCCCGGGTGCTGAAGGAGCTCAATCAGGATGGCTGACCTGCACTCATACATGGAAGAAAAGGGCCGGACGACCCTGCTGGCTGCGCCTTTCAACGGAGTGGACAGCCTGATCTATGCCCAGCTGGCATATATAGAGTACGACAAAGCGGTCCGTGACCTGCCCTGCGCCCTGAGCGAGCTGGGCGAAAAGGTGGATTACGGCGTAAGGGAGGACGACAACCGGCGCCTGCTGCACCTGGCCGCGTCGCTGCCCCGGTTCAGGGACAGCCGCGCGCTGTGGTACGCGGACGAGTTTTCCGAAAGCGAGACCAAGCAGTTTTCGGCGGTCACCTTCCTGCTGCCGGACGGCACCGCGTATATCTCCTTCCGGGGCACCGACTCCACGATAGTGGGCTGGAAGGAAGACTTTATGCTCACTTTCACCAATCCCGTGCCCGCCCAGGCCAGGAGCGTCGAGTACCTGAACCGGGTGGCCCGGCATATAAACGCGCCCCTGCGGGTGGGCGGCCACTCCAAGGGCGGGAACCTGGCGGTGTACGCCGCCGCTTTCTGCGACGAGGACATCCAGAGGCGCATCGTCGGGGTGTATTCCCACGACGGTCCCGGCTTTGACGAGGACATGCTGGCGCTGAAAGGCTACCGGGCCATAAAGGAACGGATAAGGCGCTTTATCCCCGTGTCCAGCATGGTGGGCATGATGATGGAGCAGGACACCGCCGCCACGGTGGTGGACTCCAGCGCCCAGGGGCTTATGCAGCACAATCCGTACACCTGGCGCATACGGGACGGCGAGTTCGTGACCTGCGACCGGCTGGGTTTTGCGGGGCTGATGATAAGCCGGGGGCAGAAGGAGTGGTTCAGGCGCATGAGCGAGGAAAAGCGCCATTACATGACCGACACGCTGTTCGACATCCTTTCCGCCGCCAACCCCCGCACCCTGCAGGACCTGACCCGGGACAAAAGCGCGCTGCTCAAAAGCGCCGCGGCGCTGGTTAAGCTGCCCCCGGAGGACAGAAAGGAAATGTGGGAGATCGCCAAGACCTTCGTGTACTGCCTGTATCAGGGCAGCGGCTACGCCATCAAGACCCGCCTGGACGAAATGAATAAAAAGGCGGAGGAGCTGCTCGGGAGAAAAGAGGAATAAGACCCGGAAAACACACCGCCCGATCCCGTAAAGGGGTCGGGCGGTGCATGTATGCTACAATACTTCTCTTACAGCCAAACAAGATAATAATAAAACCATTTCGCAGAATTCGTTCTGTATAAAACGCCTTTCATGCGTTGTTGTCCCGTTCATACACGCCTTTGGATGTTTGAGAGAGATTTGCTACTTTCTCAAATAATTCAAGTGATGCAACGTTTTCTGTGGCATACTTGAAAATATCCGCTTTCGGTACGGAATCATCGCCTCCGGAAAAAATTGTGGGAGCTATTAAATCACAGCCTGATAAAGACAGACAGCAAGCAGATAGCAATAGGACAATAAGAGTCTTTTTGCTCTGCTTATTTCATAGCTCTCCAATAGTTTTTTGTGGTCATTCTCCGCTTGTCACATAATAGGCTATTCCGTTGGCGTCGCACCACGATTTGACGGCACTAAGATAGTAATTATCCTCGAACCGCCAGTAGTCCGATAGGCGGATACCGCCGTCATCGAATACTTTCCAGAATTTGTGCCAGAACTGTTTATCGGTCAGACTTCTGAACTTCGCGGATATGCTCTTGTCGTTCAGATATTCCACATATGCCCTTTGTACATCGACACGTCGAACTCTTGGGAAATCTACCAGAGTTTCTCGGAGAACAGCTGACGGTATTTCATCATCGGGAGAGTAAAACTCAAATGTTTCCGGGTCGAACAAAGCCGAAGAGCTCTCTTCTATAGGCAACCCTTTTGCCAATGCAACAATTGCCGGCGTTAGTTTCAGAATCATACAGTCCACCAATTTACCCGTTTTTGTGTATTACAGGCTGCCAATTGTCAGTCTGTCAAAACGTTAATGGTCACAAGGTTTATCCAAAACCCATGGTATTCTGCCGGTGAACTCAAGCCAAATCAAAGGCTTTGGTAATTGATGCTCCGGCAACGGGAACTTCTTATGAAAGAAAGCCCAAAAGTGAGGCGCAATTTCATAATCCGAATCATCGTTATCTTCAAGTTCTTTACCTAAGCTGTCGTTATCAAGCACATTGCCGCATACATAATAGAACCCATTATATACAACTGTCATTTCCGGAGTTGCGTTGAGTGCAGATAATTCTTCAGCTTTTTTTATGTCAACACCTATACTATCAAAAAAGGATTTGACCGGATCGGGCAATTTATCGACAGCATTGACATAATTGACACAGTCATCGCAGGGACAATCTATTATGCCGTCTTCTAAATAGAACTGCCTCGTCTTTTCAACGTCTATATCAACTTTCTGATGCCCGAATTCAAATATCATGCGTTATACCTCAACAAACTCTCTAAGCGCGTCGGTGAGCTTTTCGATGTTCTCGGGAGAGGCGACGGTGTCGCGCTTGGTGTGGATGCGGGGAGTGTAATAACCCACACCTTTTTTGTACAGGCAGGCGGCTATGCCCACGCTTTTGTCAAAGCTCTTGTGGTCGCTGTTCATGTTTGCCTTGGCGGCGGGGAACACCTTGCCGCCTTTGTTTTCCAGCGCGGCTTTCAGGGCGGGGAAACGGGGATCGCCGATCGCTGCGTCCGACGCGCCGGCGATGAACGTGTCGCCGTTGCCCACGCAGTCCAGGTTGACTATCAGGGTGTTCGCTTTTATGTCCGCATGGGCGGCGGCGAAGGCCTTGGAGCCCTTTTTGCCCCTTTCCTCGTTGTCGAAGAGTATGAAGGCGGCGGACGGGTCGCCGGAAAGCTTGGCTGCCAGCGTGAGCACCGCGGCGGTGCCGGAGGTGTTGTCGTTTCGGTTGCGGGTGTTCGCGGGGCCATGGAAGAGCAGCACGAACAGGCCGAAGTAGACCAGGGCGTACACGGCCAGGTACACTGACCTCCCTTCCGTGCCTTCCAGACCGGTCAGTTTCCTTACGGCGATGCCTGCCAGTATGGCCGCTGCCAGCATGACGAATATTATACCGAATATGTACACGTATTGGAGCACCCTGTTGGTGGGCAGCATGAGGTTGGGCAGCAGCCCGCGCCGGGGAGTGTCGTAATGGGCGGTAAACACGGTCTTCGCGCTTTCGGGGTCGCCGATCACCACGTTGTTGTGCCCGCCGCTTTCCTGCACGGTCGCGGCGGACCGGCCTGACAGTTTGGCTTCGCCCAAAGCGTACTCGCGGAAAGCCTGTTTCTGCGCCTCGGAATTGCGGATGGGGAAGCGGGAATCTATGTCGTTTAAATAGTCTTTCATCGTTTGCCTCCTGTTTTGTACGCCTATTGTAGCATCACGCCGGGCAGAATTCAATATAAAGTTGCGTCAGGCCTATTGACAGGGCGGGCGCGCGGGGATATAATATGAACAGTCATTCATATGAACGGAGGGTCATATATGCACGACCACAGCGCGCTGCTGGAAAAGATGCGCTCCCACGCGCCCGACGAGGACAGGATACTCGCTCTGGCGGGGCTGTTCAAGGTGTTCGGCGACCCCACGCGGGTGAGGATACTCTACGCCCTGAGCGAAAGCGAGATGTGTGTGTGCGCGATCGGGGAGTATCTGGGCATGGATCAGTCCGCGGTGAGCCACCAGCTCAAGGTATTAAAACAGAACCGGCTGGTCAAAAACCGGCGGGAAGGCAAGACGGTGTATTATTCACTGGCGGACAGGCACGTGCAGGGCATTATAACCCAGGGCTACGAGCACGTAACGGAGGAGACGGAAGATGAAACTGTTAAGTGACCTGGAAAAAGAGCAGAAAAACGAACTTTATGAGATCCTTATCGGCGCGGCGCTGCTTTTGTTTGCGTGGATAGCGCCGATAACCGGCGCGGTCAGGGCGGTGGTGTTCATCGCCATATACATTTTTGCCGCCCGGGAAGTGCTGTTCGGCATGGTGAAGGAAGCAAAGGAAGGCGAGATCTTCACCGAAGAGACGCTTATGAGCGTTGCCACTATAGGCGCGCTGATACTGGGCGAGTTTCCCGAAGCGGGGGCGGTCATGCTTCTGTACCGGCTGGGCGAGTGGTTCGCGGACCTGGCTGTGGACAAGAGCCGCGACTCCATTTCCGCGCTGGCGCAGCTGCGCCCCGACACGGCGCGGGTGATACGCGGCGGCAGCGAAGCCGTAGTGCCCGCCGAGTCGGTGCAGGTGGGCGAGATCATAGTGCTTTTGCCCGGCGAAAGGGTGCCACTGGACGCGGAGATCGTCTCCGGCTCCACCACCGTCGACACCTCGTCCCTTACGGGCGAAAGCCTGCCCCGGGACCGGAAGACGGGGGACGAGATATTCTCCTCCTGCGTGAACCTGACGGGGCGGGTGGAGGCGCGGGTGATCGCGCCCCAGGAAGACAGCGCCGTGACCCGCATACTCAACATGACCAGGGAAGCTTCCGAAAGGAAGAGCAAAAGCGAAAACTTCATCCGCCGCTTCGCAAAGGTGTATACCCCCGCGGTGTTCGCCCTGGCAGTGCTGGCGGCGACGGTGCCGTCGATCATAACGGGCGACTGGGCCACCTGGGTGCACAGGGCGCTGGTGTTCCTGACCGTGTCCTGTCCCTGCGCGCTGGTGGTGAGCGTGCCGCTGACCTTCTTCTGCGGCATCGGCGCGGCGTCCCGCAAGGGCGTACTGGTCAAGGGCAGCGCGGAACTGGAAAAACTGGCGCAGGCGGAGATCTGCGCGTTCGATAAGACGGGCACGCTGACCACGGGCGGCTTTACCGTGAGCAGGATAACCCCGGCGGATATAAGCGAAGCAGAGCTGATAAAACTGGCCGCGGCGGCGGAACGTTTTTCCAACCATCCCGTAGCCCGGGCGGTGGCGGGGCTCATAAGCGAGTACCCCGAAAGCAGCCTTATCGAGGAACGGCCCGGCATGGGCGTGGCGGCGCTGGTGGAAGGCAGGCGCGTGCTGGCGGGCAACCTGAGGCTCATGAACAGCGAGGGCGTCAGGGTCGCTTCCCCGGAAGGCAGCGTGCTGGTGGCGGCGGACGGCAGGTTCATAGGCAGCATACAGGTCACGGACGACATCAAACCCTCCGCGGCCATGGCGGTAGCCGAACTTAAGCGCATGGGCATAAAGAAGGCCGTTATGCTCTCCGGCGACAAGCGGGCGGCGGCGGAAGAAGTGGGCCGCGCGGCGGGGCTGGACGAAGTGGTGTCGGAACTGCTGCCCGAAGGCAAGGTGGAAAAACTTAAGGAGATCTCGAAACAGGGCAGGACCCTGTACACCGGCGACGGCATAAACGACGCGCCCGTGCTGGCGGAGGCGTTCGTGGGCGCGGCCATGGGCGGTCTGGGCAGCGACGCCGCGATAGAGACTGCCGACGTGATAATCATGGACGACGACTTAAACCGCCTGCCCTCCGCCCTAGGCATCGCCCGCAGGACAGTAAGGATAGCGAGGGAAAACATAGTCATCTCCCTGGCGGTCAAGTTCCTGATACTGATACTGGGGCTGTTCATCACCATACCGATGTATCTGGCGGTGATAGGGGACGTGGGCATGCTCCTGGTCGCCACGCTGAACGCGCTAAGGGCGTTAAGCGTACGGACGGAACGAAGCTGAGCTCCGTCCGGCAGTGCGGGCCCCGCGCCGCGGACGACGGCAAAAAAAGCAACCTTTCCCTAAGGGAGGGCTGCTTTTCACTGCATTTGCAGCCGACCGGCATTCACTTCTCTTATTTTCGGGCTTGTGTTACGGCCCGAATTTTGTTATAATGTATAATATGGATAAAAAGAGCACTTCCGTGGGCAAATACGTTGCGGTCGCCCGGGCGCTGATGTGGCTGACGGAGCTGGCGGTAAGCGTAGCCGCGCCGCTGATGCTGTTCGTATACGGCGCCGTATGGGCGAGGAACAGGTGGCACCTGGGAGTGTGGATAATATTCGTCGGGGCGGCGCTGGGGCTGTACAGCGCGTTTGCGGCGCTCAAGGCGTCCTTTACCGCGATGGGGCTTTTGAACAAAGCCAAACCCGACAGGGATAAGACGAACTTCAATTCTCACGACTGACGCGGGAGGCGGGAATGGATTCCCGGAAACTGGTACTCAGACAGACGCTATACATATTCCTGGGAGAGCTGGTCCTGACGGCGCTCATGCTGGGCGTGTTCGCCCTGATAGGGCGCTTTGACGGCAAGGTTATCCTGGGCGGCGTGGCTGGCGCGGTGCTGGCCACGCTGAACTTCTTCTTTATGGCGGTGGGCGCCATGAGCGCCGCGGACAAGGCGGAGGAACAGGACGTAAAGGGCGGCAAAAGCCTGATCCGCGTGTCCTACATAATCCGCCTGGTGGTGCTGGCGGGGCTGCTGTTCGCGTTTTACAAAAGCGGGCTGGCCGATCCCTTCGCTCTGGTGATACCGCTTCTGTTCGTGCGGGTGATTCTTATGCTGATGAGCTTTTTCGGAAAGGGGGACAAACAGTGAACGTACAGGTCACGGGCCCGTATATTTACTATACGATCCCCATACTGGGAGGCATAAACATAACCCAGACCACGGTGTCGTGCCTGGTGGTGACGGTCATACTGATCGCCGCCATGATAAGCATAGGCAAAAGCCTGAAGACCCGCCCGGAAGGCAAGCAGGCGCTGGCGGAAAAGGGCGTGCTGCTGATCAGGAACATGGTGGTTGACTCCATGGGCGAGCACAACGCCCACTGGACGCCGTTCATACTGACCATTTTCCTGTTCTCCATCTGCGGCTCGCTGATAGGCATGACGGGCTTTTTAAGGTCCGTCACGGCGGACCTTAGCTGCACGCTGGCGTGGGCGCTCACTGTCACGGGCATCATCTGGTACAACAACATCAGGCGCGAGAGCTTTTTCGGCTGGCTCAAGGGCTTTACGCAGCCGATCGCCGTCATGACGCCCATGAACATCATTTCCGAGATCGCGCAGCCCGTGTCTATGGCGTTCCGTCATTTCGGCAACATAGCGGGCGGCGGGGTCATAACCGGCATTCTTTACACGGCGCTCAGCATGTTTTCGGCGATAGTGCTGAAACTCGTGGCTGCGGGCGGCTGGGTGACCGGCGCTGTGCTGGCGGCGTTCGGCGTCCTGCTTATCGCGTTCGGGCTCAAAAAACACAAAAAAGGCCGCACGATACTGGGTGGGGTGAGCCTGCTTGTGGGCGTGTTCGGCATACTGGAAGCCCTGGGGCTGCTGTCCGGCGTGCCGGTGCTGGCGCTGGGCATTCCGGCGGTGCTGAGCCTGTACTTCGACCTGTTTTCCGCGTTCGTGCAGGCGCTGGTGTTCAGCCTGCTCACGATGGTGTACATCGCGGGGAGCTGTCCCGCGGAAGAGTAAGACCTGACGGGGAGAGCCCCGTAAACATACAAAAGCGACAATAATTTGGAGGTATATATTATGGAACAGGCGATCATCAAGGCGGGCTGCGCCATCGGCGCGGGCATCTGCATGGGCTTCGGAGCCATCGGCCCCGGCATCGGCGAAGGCATTGCGGTAAGCAAGGCGCTGGAGGGCATGGCCCGGCAGCCCGAAGCGGCGGGCACCCTGAGGACCAACATGATACTGGGCTGCGCCATTGCGGAGACCACGGGTATCTACTCGCTGCTTATCGCCTTTTTGCTGATGTTCGCGGTGGCGTAAAAGCGAAGGAGAAGGTTTGATGGAGCGGTTTGAAAGCTTCATAGGCGTGGACTTCTTTACCGCGCTGTTTGTGCTGCTCAACACCCTTATCATCTTCCTGGTGGCGAAAAAATACCTGACCGGGCCTATAATGGGGCTGATCCAGAAGCGCCAGAAGGAAGTGGACGACGCCTACGCCCGCGCCAAACAGGCCGAGGACGAGGCGGGCGCGCTTAAGGAAGAGTACACTGCCAGGTTGGCGGAAGCCAAGCAGACCGGCGACAGGCTGGTCAGGGAGGCTCTGGACCAGGCGCATCTGCGGGAAGACGAGATCGTGTCCCAGGCCAAGGCCGAGTCCGCCGCCATACTGGAAAAGGCGTACCGGGACATAGAGCTGGAAAAGAAAAAGGCCAGAAACGAGCTGAAGGGCGAGATATCGGACATGGCGGTGAGCCTGGCCGAGAAGGTGACCGAGAAAGAGATCGACGCCGCCGACCACGCCCGGCTGATAGACGGCTTTATCTCTTCCCTGGAGAATGACAAATGAGTGCCGCCGGCGTATACGCGGGGGCGCTGTACGAGCTTGCCCGTGAGGACGGCTCGGCAGAGGCGCGGTGGCCCCAGCTGGAGGGCGTCTCAAAGCTCGTGAAAGAGAATCCCGGCTATATAAAGCTGATCTCCTCCCCGGAAATACCCAAGGAGGAGCGCCTTAAGCTGCTGGACGAGGCGTTTGGCGGCCGTACGGACGAAAGGATACTGAACCTCATGAAGCTGCTGGCCGAAAAGGGGCGCTTTAAGCTGCTGCTGGAAGTGATCAGGCTTTTCAGGCGGGAGTACCTTAAGGACAGCGGCATAATCGAGGCCAGGGTGATCAGCGCCGTGGAGCTGAGCGCCGCGCAGCTTGACAGGCTTAAGACGGCGCTGGAAAAGAAAACGGGCAAGACGCTGCTTTTGACCCAGAAGCTCGACCCCTCCGTGCTGGGGGGCGTGCGCGTGGAAGCCGACGGCGAGACGCTGGACGGCACTGTGGCGGGCGACATTAGGCATCTGGCGAAGACGCTGGACGCCCTGACGTTATAGAAAGTGACGGATAAGATGGAACTGAGAGCCGACGAGATAAGCAAGATCATAAAGGCGCAGATTCAAAGCTACGAAAAGCGGGTGGACGAGAGCCAGACGGGCCGCGTGCTCATGATAGGCGACGGCATCGCCCGGGCGTCGGGGCTTAACGAGTGCGCGGTGAACGAACTGATCGAGTTCCCCACCGGCGTGTACGGCATGGCGCTGAACCTGGAGGAGGACTTCGTGTCCATAGTCATGCTGGGCGACTCGGAGGGCATCCGCGAGGGCGACACCGTGAAGCGCACGGGGCGCGTGGTGAGCGTGCCCGCGGGCGAGAGCCTGATAGGCCGCGTGGTGGACGCGCTGGGCCAGCCCATTGACGGCAGGGGCCCCATAGAGGCGGCGGAATACCGCCCGATAGAGCGGCCCGCCCCGGGCATAATCAAGCGCAAGGGCGTGAACCAGCCGCTGCAGACGGGCATAAAGGCCATAGACAGCATGATCCCCATAGGCAGGGGCCAGAGGGAGCTCATAATCGGCGACCGCCAGACGGGCAAGACCACCATAGCGCTGGATACGATCATCAACCAGAAGGGGCAGAACGTGATCTGCGTGTACGTGGCCATCGGCCAGAAGCGCTCCACGGTGGCCCAGACGGTGAACATACTTTCCAAGGCGGGCTGCATGGACTACACCGTAGTGGTCAGCGCCACCGCCTCGGAGACCGCGCCGCTTCAGTACATAGCTCCCTATTCCGGCTGCGCCATGGGCGAATACTTCATGGACCAGGGCAGGGACGTGCTTTTGATCTACGACGACCTGTCCAAGCACGCGGTGGCGTACAGGGCGCTGTCCCTGCTCATCCGCCGCCCGCCGGGACGCGAGGCGTACTCCGGAGACGTGTTCTACCTGCACAGCCGCCTGCTTGAAAGGGCTGCGAGGATCGCGCCCGAGTACGGCGGAGGCTCGCTGACCGCCCTGCCCATCATAGAGACCCAGGCGGGCGACGTGTCCGCGTACATCCCCACCAACGTGATCTCCATCACCGACGGGCAGATCTTCCTTGAGAGCGAAATGTTCCACTCCGGCATAATGCCCGCCGTGAACCCGGGCATCTCCGTGTCCCGCGTGGGCGGCGCCGCCCAGATAAAGGCCATGAAGAAGGTGGCGGGCTCGCTTAAGCTCCTGTACAGCCAGTACCGCGAACTGCAGGCTTTCGCCCAGTTCGGCAGCGACCTGGACAAGGACACCCGGCGGCGCCTGGACCAGGGCGAAAGGATCGTGGCGGTGCTCAAGCAGGACCGTTCCGCCCCCGTGGACGTGGCGCACCAGGTGTGCATACTCTACGCGGTCATACACAATTATCTTGAAAAGGTGGAGACTGCCAGGGTGCCCCAGTACGAACAGGGCCTGTACGAGTTTATGGACGCCGGCTATTATCCCATCCTTAAGAACATCCGCGAGACCGGCAGCATAGCCGACGAAGCCGCGCTGGACGCCGCGGTACAGGAGTATACCGACAAATTCATCGCCGAAAAGCAGTAAAACGGCGATCGTGGAAAGGAGGACGCGGGCATGGCGGGCAACATGAAGGCGATAAAACTGCGCATAAAGAGCGTGAAGGGCACGTCCCAGATCACCCGCGCCATGGAACTGGTGGCGTCCTCGAAACTGGTCAGGGCAAAGGAAAGGGTAACGAGGAGCCGCCCCTATTACGAAACGCTGTACGCTACGCTTAAGGACATAGTGGCGGGCGCGGAGGAGTTTTCTTCCCCCTTCCTGACCCAAAGAGCGGTAAAGCGCGCCGCGTACATAGTCATCGCGGGCGACAGGGGCCTGGCGGGAGGCTACAACACCAACGTGCTCAAGCTGGCGGAGGGACTGATAAAGCAGGACGCCGAAGCGGGCGTTTCCGCGGTGGTGCTGCCCATAGGCAAAAAGGCGCTGGAATTTTTCGAGAAGCGCGAGCGTGAGATACGCTCAAGGGCGTTCATCCAGGCGGAGGCGCTCAGGGTGAGCGGCTGCTTCTCAATGGCCAAGGACATGTGCAGGGCGTACGAAAACGGTGAGATCGACCGCATCACCCTGTGCTATACCCATTTCGACTCTATGCTCTGCCAGTCGCCCCGCAGCCTCGACCTGCTGCCGCTGACTCTGGGAGCGGAAGACGGGAGCAACCGGGCGCAGCTGTACGACACGGACGCCCCGAGCCTGTTTGCCGCCATAGTGCCCGAGTACGTGGGCGGCATAATATACGGCGCGCTGTGCGAAAGCGTGGTGAGCGAGCAGGGCGCGCGCCGCGCCGCCATGGAAGCTGCGGGCAAGAACGCCTAGGAAATGATAGAGCAACTGAACCTTAAATACAACCGGGCGCGCCAGGGCGCGATCACCCAGGAGATCACGGAGATCGTGGCCGGCGCGGAAAGCTGACGGGAATCATCATAAAGGAGAATTGACTGATGGCACGGGAAGGCAGGATCGCCCAGGTGGTTGGGCCTGTGGTGGATGTTCGCTTTGAGGAAGGGGAGCTTCCTCAGCTGCTCAATGCCGTAGAGATCGAGTTTGAGGGCAGGAAAATAACCGCCGAGGTAGCCCAGCACATAGGCGACAGCGTGGCCCGCTGCGTGGCCATGAGCGGCACCGACGGATTAAAGCGGGGCATAAAGGCCGTAGACACCGGCAGACCCATCTCCGTGCCCGTGGGCGACGGAGTGCTGGGCAGGATAATGAACCTGCTGGGCGAGCCCGTGGACGATCTGCCCGCCCCCGAAGCGGCGGAAAGGTGGCCCATACACCGTCCCGCTCCCGGCTTTGACCAGCAGCTCTCTTCCACCGAGATACTGGAGACGGGCATCAAGGTCGTGGACCTGATCTGCCCCTACGCCAAGGGCGGCAAGATCGGCCTGTTCGGCGGCGCGGGCGTGGGCAAGACCGTGCTGATCCAGGAACTCATATACAACATCGCCACCGAGCACAACGGTTACAGCGTGTTCACCGGCGTAGGCGAGCGCACCCGCGAGGGCAACGACCTGTACTACGAAATGAAGGAATCCGGAGTGCTCAAAAACACCGCGCTGGTGTACGGCCAGATGAACGAGCCCCCGGGAGCGCGTATGCGCGTGGGTCTGGCGGGGCTGACCGTGGCGGAGTACTTCAGGGACGTCAAAAAGCAGGACGTGCTGCTGTTCATAGACAACATCTTCCGCTTCACCCAGGCGGGCAGCGAAGTGTCCGCGCTGCTGGGGCGCATGCCCTCCGCCGTGGGCTACCAGCCCACGCTGGCCACCGAAATGGGTGCGCTGCAGGAAAGGATCACCTCCACCAAGGACGGCTCCATAACCTCCGTGCAGGCGGTTTACGTGCCCGCGGACGATCTGACCGACCCCGCTCCCGCCACCACTTTCGCCCATCTGGACGCCACCACCGTGCTGGACAGAGGTATCGCTTCCTTGGGCATATATCCCGCGGTCGATCCCCTGGAATCCACCAGCCGCATACTCAGCCCGGACGTGGTGGGCTACGAGCATTACCGCGTGGCCAGGGACGTGCAGAGGATACTGCAAAGGTACAAGGAACTGCAGGACATAATCGCCATAATGGGCATGGACGAGCTGTCCGACGAGGACAAACTCACCGTGTCCCGCGCCCGCAAGGTGCAGCGCTTCCTGTCCCAGCCCTTCCACGTGGCCAGCCAGTTCACGGGCTACGAGGGCAAGTACGTGCCCCTCAAGGAGACCGTGCGGGGCTTTAAGGAGATAATCGAAGGCAAACACGACGACGTGCCCGAGAGCGCTTTCCTGTACGCGGGCACGATAGACGACGTGACCGACCGTGTCAAAGGGGAAAGCGGCAAATGAGGAGCTTCCAGCTGGAGATAGTCACCCCGGACGGGCAGTTCTTTTCGGGGGAAGCCAAATACCTGTCCCTGCGCACCATAAGCGGGCAGGTGGGCATAATGGCGGGTCACGCGGACTACCTGAACGCCCTGGGCATGGGCGAAGCGCGGGTGACCATAAACGGCGAGACCCGCCGCGCCGCCTGCATAGGGGGCATGGTATCCGTGACGGGCGGCAAGGTCACCGTGGTCGCCACCACCTTCGAGTGGTCCGACATGATAGACCTGGAGCGCGCGAAACTCGCCGAAAACCGGGCACGGGAAGCGCTTAAAAAGGAAGACCTGGACAAGACCGAGCAGAAGCTCAACGAAGCTCGCTTAAAGCGCGCGCTGGTAAGACAGAGCGTGGCGAAATAAAAGCGGCGGGGGACAGACCCCGCCGTTTTTTCGTGCCGCAAAAGCAGTACATGTTTATGTCTTTGCCTGCTGCTTTTCCTCGTGGTATTCCTTTTCGGTGTTCACGTTCCACACGTTGTCCTTTCCGGTCTCGCCGGAAAGGATGTTTTTTACCGCCTCGAAGGAGGTGCACATGCTGTGGTCGATGTTGTTGTAGCGGTGCTGTCCGTTGCGCCCCACGCAGAACAGGTTGGGGATCGTATCCAGGAACGCCCTTAACTCGTCCATCCGGGCGTAGGTGTCGAAGTAGGCGGGATACGCTTTTCTGACCCGCTCCACGTGCTGGTCCATGACCTCGTCCGCGCTGTCTATGAGCCCCATGGTGACCATCTCGTTAACCGCCATGTCGGCAAAGGCGCTGTCTGACAGCGCCCACATATCGTCGCCCTCGTCGCAGAAGTACTCCAGCCCCATCCACACACTGTGCTCAGGATCCTTCACCATATAGGGAGACCAGTTGTTGTATATCTGGAAGCGCCCCATACTG
Organism: Clostridia bacterium; assembly: GCA_017518705.1. Next base: position 59,682 of record JAFWUC010000064.1, read on the forward strand.
ACGCTGCGGTCGTGCACGTACACCCAGTTGTCGGGCACTATATTGCCCAAAGTGGGGATCTTCGTCAGGTTTTTAAGTTTCAGCCGGGGGACAAGCACGCCCACGGTCATATAGTCGCGGTAGGGCAGCCCCGCGGCGATCATTGAGCAGTTTTCCGGCACGCCGTCCATGCCCGCCACCAGGTACTTTACGGGCATGGAGGATATGATATAGTCGCCGTTTACGCTGATCCTTTCGCCGTCTTTTTCATATATCAGCCCCGCGGCGCGGCCGCTTTCGTCCCTCATAATGTTTGTGACGCGGGCGTTTTTGATTATGGTGCCGCCCATGCGTTCGACTTCGGCGGCGGTCAGGTCCCACAGCTGCCCGGGCCCCAGCTTGGGATAGGCGAATTCCTCTATCAGGGAAGTTTCCACCTTGCGGTCCTTTTTCCCGAACGCCTTGCCCAGTATGTCCTTGAGCACCGCCTTTATGGACAGACCCTTTACGCGCTGGGCGCCCCATTCGGGGGAGATCTCCGATGGATGCCTGCCCCACAGGTTCTGGGTGTATCGTTCAAAAAACATGGAGTACAGCTTTTTGCCGAAACGGTTGATGTAGAAGTCCTCCAGGGACTTTTCTTCCCGCTTGAACAGCGCGGCCTTTATATAGCTGAAACCCACCTCAGCGGTGGTCATGAGGCCCATGTTCTTTATCGTATCCAGTTTCAGCGAAACGGGATAATCGAAGAACCGGGAGTTAAAGAATATGCGGGAAAGGCGGTTCCTCCTTAACATTACCCGGTCGGTCTTTTCCGGGTCGGGCCCGCCGGGCGCCAGGGTGGACGTCCTGCCCAGCTTAAGGTCGTCCCCGGGCAGCGCGCCCTGGGTGGGGAGCAGCTTTTCCCACCAGGCGTTCACTTCGGGCACTTTCGAGAAAAAGCGGTGGCCGCCCATGTCCATGCGGTTGCCGTTGTGGCTGACCGTGCGGGAGATACCGCCGAAGCAATCGCTTTCCTCGAACACGGTGACCTCGTACTCGCCGGACTTGTCAAGCAGCTCGTAGGCGGCGGTGAGTCCCGCGGGGCCGGCGCCGATTATCAGCACTTTTTTCATCGGTTTTCTGCGTTCCTTTCGTGTTTTTTGCCAAGCAGCAGGAACAATAACGGTGCGAGCGGGAAAGTGTAATAGAAGAACCTGGCGCTGTCAGAGGCTCCGCTCATAAGCAGGGCGGTCCCGAAATTGTAAACGAACACCGGCAGCACGAGGAAGATCCTTTTCCAGCTTTCAAAGCGGCCAATGGGAAACCGGGCGAGGATGAGCACGATCAAAGCCAGGTGCACGGCTCCCGTGTAGGTGAACAGCCAGGGCAGCAGGGTGGCCGCGGCCCGGGAAATTAACGCGTTCAGTTTCTGCAGCGCGGGGACGCCGCGGAACTCTATGCCAAAGGGGTTGCGGGTCATCCGGGGTATAGAGGTGTAGGCGAAATCGTCGCTTACGGAATACACCGGGTCCGTCAGCTTGATCAGCCCATTCAGTGACACGGCGGGCGCCTGCTTGATACAGCGCCAGGCCATTTCCAGCACCCTGCGGGCGCCGTATTCGTCTATTGCCGAGCTGTCGAAGCGGCTGTCCCATTTGACGGCGTTGAAATTGCCCGGCAGGTAGTTTTCCTCCCACAGCTCTTTGGGCGCGGCGCGGTAGGCAAACTCAAGTATGTCTGCGTCCAGGGTTTCGGGGGAATATGTGACCGCAGATCCTATGACCGTCATCGGCAGACCCAGCGTCTCCACCGCGGGTCGGTCGGCGGGAGCCACGTCAAGGGCGGAGTACAGCGGCAGCTTGATGCCGACCACCAGGGCGACGGCACACAGGCAGACGGAGATCAGGCGCTTTAAGCCGATATGGAAGGCAACCGCAAGCAGCAGTGTGACGGTGAACAGCGGCGCGTTGTGCCTGAGCAGGCTCGTGAGCGCCAGCGCTGTCGCAAACGCGGCGGCATTCGCGGGGCGCCTTATCCACTCGCCGCCGCTGTGATAAATGCGCAGTGTGTAAGCGGTGAGCAGCAGCGCACCCATGGCGAAAGCCACGTCCTTCCATGGGAACATGGCGATATTGCCGGTCTGGGGATTGAGCATTATGAACGCCATGGCGATAAGCGCCGGGCGAGTGCCCGCGCAGTCCTTTATCACCAGCAGCGAATAGCCGATGACGGCGGAAAACACGAGGATCTGGAACAGTATGATCGAGCCCGTCCAGCCACCCGTGAGCAGCAGGGGCAGCTTGATGAACAGAAGCGTGTGTACGGCGGGGTGCCAGTCGTTATAACTGTTTGTCACCGCCTGCGCGTACTGGTCCACGGAATCGGTGGAAAACGCCGCGGGGTAGTAAACTATGTACCTGCACAGGAAGATCAAAAGAGGCACGGCGAAAAGCAGCGCGTTAAGTTTGGTCTCGTTTGCGGCGGAGGGCTTAAGCTCAGAAGCTTTCGGACGTTCGCGCGCGTCCAGTCTGCGCACCGCCCTGAGCGCCGCCGGGCAAAGTGCGGCACACACAAGGCAGATGGCGAAAAACCATCTGGCAAAGAACCTGAGACTGCTTGCGGCTGTGAAAGCGAACGCGGAAAAGATGAAAACGCAGTACAGTATGAGCAGCAGCCCGTTCACGCCCTCTATGTACCGCCACAGCCTTTTGAACGCGGATTTCAGCAAAAACACCCCGTCTTTCTGCCCTGCGCGACAGTTATTGCAACATAATTATAGCATTACATTTTACCGTCCGCGGAAACGGAAATCAATACAGTTAATGAAATTGTATAAAAGAAGCAATAAACGAAGGCGCCATCTTCAGGCACATGGCGCATCTCCCGCGCCGGCATCCTTGAGCAGCATGAGCGCGAGCACGGGCATGAGCGGGAAGGTGCAGTAGAAGAGCCTGGACGAGTCTCCCGCCGTGGTGAGCAGAAGCATGGTGCCGAAGTTGTGGCAGAACACGGGCAGCAAAGCGAAGAGCCGCTTGACGGTGCCCTTCCGCCTGAAGTCCAAACAGGCGAGGGCAAGCCCGATCAGCGCCAGATGCATCACGCCCGTGTACAGGAACAGGTGGGGGAACATAAGGTTGAGCCCCGCCGAAACAAGTATGTTCAGCTTCTGGAGCAATGGCACGCCGCCGGGAGTCACGCCGTAGGGATTGGAGCTCAGGCGGGGCACCGCCATGTAGAGATGGTCGCCCGAAAGGGTGTAGACCGGCTCGGTAAGCTTTATAAGCCCCTTTAACGAGGCTATGGGCGCGCGCCTTACGCAGCTGAGGGCGATCTTTATGACCCTGAAGGGGCCGTATTCCTCTATCACGTCGAGGTTGGTGAGCTTGCTCCACTTGACGTTGTCGAAGTCTCCGTAGGCGGGGAGGAGCTGCCCGATGTCCCGGCTTTTGGGCAGGTAGGAGACGGATACGTCGCTGTCGGCGAACCTTTGCTCCCACACCTCCTTGGGCGCCACGGCGTATGCGAAATCCAGGGTCTCGCCGTCCAGATGTTCCGGAGCGTAGGTGACCGCGGACCCGATGACCGTCATGGGCAGCCCCAGCATCTCCACCTGCCTCCTGTCGGGGGAGGTGACGTCAAAGCACGCGTACAGTGGCACTTTAACGGCAAAGACCGTGACGGCGAAGCACAGCGCCGCCGTAGCTGTCCGCTTAAAGCCCGCAAACAGCAGGATGGTGAGCAGCATGGGCAGGGTAAAGAGCACCGCGTTGTGCCTTACGAGGGAGGTAATGCCCAGCAGCAGCCCCAGCAGGATGACGTTAAGGGGCTTTTTGAGCCACTCTCCCCGGGTAAAATATATCTTCAGCGCGAACACCCCGAGCGTGACCGCGCCCATGGCGAAGAAAACGTCCTTCCAGGGGTACAGCGCCATGTTGGTGGTCTGGGGATTGAGCAGTATGAAGGCGAGGGAGAAAAGCGCGTATTTTGTCCCGGCGTAAGCGCGCAGGGCGAGCGCGAGATGGGCGATCACAAGAGAAAACGCGGCGATCTGGAACAGGATTATGGAGCCGGTCCAGCCGCCAGTGAGCGCGAGGGGCAGCTTAAAGGCGATCAGGGTGTGGATCACGGGGTGCCAGTCGTTATAGCTGCCCGAGACCGCCTGACCGTACTGTTCGAAGGAGTCGGGAGAGAAGGCGGCGGGGTAGTATATCAGGTATTTAATGAAAAACACAGCGAAAGCGACAAGGAAGAACGCCGCGCCGCACCTTAGGTTTTCCCGGCGGGACCCGGAGGCAGGGGCAAGCTTTCCAGCGTCAAGCCGCCTTAAGCGCCTTAAGACCCACGGGCAGACGGCAAGGCAGGCAAGGGCGATCAGAAAAAACCATCTCGCGAAGAAAAGCACGCTGGTTTCCGCGGCGAAGGCGGAGGCGGCGAGGGGAAAAAACGCGCACAGGGAGAACACCAGCCCCCGCCAGCCCTCCGGATATGTCCACAGCCGTTTCACAGTGTTTTTCATAAAGCCGCTCCTTGACGTGCCGCCCCGCTTTTTGGCGGGAAACGGCGGAAAATCGGTGAACGGGGGCCTCCGCGCGGGAGCCTCCGCATATAATGTTCCTGCTTTGTTTCATTATTTTACAGGCGGCGGACGTAGAAATCAATACCGTACGGCGAAATAAACGCATATATGGGCGCATATATGCGGGAAACATATGATTAATTAATTATATATGATAATATTTATAAACAACAGTATCTTGCAAGGATATGTTTCACAGTGCGATAATCTGACAGACACAACATATAAACAGTCATTTGAATATCGGGAGTACAGCTATGAAGCGTTTGGCAATAACTCTTCTTTTGACGGCTATTATTTTAACTGCGATGCCTCTCACTGCGCATGCCAGCATTTGGGACAGCATTAAGGGTGCGGCTTCGGATGTGTGGGACTGGACGAGTGAAACAGCCGGGGATGCATGGGACTGGACGAGTGAGGCGGCTACAGACGCATGGGATTGGACAACTGGTGCTACTACGGACGCATGGGATTGGACAACTGGTGCTACTACGGACGCATGGGACTGGACGACTGGCGCGGCTACAGACGCATGGGACTGGACAAGCAGTGCGGCTATTGATGCATGGGACTGGACGAGCGGTGCAGCCGCCGACATATGGGATTGGACAACTGGCGCAGCGGTCGATTCCTGGACTTCCGTGTCTGACTTTTTTGCACCGCCGTCTCACGAGGGCAACCCGAACATACTGCCTGAACCGGAACTGCCTGAAGGAACTCAGAAAATGTACGTAGGTTATAGGGCAAAACGCGTCCAGGACAGCAGAGGATACAGTAACGGCACGGATATCACGAAGGATGACCCGCACTTCGGTTGGGACCTGGGCAAGTTTTACATAAGCGGCTTTACGCGCGTGATGCCGGTCGATGACAAATCCTTCATATTTCTCAAGACTGTAGGTGACAATGTGGAGCTCCACTTTGAGCTGGCCCAGGACATTGATATGCTTGACGGCAGCACGCTCAAGATAATCGCCAAAGATGACGGTGGATATGACGAGGAGTTCAATGTGAAGCCCACGTTCTTCGGACGTGGCACGCTGATCGTCCGCCACTTCGATTACCAGCATAATCCTGGCGAGGCGCAGGTTTATACCGACTATCTAAAGGCAAAGGCCACAGGCTCAGCGGATACAGTGATCTCCCTGAACGAGGAAGGGGATTACGAAGTCGCGCTGGATTACAGAATATGCAACAAAACAAGAATACTCGGCACCTCAGCCACGTCGGACAGCTACAGCAATTACCGCATTTATTTCCATTTCTCCATCCGCAACGGCAACTGCATAGCGTTCCCGTTTGACGTAAAGACCGGAGAGGAACTGAGAAATGCTGCCTCCACACCAAATGGGTTCTATCTCGACCTGGCGTATTCCCGCTATCTCGACATTGATGTGTGTTATTCGGTGATAGTGGAAAACGAGAACGGCTTTTCTGAGGATATTCGCTTCAACCGCCCCGCCCAGGATGGTACGGATTACGCGAGGGAGGGCATCTATACGATTACCGTATCCAACAGATATACGGGCGCGAAGACCGTAAAACTCCTGGATGTCGGCACGGATGAGCGCATCATCAACTATATCAGGCAGGGCCTGAACATAGCCCAGATCGTTGACGCGTTGAACACTAAGTAACTCGAAAGGAGAAGATTTTTCCGTGAAACAGTTATTGGCCATAATACTGGCTTTAGTATTGTTTTTTGTCTTTTCCATTCCGAATGAGGTAATGGCAGAAAAAGGTTCTGACGCACTTGGTTTTAATGAAACATTGCTGCCGTATGTTGAAGATGAGATATATGAAGAACTCATAAACGCGCTCGATGGAACGGATTATGTGGTAGAAAATGTTGAAGCTATCTACATTTCGCAGGAGTATATCGAGGAGGTAGCCTATAACACAAAAGCCAACATCTTTTTCGGATACACTTTGGCGGAACTGGATGCGCAGTTTGAAGGAACCCGCTATGTATTCACGTTGGGTGATGACAATCAAACTACTGTAATACCGTTTCAGGAGTATATTGACAAAGACGCGATTTACACAAGGATTCTGAAAAATGTGGCTATAGGCGCGGGGGTTATACTAGTCTGTGTTACGATAGCGGCGGTAACATATACTGCGGCACCAGCAATCAGCATCGTGTTTGCGTTCGGGGCAAAGACGGGTTTGAAATATGCAGCCTATGGTGCGGGATTCGGCTTTGTTGCAGGTGGAACTCTTAAATATATTCAAACTGGTGATCTTGAAAAGTCTTTTGAAGCGGGTTTGATAGAAGCCAGTGAGGGATTCAAGTGGGGTGCTATTGCCGGGTCAATTTCTGGCACAGTAAAAGAGACAACATTCCTTTGCAAGTGGCATAATTCGACTCACATTGGATGGAATGAAGCAGCACAAATACAAAGAGATAGCTCATATTCACTTGATTTTATTAGGACTGTACACTCCATGGAAGAGTACGAAGTATACAAGAGCGCAGGATTAGTTGAATACAGGATAGGGAATCAACGTGTGTTGTTGCCTAAAGATGTAAATCTTAATCAAGTGTATGACGGTCTGACAAATCGCCAGCGACTTCTTGCTGGCTATAATCCTGTTGATAGCAGTGGAAAACTATATGAATGGCATCATGTTGGTCAACAAAATAGTTCGCCCCTTGCTTTACTTACGTATGACCAACACAGAAAGAATTATGCTGTTCTAACATGGAGGGAAGAGCCAGAAATAGATCGAGTAGCTTTTGCAAAACTGAAAAAAGAAATGAACATGGCTCTTGGTAATAATCTGGAGTTGTTTCAATAACAAAGCTTATAAGGAGAATTAAATGAAAGATTGGATAGCTACTATAGTTGCAGAAAACATGCTTGGCAACGCAATTGGTACAAGCAGTGAAAGCATTTTAAACATTGAGAAGAACTTGGGTGTCAGATTTTCGAAAGAATATAAGGAATTCCTTTCAAGTGTTGGCGTCTGTATGTTTAATGGTCATGAGATTGTTGGCATTAGTCAATATTCCGGTTTAGATGTACTAAGCACAACAAATGAAGCCAGGGAGCTTAATCCTGATGTCCCGGCTAACTTTTATGTCATAGAAAATGCACACTTTGATGGTATATATATTTGGCAGGATGAGACGGGTGCAGTATATCAAACGTATCCTAATTGTCAGCCAAAAAAGATCGCTGATAGTTTGTACGAATACTTGGTAAAAAACTGATGTACACCAAAGCTGCCGCGGGATACTTCCCGCGGCAGCTTTGGTGTGTTTATGCCTAATCTTTTACTCCTTCGGAAGCGGCGTTTCGCAGTTCACGACGTACTTGGCTTCCAGGGTGTAGAATTCGGCGGCGACGAGGGTCCTGCCGGCCATGGCGGGGTAGACGTCCTCGCTTGCGTTAAGGCCCAGGGTGGTCTTGAGCCAGATGTTCTTAAGGTGCTCGAGTCCGACTCTTTCGCCGTCCTTTTCTTCCAGCACCAAGCCGCGGACGAATTCATTTTGAAGGTACTCGTCGGCGCCGGTGACTTTGAGCGCCAGATCCGCAAACGGGTCGGAGATGACTTCCACGTCGCCTTCCACGTATATGACCGGGCCGACGAAGGGGCCGAAATGGCAGTTGAGCCCGTCCAGCACCTTGTACACCTTGGGGATCTCGCTTAAGCGGTAATAGGAGAAGGGGAAGGCCTCGAACAGCGCGTCGGCGCCCTTGTACACAGTGGTCGAAGTCACGCCGTCGATGGTGGTGGTTATGCTTACGGAGCTTTCGTCCGTGAATTCCTCTCCGCCGTAGGTGGCAAGCCAGCTTTCGTCCTCCACGTACACGGGGAACACTATGCCGCTTATATAGGCGCCGTCGGGGGTCATGTGGAAGGAGCCGCCCGCATAGTCCGCGCTGCGGGACTTCTGCCTCGTGGCGGAGGACACGGAGTCGTACGCGCCTACGGTGGTCTCCTCCTCGTAGAACATGGAATAGGGGATGTTCATCAGCACGAACACGCCCTTTTCGGGGTCGATCTCCTGCGCGAAGGCAGGCAGGCACAGCGCGAGCACGATTATCAAAGACAGCAGTTTTCTCATGGCGAGCCTCCATTCTGCGGACGGGCGAATGCGGTTTCATGACGTATCCGCAATGAATTATAGACACTTTCCGCCGCTGTGTCAATCCTTCCGAAAAGCAGCCCCAAACTCAACACAGCCATAGCATAAAAGCCCTTTGTTCATAACAATGGGCGGGTAAAATAGCCCATGATGGGAGGTGACGGCTATGCACGGGAACATGGGCAGGATGCTCAGGCTGTTCAGACCCTATAAAGCCCAGATGACGCTGGCGCTGTCGCTTGAGGTATTCGCCATTATAACCCGGCTCATAGTGCCGAGACTCACGAAAATGGTGGTAAACGACGTTATAACCGACGGGCAGTACGACCTGTTGTACACCCTGTGCGGGCTTATAGCGCTGTTCGCCGTGACCCGTACGCTGTCCAACTACGTGCGCGCGATGCGTTTCCAGCACGTGAGCCAGAACATAATCTGCGGCATCAGGAGCGACCTGTACGACCATTTGCAGGAAATGCCCTGGGAGTTCTACGACAAGAACCGCGTGGGCGAGATAATGAGCCGCATGACGGGAGACCTTAACAACGTAAGGAACTTCCTGTGCAACACCACCTTCTCCATATTCACCAACTCCCTGTGCTTCGTGGGCTCTTTCGTGTTCATGATGTTCATGAGCCCGGAGGTGACGCTGATGGTGCTCGTTATGGCGCCGATAATCGCCATCGTGGCGTTCAAGTTCAGAAGGCGCATCCGCCCCGTGTTCAGTGAGGTCAGGGAACTTAACGCCGTACTTAACACCCGCACCCAGGAGAACCTGGCGGGCATGCACATAGTCAAGGCGTTCAACCGGGAAGAGTACGAGATGGGCCTGTTCGAAAAGGACAACCGCACCCTGCTGGACAAGAACCTGGAGGCGTCCTGGGTGTGGAGCAGCTTTATGCCCTTCATGGACATGCTGTCCAACCTGTGCACGCCCATCACCCTGGCGGGCGGCGCGCTTATGGTGTACCTGGGCCGCATGGACATAGGTACGCTGGTGGGCGTTACGGGCTACATCTGGATGCTCACCAACCCCATGCGCCAGGTGGCCAACATAATCAACGCCACCGCGATGGCGCTGACGGGCTGCGAAAAGGTGTTCTACTATATGGACCTCGGCTCCACTATAAAGGAACCCGAGGACGCCGTATCCCCCGACGAGTTCAAGGGCCACGTGGTGTTCGACCACGTCACCTTCGCTTACGGCGACAACGTGGCGCTCAAGGACATCTGCCTTGAGGCGAAAAGCGGCGAGACCGTAGCCGTGATGGGCGCCACGGGCAGCGGCAAAAGCACGCTTATAAACCTGCTGGGCCGGTTTTACGACATACAGTCCGGACAGCTGCTCATAGACGGCATAGACGTCAGGAAGCAGAAGCTCAAGCCCCTGCGCCAGCACATAGGCTTCGTGCCGCAGGAGAGCTTCCTGTTCTCCGACACCATCAACGACAACATCCGCTACGGGCGGCCCGAAGCCACCCTGCAGCAGGTGGTGGACAGCGCGAAAGCCGCGTGCGCGGACGAGTTCATACGCCAGACGCCCCAGGGCTACGACACGGTGGTGGGCGAAAGGGGCCTTGGCCTGAGCGGCGGCCAGAGGCAGAGGGCGTCCATCGCCCGCGCGGTGCTCATACAGCCCTCCATACTGGTGCTGGACGATTCCACCAGCGCCGTTGACATGGAGACGGAGTACGAGATCCAGCAGAACTTCAAGACCGTGATGAAGGACCGCACCACCTTCATAATCGCCCACCGCATCTCCTCGGTCAAAAACGCCGACCAGATCATCGTACTCAAGGACGGCGAGATCGCGGAGCGAGGCAAACACAAAGAACTCATGGAACTGGGCGGCATATACGCGGGCATGGTCAGGGACCAGATGTCCAGCGCCGTCAAGGTAGAGGGGGTGGCGTAATGGCTACGGTCATAAGACAGCTTGACGACGAGCAGCTTGAGCGCCCCTTCAACAAAAAACTGTTCAGGCGCGTGTTAAGGTACATGCTCCCCTACAAAAAGCAGGTGTTCACCGCCCTGGTGCTGATGTCGGTCGCCACGGTGGCGGCGCTTGCCAATACCTACCTCATGAGCCGCGCGGTGGGCTATCTGCAGAGCGGGGAGTTTTCCCTGGTGCCATTCGTGCTGCTGGGCATGGTGGCGGTCAGCCTGACCGCGATGCTGTGCACCCGCCAGCGCATCCGGCTTATGGACACCTCCGGCAGGCGCGCCATAGCGAAACTCAGGGAAGACCTGTTCAAGCACATACAGGGCCAGAGCTTTTCGTTTTTCGACACCCGCAGCGCGGGCAAGCTGCTGGTCAGGGTCATAAACGACGTGAACAGCCTGAACGACCTGTTCTCAAACGGCATCGTAAACGTTTTGATCGAGTGCTTCACGCTGGTGCTGCTGGTGGGCATAATGCTGGCGATCTCCTGGAAGCTCACGCTGGTGGCGCTGTGCATACTGCCTGTTCTGGCGCTGTCCGTGTTCAAACTCAAGCGCATGATAAGGGTGCGCTGGCTCACCAACTCAATCAAGTCCTCCACCATGAACGGCTACCTGCACGAGACTTTAAGCGGCATGCGTGTGACCCAGGCGTTCACCCGCGAGGAAGTCAACAGCAAAACCTTCCGCACGGTGAACGACGACGTCAAGCACTCCTGGATAAAGGCGGTGCAACTGAGCCAGGCGTTCGGCCCCACGCTGGACATAGTGGGTTCCCTGGGCACGGTGCTGGTGTACATATTCGGCGTAAAGTTCATACGCGCCGACACCCTCGCTCTGGCGGACATGCTGGCGATACTCTGGTACGTGGGGCGTTTCTGGGAGCCCATAAACGCCATCAGCGACTTTTACAACCAGATACTGACCGCTTCTGCCAACATGGAGCGCATTTTCGAGATCATGGACACCGAAAGCGAGATCCAGGACAAACCGGGCGCCTCCGATCTGCCTCCCATACAGGGGCGGGTCACGTTCGACGACGTGGTGTTCGGCTACAACGCGGAAAAAACGGTGCTTAACGGCGTGTCCTTCGACATAAAGCCCGGGCAGACCGTGGCGCTGGTGGGACCCACGGGCGCGGGCAAGAGCACCGTGGTCAACCTTATCAGCCGGTTTTACGACGTCACGGGCGGCAGCGTGAAGATAGACGGGCACGACGTCAGGGACGTGAAGCTGGACTCCTTAAGGCGGCAGATGAGCGTGATGATGCAGGACAGCTTCATATTCTCCGGCACCATCATGGACAATATCCGCTACGGGCGGCTTGACGCCACGGACGAAGAGGTCATACAGGCCGCAAAGACCGTGTACGCCCACGACTTCATAATGGGCCTGGAAAAGGGCTACCAAACGGTGGTCAACGAAAGGGGCAGCATGCTCTCCCAGGGCCAAAGGCAGCTGATATCCTTCGCCCGGGCGCCTTATTTTGGATTCCCTCTGCAGCACTTGACTGCAACTGCATCCATATTCCTTACACTTTCGTACGCTTCTCTCGGTAAACATCATTCAGCAAGCAGAGTA
>JAFWUC010000065.1 GCA_017518705.1 Clostridia bacterium
ATTCGATGCCGTTGTGCACCATCTTCACGAAATGGCCCGCGCCGTTTTCGCCGACCCAGTCGCAGCAGGGTTCGCCGTTCACATGGGCGCAGATGGACTGGAAAATGGGCTTAACGGCTTCCCAGGCCTTGGGAGATCCGCCGGGCATAAGGCTGGGCCCCTTGAGGGCGCCTTCCTCGCCGCCGGACACGCCGGTGCCGATGTACAGAAGGCCTTTGCTCTCCACATACTCGGTGCGGCGGGCGGTGTCCGGGAAGTGGCTGTTACCGCCGTCGATGATTATGTCGCCGGGCTCCAGCACCGCCAGAAGCTGCTCGATCATGCTGTCCACGGCCTGGCCGGCCTTGACCATCAGCATCACCTTGCGGGGGACCGACAGATTGTCCTTAAGCTCCTGAATGGAGTAGCAGCCGATTATGTTTTTGCCCTTGGCACGGCCTTCCACAAAGTCGGTGACTTTGGAGGTGGTGCGGTTGAACACTGCCACGGTAAAGCCTTTGCTTTCCATGTTCATTACCAGGTTTTCGCCCATTACGGCCAGGCCGATAAGGCCGATATCCGCCAACTTTTTCATGATTATCCCTCCGATTTATCTTTTGACTCTCGCGTTGCCCTTGTATACGCTCCACACCTGATCTTCGTCGGCAGGAGTGGCGTAGTCTTCCAGCATGGTGACTGCCATGGCGCCGGTGGCCCAGCCGAACTTGACCCAGTCGCTCACGGGCATGTCCTTCAGATATGCGTACAGCATGCCGCCTACGAAGCCGTCGCCGCCGCCGATGCGGTCCAGCACGGGGATCTCCCTGGGTTCGACCACGTGCCACTCATTGTCGGCGAACATTATCGCGCCCCACATGTGGCTGTTGACGTTGATGACTTCCCTTAAGGTGGTGGCGAACACGGAGGCGTTGGGGTACGCCTTCCTTACGCGCTCGATCATTTCCTTGAAGCTGTCGATCTTGGATGACAGGTCTTTGCCGCCCGCCTCGGGACCTTCGATGCCCAGCGCCAGCTGGAAGTCCTCTTCGTTGCCGATAAGGATGTCGCTGCGGGAGGCGATCATGGAGAAGATATCCCTTAATTCCTTTTCCCGGCCCTTCCAGAAGGAAGCGCGGTAATTCAGGTCGAAACTGATGCGGGTGTCGTTGGCCTTTGCGATCTCGCTGAGCTTAAGGCAGAGTTTGCCGGTCTCGGGGGAGAGGGCCGCGAACAGGCCGCTAATGTGCATGAGGCGCGCGCCTTCTTTTTTGAAGATGCGGTTGAGGTCGAAGTCTTTCGCTTTAAGCGTCCTGCCGACTTCGCCCGCCCGGTCATTGTGCACGCGGGGACCGCGCATGCCGTATCCGCTGTCGGCGATGTTGAACTGGTGACGGTAGCCCCAAGGGCCGCCCTGCTCGACTTCGGGTCCTTCATATTCCATATTCCTGCGGCGCAGCTCGCCCTTGATGTAGGCGGCGATGGGGCTGCCCTTTACAAAGGCGCTCAATACCTTGGTCTTCAGACCCAGGGAAGCGGACACGTTGAGCACGTTGCTCTCCGCGCTGGTAGCCTGCATGATGTAGCGGTTGCCGATGCCTACGGGCTGGGAATTCTCAGGGGTGATCCTGACGCCCATGCTGGTGGCTGTGATCAGGTCGTATTTTTTCATAAAAAGCTCCTTCCACACAACTGTTCCTTTATATCATAACATAAAAACGCCCCTGTTTCAAGGGCGTTACCGGGACTATAGTATGAAGAAAACGTGAATAAAGACGCATCAGGTGTATACGATCAGAAGCACGAGCGCCGAGACCTGAACTATGGCGCTCAGGGGCACGATTATCCTGAAACTGGTGTGCTGGGTCTTGTGTCGGAACACCTTCATTCCCAGGAAAGCGCCTATGCCTCCGAAACATGCGGCCAAAAGCAGCAGAGTCTTCTCGCTGGTGCGCCATGCGCCTTTTTTCGCTTTGCGCTTGTCCATGCCGTAAGCGGCGAAAGCGACCAGACTCATTATCGCCAACAGGGCGATGTAAACGTACAAGATCGCTGACATATCACACCTCTATGCTGATCCCGTTTACCGTGACGCCTTTGTCGGCGGGGATCAGAATGTATTTTATCCCGTCTATCACCCGCGTCTCGATCTGCCCTGCCTGGCGGGGGGAGACCTTCACGGTGACGTCGGGCGTTTTGATCTCGAAACGCTTGTCTTCGGTTATGCCGGCAAGGGGCAATTCCGCGCCGGTGCCGAACTCCGTATTGAACTTTTCCACGAACACGTCCGCCTTGTCGTCGGAAACGCCGCCCGCCGCCAGTACCTTTGCAATGTCGCCGCTGCCCAGGCGCACTTCCTCGGCGAACTTGTCTTTCTTGCTTTCCTCCAGCTTGTCGATAAGCAGCTCGTTCACGCTCTGCACTACGTCAAGAGAGCATTCGTCTTGCAGCGCGTCCATGAGCACGGCGTTAAAGCGTTCCTTGTTTTCCTGCACGGGGGTGAAGCCGGATGCGTTCATAACGCCGCCCAGAAAATCTGCCGCGTCCGCACCGAGATCCTTGGTGTAGAACAGCGCCTGGGAGATGTTCGCGCCGCCGTCCTCAAACGTGGGGAACATAAAGCCGATGCCGGGAGCGCCGACCGTCCAGTCGGGCTCACGGGTTATAAACTCGGAGGAGGCGAAGTCATAGCTCAGCACTGCCTTTGCCTGTTTTACGGGGCACACGCAGAAGATGATGTATTTGAAAATATTGGCTTCATGTTCCGTCTCCATGTCGCCTTCCTGGCGGTTGGAAGCGGAGTAATCCGTGTCGTAAGTGTCGTGCATGAGCAAAAGCAGGTTGTTGCCCTCCAGCTTCAGGCTTTCCGCAGCGTCCGTGAAAAAGGCGTCCAGCGCCTCGTCGTCGGCAAGGCTGTCCCTTACGAGCTCCATGAGACGGGCGTGCTTTTCGCCTTCCATGACCTCGGAAAGGGGGAAGGAGATAAGGGACAGGTTTTTGCCTATGTCTCCGGAGAGCGCGCGCTTGAATATCTGGGTATACTTTTCGGCATGGGTCAGGTTAAGGCTTTCCAGGTCGGTGTTAACGCGGGATACGACGGCTTTTTTGCTGTTAAGATATACGCCCCTGACCACTATTGGGTTGTGCCCGTCGGGCGTGAGGCGCTTTTTGATTTTTGACAGATCGGTCTTATTCATTCTGGTTCCTCTCAACACGAAATCCGAGTAAGTATAGCATATTTCCGGTCAAAAGTCAAAACATTAAATGTTTGGGAAAACTTGCCAAACTGAGCGGTTTATTGTATAATAACGGGGCGATGAAGGAGACGAAACGCGTTATTTGCTCCAAAGCGAGCCGGGGAGGGTGCAAGCCCGGCGGAAGCGGACGCGTTTAAATCACTCCCGAGCGCCGGAAGGAAGGCATTTGCCAGTAATGTCCGGCGGGTGTGCCCGTTACAGCTTACAAGAGGACGCTAAGGCGTCAATATGGGTGGTACCGCGAGCCATCGTCCCATAACGGGGCGTTTTTTTATGTACAAATACTGTTTCGGAGGGTATATATGTTCAAAAAGGTAGATCCCGGCTTCGACTTTCTTTCCCGTGAGCAGGAAGTGCTCAAACTGTGGAAAGACAGGGAGATCTTCAAAAAATCCATAGACCAGAGGGAAGGCAGCGACGTTTTCACCTTCTATGACGGGCCGCCCACCGCCAACGGCAAGCCTCACATCGGGCATATCGAGACCCGTGTGTTCAAGGATATCTTCCCGCGCTACCGCACCATGAAGGGAATGAAGGTACTGAGGAAAGCGGGCTGGGACACTCACGGTCTGCCTGTGGAGCTGGAAGTGGAAAAAATGCTGGGTCTGGACGGCAAAGAGCAGATCGAGGCCTACGGCATAGAGCCCTTCATCAAAAAGTGCAAGGAAAGCGTGTGGAAATACAAGGGCGAGTGGGAGAAAATGTCCGAGCGCGTGGGCTACTGGGCGGACATGGACGATCCCTATATCACCTATGACAACAACTACATCGAGTCCGTATGGTGGAGCCTTAAGCAGATCGCGGACAAGGGCCTTCTGTATAAAGGCCACAAGATCGTGCCTTACTGCCCCCGCTGCGGCACCGCGCTGTCTTCCCACGAAGTGAGCCAGGGCTATAAGACCGTAAAGGAAAAGAGCGCGTTCGTGCGCTTCAAGGTGAAGGGCAGGGAGAATACGTGGCTCTACGCCTGGACCACCACGCCCTGGACGCTGCCCAGCAACGTGGCGCTGTGCGTGAACCCTGACGACGAGTATGCCGAGTTCAGCTATAACGACCACAGGGTGATAATGGCTACCGCCAGGATCAGCGCGGTGCTTGGAGAGGACGCGGTCGTTTCCGACATGACCACTTTCCCGGGCAGCAGCCTTGAGGGCATGGAGTATGAGCCCCTGTTCGACTTCCAGAACGGCCTGACTACCGGCGGCTACCGGGTGGTGAGCGACGGTTACGTAACCATGACCGACGGTACCGGCATCGTCCACATCGCGCCTGCCTTCGGCGAAGACGACGCCCGTGTGGGCAGAAAATGGAACATACCGTTCTTGCAGCTGGTTGACACCAAGGGCGAACTCACCAAGGAGACCCCCTGGGCGGGCATGTTCGTTAAGAAGGCCGATCCCGTCATACTTAAAGACTTGGAAGAGCGCGGTCTGCTGGTGAAGGCGGAATACTTCGAGCATGACTATCCCTTCTGCTGGAGATGCGATACTCCGCTGATCTATTACGCCAGGAGCGGCTGGTTCATAAAGATGACCGAGGCCAGGCAGCAGCTGCTGAAGAGCAACGAAAAGGTCAACTGGATGCCTGACAACATCAAGGACGGCCGCATGGGCAACTTCCTTGAGGGCGTCATAGACTGGGCGCTCTCCCGCGAACGCTACTGGGGCACGCCCCTGCCAGTATGGACCTGCGAATGCGGGCACATGCACGTTATCGGCTCGGTGGCGGAGCTTAAGAGCATGAGCAAAAACTGCCCTGAGGACATCGAACTGCACCGCCCCTATATCGACAACGTGACAATCACCTGCGAAAAGTGCGGCAAGGAGATGCACAGGGTCAAGGAGGTCATAGACTGCTGGTACGATTCCGGTTCCATGCCTTTCGCCCAGTGGCACTATCCTTTTGAGAACAAGGAGATATTCGAGCAGAACTGGCCCGCGGACTTCATCAGCGAAGCCATAGACCAGACCCGCGGCTGGTTCTACAGCCTGATGGCCATTTCAACGCTGCTGTTCGGCAAGGCGCCGTACGAGAACGTGCTGGTGCTGGGCCATGTGCAGGACGAGCAGGGCCGCAAAATGTCCAAGCATATCGGCAACGTGGTGGATCCGTGGAGCGTGCTGGACAAGCAGGGCGCCGACGCAGTCAGGTGGTATTTCTACGCCAACGGCGCGCCGTGGCTGCCCACCCGCTTCAGCGGCAACCTGGTCAGCGAGATGCAGGGCAAGTTTATAGGCACCCTGTGGAACACCTACGCATTCTTCTGCCTGTATGCGTCCATAGACAATTATGACCCCTGCAAGGACAAGGCGGACGAAAAGGACTTCACCATGATGGACAGGTGGGTCATCAGCCGCCTGAACACGCTGGTGGATTATGTGGACAGAGGGCTTAACGAGTACAAGGTCACGGAGACTTCCCGCGCAATAAGCGCGTTTGTGGATGAGCTGTCCAACTGGTATGTGCGTCTGAGCCGCGAGAGGTTCTGGGGCAAGGGAATGGAAGGCACCAAGAAAGCCGCATTCGAGACGCTTTACACCGTGCTGGTCACTCTGACCAAGCTGCTGGCGCCCTACATCCCCTTCATCACCGAGAACATGTACCAGAACCTGGTGGTGAGCACTGTCGAAAACGCGCCGGAAAGCGTGCATCTGTGCGACTTCCCCAAGGCGGACCTCACCAAAGTGGACAAGCCCCTTGAACAGGACATGAGTAAGGTGGAAGATATAGTGCAGCTGGGCCGCGCGTGCAGGAACCTGTCTTCCCTTAAGGTAAGGCAGCCGCTGAGCCGCGTGCTGGTTAAGGGCGAAAGCGTCACGGGCGAGCCCGAAGAGCTGATAAAGAGCGAACTCAACGTGAAGGACGTGGAGTTCGTGGCCGACGCCACCGCGTTTACCACATACCAGCTCAAGCCGCAGCTGAGGACACTGGGCAAAAAGTACGGCAAACTCCTGGGCAAGATCTCCGAGACGCTCAAGCAGCTGGACGGCAACCAGGTCGTCGCAGGCTTCGAAAAAGGCGAGAACCTGGTGTTCGAGGTGGACGGTCAGCAGGTGGAACTGGAAAAGGACGACGTGCTTACCAACCTCACCCAGAAAGAGGGCTTTGTGGCCCAGAGCGATGCCGCATACACGGTGGTGCTGGACACCAACCTGACTGAGGCGCTCATAAACGAAGGCTATATCAGGGAACTCATAAGCAAGGCCCAGCAGCTCAGGAAAGATGCGGGCTTCGAAGTGACCGACCGCATCTGCCTGAGCATACAGACTACGGACGCGCTTACGCAGGTGTTCGATCAGGGCAGAGACGTGATTATGAAAGCCATGCTGGCGACGAGCCTTACGCTTGGCGCAGCGGACGAAGGCGCCTATGTCAAGGAAGTCAACCTGAACGGCGTGAACGCCGTCGTGGGCGTAAAGGTGGTCTAAGGAGGCTGTATGGGGCTGTTTGCACGGCTTAAGGCCAAACGGCGCGGGGGAGAGGTGGTCGTGAAGGGCACCATCGAGCCCTTTGAAGCGGATTCCGTAAGCGAGAACGTGACGGAATACGCCAAGACCGCGTTTTCCTTCGAGAACTTCTGGCACGACAGCGCGGAGAGCCTGCGCCGCCACGTGAGTCCCGCGCCTACGGACGCCGATATAATGGCCGCGGAAGGCGAATTGGGCTATAAACTTCCGGAGAGCTATATTGCGCTCATGCGCGCCCATAACGGCGGACTCGTGAACCGCTGCAGGTACAAAGTGCCGTTTCCGGAGGAGGGCAGCCCCGACACGATCTACATAACCGAGATATTCGGCATAGGCAGCAAGGTGCCTTACAGCCTGTGCGGACAGTACGGCAGCAAATTCCTGACCGAGACGCGCCGCCACAACCCGGACATAGGCGTGGTCATATGCAATACCACCCTGCCCGGGCGCGCGCTGGTGTTCCTGGACTACCGCGCCTGCGGCAGGACGGGCGAGCCTTCGGTGACCTGGGCTGACGCACAGACAGGCACCGAGATCACCCTGGCAGGCAGTTTCAGAGAGTTCGTACTGGGTCTTGAGGAAAACAAAGTCGAAGCCTGGAAAGAAGAAGGCCGCGACTGAAGCTGATCATAACGCAAAAACCGGCGCATCCGCGCCGGTTTTTGCTATCTCGTCAGGTCTTTTACCCACTTGTATTTCCGGTAATGAGCCGTGACCCATGGGATCTTGCCGACCTCATCCAGGCAGGTGCAGGCGTAGACTACAGGCACGGGCCATTTTAAATACGTGCCGATGAACGCCAGGGGCACGGCCAGGCACCACATGGCGGCGATCAGCGATATAGTGTCGAATATGATGTCGCCGCCGCAGTAGAATATGCCGTTGATCACCACCGTGTTCACGCAGCGTCCGATCATGTACACGGCCATTATCAGCATCATGCTTATGAGATGCCGCCGCGCTTCGCCGTCCAGCCTGACGAAGGTCATAAGCAGGGGAGTGAGCGCGAGCATCACCAGCGTGGACAGACCGCCGATAGCGAACGACAGCCGCATGATGCGGTCGCCGTAAAGTTTGCCTTCGTCCAGTTTTCCCGCGCCCAGCGAGTTGCCGATTATGATGCCTGCGGCGGAAGCCACGCCGTTGCACATGCAGCATACAAGATCCCTCACCACGGCGGCGATAGCGTTGGCAGCGGCTGCCGCCTTGCCCATGTGACCCATAAAGGCAGTGTAGCTGGTGAAGCCCGCGCCCCACAGCAGGCTTGAGGACAGCACGGGCAGCACGCAGGCGGTAAAGTCTTTGGCTATATAGCGGTGAAAGCGCGTGAGCGCCCTGAAGGAGGGACGTATATAGCTTTTGCGCAGGGACAGGATGACACAGATGCCAAGCTCGGCGATCCGGGCGATAACTGTCGCAAGCGCCGCTCCGCGGGCGTCCATGCGGGGAAAAACACCGATGCCGTAGATGAGCAGCGCGTTCAGCACGATGTTTAAAACTACCGCAAAGATGGAGATGTTAGCGGCTTCGCGGGGATGCTCGCTGACCTTCATTACGCCCAGATAGCACTGGCTTATGCCGGTAAGAAGATAACTCCAGGCGGCGATCTTCAGGTATTCGATACCGAAATCCTGCAGCTCGGGTTCGTTGGTGAAAACGGTCATAAGAGCCCGGGGGAAGAAGCGGCAGGCTACGAAAAACAGAACGGAAATAAAGGCGTTAAGGCGCAGCGTGACGCAGAAAATGTCGCGTACGGTCTGCTTTTCACCCTTGCCCCAGTACTGCGCGCCCAGAATGGTTCAGCCGCTGACCACGCTTGAGATGATCATGTTCTGTATGAACTGCACCTGCGTGGCCTGGCTCACCGCGCTCATCATGCGGCTGTCCAGACTGCCCAGCATAAGACTGTCCGCGGCGGCTACCGCGGCCAGCATGAAGCTCTGCAGGGATATGGGAAGGGTGATGCGCATAAGGCGTTCCAAAAACGCCCTGTCGCCGAACCATTTTCGCATCAACTGCTTCATTTACAGAGTTCCGGAATAATGCGCCTGGCCGCCCAGCTGCTTTTGGCGGGAACGCATGACTACGTTCATCACCAGTCCCAGCGCGGCCATGTTGGTCAGATAGTTGGAGCCGCCGTAGCTGACGAAGGGGAGGGGGATGCCGGTAACGGGAAGTATGCCGAGTATCATGCAGATGTTTTCCAGTATGTGGAACATGAACATGGCGACGGTACACACGATTATATACTCACCGAACGTGTCCTGGGTGTGCAGCGCGTGGTGGATGAGCCGCCCCAGGAACACCATGAAGGCGATGACCAGTACCATGGCGCCGATAAAGCCGAAGGCTTCGCATACAATGGCGAAGCAGAAGTCCGTGTGGTCGTCGGGGATGTAGCCCAGAGACGCGAAGGAGCCGACGCTGACTACGCCTTTGCCCAGCACGCCGCCCGAGCCTATCGCTATCTGGCCGTTTATGACCTGTCTGGCGTCGTCGGGGTATTGGGACGGATTCAGCCACATAAGTATACGGGTCAGGCGGAAGGAATCCGAGGCGGTGTTAATATAGAACCACAGCGGGATGGCCAGCGCGACGGCTACTGCCAGCAGACCGTATATGAGCTTTCTTTTGGTGCCGGATATGTACAGCAGCACCACGTACATGACCATGTAAACGATGGCGGTACCGAAGTCAGGCTGCAGGAACACCAGCACCATGGGCACGACCACGTAAAGCGCGGTGGGGATGAGCTCCTGAAGGTTCTTGATGGGCGACTTGCGCATGCTGAACAGCTTGGAAAGACAGATTATCATTATGAACTTTCCGAATTCGCTGGGCTGAAAACCGCGCTGTCCGAGCGTGGCGGAAGAGGTGGATATGGTAAAGAACGCCCTCATGCCTCCGCGGCCGGCTTCAACGCCCTGCACCAGAAGCAGTATGGCTATATTGGCGATGTAAAGCAGCTGATGGTATTTTCCGTACAGTCGGTAATCCAGGAGCGTGACCGCGAACATCACGCCGGTGCCCAGCGCCATCCAGATGAGCTGAAGGGTGGGGTAGCGGGTGGAGTGGGTTGTGAGTATGTTGATGAGCCCTGTCACTTCGGTCTCGGTGGCGGACGC
Organism: Clostridia bacterium; assembly: GCA_017518705.1. Next base: position 9,826 of record JAFWUC010000065.1, read on the forward strand.
CGTGGCGGCGAAAATGGCCACCACGCCGAACAGGGATATGAACATGACCAGTATGAACAGCGGCCAGTCGAAGTTTTTATACAGCCCGGGGAGGTAGCGGTTCTTTTTTACGTCCGCAACGAACTGCTTTACGCTGTTGCGCCGGAAGAACCGGCGTATCCATCTAATCAGCTTTTGCATGGGAAACCTTTCCGAAATGGGTCTTGAAACGGTGGATAAGCGAATCGTGGGGGATCCTGTAGCGCACCTGCTGCCCCAGTATCCTGAGGGCTATCCTTTCCAGCGCGTCACCCGCGGGACAGTCTTCCTGAAGCGCGCTCTGGGCTCTTGCCTGGCAGCGGCCGACCATAGGATCGTCGGGAATGAAGCCCAGCACGGGCAGTTCCAGCCGCGCGATGCATTCGTCCGTGGATACGGCGGGATACCTGCCGATGCGGTTGATCACGAGGCTTACGTCGTCAAGCCCTTCTCCCGTGAGCAGCTGATATGTCCTTTCTCCGCCCCTTATCGAGACATTGTCGGGAGTGATTACCAGTATGGCGCTTTCCGCGGCGGCTACCGCATTCCTGAAGCCGCGCTCGATGCCCGCGGGACAGTCTATGAATATATAGTCGTAACGGTCCTTTATCTTTACGAACAGCGCGCGGATGTCCTGGGGCCTGAGATTCAGGGACGCCGAATTCTGGCTGGCGGGCAGAAGCTCCAGACCGGGCCGGGAATTCAGGGGGAAGATCGCCTGCTCGGCGTCGCAGGTGCCGTCCAGTACGTCGGACAGGTCGAACACCAGTTCGTTCTGCGCGCCCAGCATAAGGTCGAGGCTCCTGAGCCCCGCGTCCATGTCCACCAGAAGCACTCTGCGCCCTTCGCAGGCCAGGGCATAGGCCAGGTTGAGCGCCACGGTGGACTTGCCCACGCCGCCTTTTCCCGATGTTACTACATATGTTTTGCCCATATCCGCCTCTTGTCAGTCCGCAAGGGAATTGTCCGCCACGATGGTGTTTTTCTCGGTATAGTTGAGGGAGTCCAGATAGTACTCTATGGTGGTGATGGCCGCCTGGGACGCGTAAGCGCCCGCGTAACCGTTCTGTATGTAGACCACGACCACTATCTGCGGGTCGTCGATGGGAGCGTAGGTCACCAGCCAGGAGTTGTTCTCAAGGTCCAGCTGAGTACGCTGGGACGTTCCCGTTTTAGCGGCGATCTTGTATTTGGATTTGGAGAACTGTTCGGCGGCGGTACCGTCGTTTTCCGTGGAAGTAACTTCTTCCATTCCTTTGTGTATGGCGTCAAAATATGCCTGGCTGGTGATGATGCGGTTGGCCACGACCGGATGCTTTTCAAGCACTATATTGCCATTGGCGTCGATCACCTTGTCAACTATCTGGCAGTCGTACACGGTGCCGTTGTTGGCAATGGCAGCCACGTAACGGGCGACCGCGATGGGGGTCACCTGGGTTATGGACTGGCCTATTCCCACCATTATGGTCTCGGCAGGCGTCCACTTAAGGTCGTTCAGGTAAGTGTTTATGGTGTTGACCATGAAGTGACTGGAAACGTAGTTTGCGGGGATCTTGCAGTCGTACACCAGGATATCCCTTATGGCGGGCAGCCACTCCGCCTTTGTCTCGTATGTGATGACTATGTTCAGAAAGTCTATGGCGATGTCCTCGAGGAACTGCGCGTCGTACTCGACGCCTCTGTCCGCCGCCACCTGCTGGAGCAGGCGCTTTATCATGGACGCGGCGATCTGGGGCTTGTAGGTGTACTGGTCTTCAACCGAGCGGTCGGGGTCGTACAGCATGGACTGATTGCCCACAAAGCCGGTGGCTTCGCTGGGCAGCTCGATATTTGTCTTGGTGGTCAGACCCAGCGCGGCGGCCCACTTGGTCAGGTTGGTGGAACCCAGGCGGTAGGAGACTTCGTAGAAGAAGTAATTGCAGCTGTTTTTGATTGCCTCGACGATGGTCTGGTTGGCGTGGAGGTAGCGCTTGCTTTCGCCTATCCAGCATTTGGGGGCGCGGGAAGTGTCGGTGCCTTCACGCACGTAGTCGCCGCCGTCGGAGATCCTTTCGGTGACCGAGATGGCGCCTTCGGTGAGCCCGCCCAGCGATGTGACCAGCTTAAATATGGAACCGGGCGTATCCTTGGCGGATATGGCGCGGTTGAACATGGGATTGCGGGCATCCGCGGCGATGGCGGACCATCCGCCGGGATCGACGGAAGCACCTTCGAAAATGCTCAGGTCAAATGTGGGATGGGAGGCGATGCCCAGCACCCGGCCGGTGTTGGGGTCCAGAGCCACCATGGCCCCGGTCTGCGCCAGGGAGATCTCGTAGCCGTTCTCGGCGTACATCGCCAGGGTGGCGGACTTTCTCTGGTTCCATCTTATGCCTTCGGAAGTCTGGGCGTAAAGGATCTGGGTCTGCTTTTCGTTTATGTCTTCTATGACGTCCGCCAGAGCCTTTTCCATGACCGCCTGCAGGGAGGTGTCGATGGTAGTGACCACGGAGTTGCCGTCGGTGGGGGCGGAGTAGGATATTTCGCGCACCACGGCGCCCTTGGTGTTGATCTCGACCACCCTTTCGCCCTGCCTGTATGCGAGATAGGGGGACAGCTGGTCTTCCATGGAGTACTCGAGCCCGGTGGCGCCCACGTGTGCGTCGGTGGGGTAGCCCTGGGAACGGTAGTTTTCCAAAGCGTCGGAGGTGGTTATACGGCTGACGTAGCCTACCGCGTGGCAGGCGACGCTGTCAAAGGGATACACGCGGGTCGAGGATTCCTGCACGCTCATGCCCTCAAGTTCAAGAGAACGCACCTCGACTTCCGCCACGGTCTCAAAGCCCACGTCGTAAGCGATGGTGACGGGAGTGGAGTTGTAGTTATTCATGCGGGAGGCCTGCCAGATAGCCAGTATCTTGAGCTTGTATTCCTCACTCAGGTCCTCGGGTATGGAGTAGTTCTGGCAAAGGGTGTCGAACAGTACATCCACCGGATATCTGGTCTTGCTGGAGAGGGTGAAGTTGCCGCGCCACTGTTTTTCGCGCGTCTCGGCGACGACTTCGGAGTCGGTGCCCAGATTCCATTCCCACTGACCGTTGGCGTCCTTCCTGATCCAGAATTCCGTAGCCGGGTCCAGAGTGGATTTGCCGTTGGATTCTATAAGCAGTATGGTCTGGTAGATGCTTTGGGTGTACGCCGCCCTGTCAGCTGCGCCGGAACGGGACGGGTCGCGGTAGAACTGGATGTTGTATGACGACTGGTCGTAGGCCAGGGGTATCATGTTTTTATCGTAGATCGTTCCCCGCATGCCGTACAGCCTTATGGTTTTGGTGGACTTGTTTTCCACCTGGGCCGCGTATTCATCCGAGTGCACGACCTGCATGCTGTACAGCCGGACGATTATTGCCACGGCGAACAGCACGAGGATGGTGCATAAAACTGTGTATCTGTCCCGGTTTTTTTGTTTCATGTCAGTTCCTTTTGTCAGCGGCGTCTGCCTTTGCCGATCTTTGAGGGTTTGAGCGCGCGCAGGTACGGCAGGTACAGTATCTGGGTCAGCGCCAGGGAGATCACCGCGCGTATAAGGGCGTAGCCTATCTTCCCGCCCGGGAAGAAGCCAGTCACAAAGTAGGTGTACACCGCCATGCCCGCTTCATACAGCAGAAACGCGCTCAGGCTGGGCACCAGCGTGACCAGCCAGGGCCTGACCCTGTGAGTGAGAAAGCCAGATACGAGCCCGCACAGGGTGTACATAAGCGCCGTCACGCCCGCAGGCTGGTACACGGTTATGTCCAGCGCCGTACCTGCGAACGCGCCGTAGATGATGCCCTGGGTAGCGCCCAGCACCGTGCCTATCAGCGCGGCATTCACCAGGCAGAGCCTGGGCACGTAACTCATGTTGAGCCCCGTGAACGGCAATACGGACGCGTCCAGTATCACCGCCAGCAGGGTCGTGATAATGCAGAATAACCTGCGTCTTGCCCGCATATGCTTAATCGTTGAGCCACGCGGCCTCAGGCACGGGCTTCGTAGGTCTGGGAGTGGGGGAGGGTGTGGGTGTCACGTTGGGATCCGGCGTCGCAGTGGGGAAGTGGAATATGGCGTTGTCGTCCACTGTGGAAGGCGTGGTGTAAGAGTAGATATTGGTCGTGGTCGTGGGCTGCGCGGTGATGATGGGGTTGGGAGTGGGCGTGGGCACGGCTTCCAGTTCATCGATAGACTGAACCATTTCTCTTAACACGAACACTTCCTCTATCGCGGAAAAATCGACCGCGGGCAGCACGGACACGTATTTGTCCGAAGTGCTCTGGGAACGGCTCACGGCAGTGACGGAGCCGATCAGCAGCCCCTTGGGGAAGCGGCTGTCCAGCCCGCTGGTGTACACCGTGTCGCCGATACGCACGTTGCCCAGATTGGAAAGGTAGTACATGCGGCACTCGTTAAGGCTGTCTCCCGTCTGCCTTACGCCCTGAAGCATGCCGTTGTCGCGGGTACGGCCTATGAGCGAGGCGACGGAGGAACGGGAATCTATTATGGTCACGACCGTGGAAAAGTTGTAGCCTACGGTGTTGATCCTGCCGATCAGGCCGCTGGCGTTGACCACGGCCATGTTCTGGGCGATACCGTCGTTAAGGCCCTTGTTTATGGTGAACGTCTCGAACCACACGCCCGTGTCCTTGGCGATGACCTTGGCGTATACGGGAGAAAGCGCCTCGTATTCGTCCTTGGCGCCCAGCATGGTGGTGAGCCGCTCGTTTTCGCTTATTATTTCGTCGTATGAATTGATCTGTATCTGGAGCAGGTTCACCTGCTGGCGCAGATCGTCCACCTCGTCCTGCAGGTTGGAATCCGAGGGCGCGCCGAACCAGCTTTTGAAGAAGGAGGTTATGTTGGTGAATACTCTCTGAACGGGGGTGAATACCGTGCCGGCGCCGTTTTCGACTATGGAAATGTCTCCGGAGGGGCGCAGCAGCAGGTATCTGACCAGCGTAAAGACTATAATGACCACAAGCACCGTGTACACGATGCTGCGGATGCGGCGGCTTCTCTGTTTTTTTGCTTTTTTAGCGCTCGCGCTCTGCGTTGCCATGTTTCTTTGACCTCAAAGGTTATACTTCGTATGCGGAATAGGTGTTTTCGAGCCTGCGCAGCAGCCTGTCGTCTCCCGCGGCCATAAGCGCGCCCCTGACTGCGTCATAACGGGGTTCGCCGCTTTGATAGACGTCCAGCTGCGTGTCGTTTTTGAGCCTGTCGGCAAGGCTGAACAGTTCGCTGCCGCCACCGGTAAGGCTGATGCCGTTTTTGAGAATGTCGCCCGAGTATTCCACGGGGATATTGTACAGCGCGTCGGATATCAGGCCGGTAAGCTCCTCCAAAGGCCGCTGAAGCGCCTCGAATACGTCCATGGCGCTCACGTTGGCGCTCACGGGCCTGCCGGTTATCACGTTCCTGCCGTACAGGGTATGGGACGCGTCCGAATCGGGGCGGGTCGCGCTGCCCAGCTGTTCCTTAAGTTCGCTCGCCACGTCGCGGGACAAAAGCAGGGAGTATTTCCTGCGCACGTGGTCGATTATGGCGCTGTCGAAGGCGGAGGAGCCTGTCTTCATGTGGCGGGACAGGACCACGGCATAGGAAGATATCACGCTGACTTCGGTCACGCTGGCGCCTATGGACATCACGAGCTGCGCCTGGGGCCGGTCGATTTTGCGCTGCATGCACAGCGCGGCGGCTACGGGAGCCTTGATTATCACGGCTTTTTTCGCGCCGGCCAGAAGGGCGGCGTTGGCCAAAGCGGCGCGCTCGACCCTCGTCGCGCCTTCGGGGCAGGTGAGCGCAAGGCGGGACTTTTCCAGGGTTTTTCTGTGACCCGCGCTCTTTTCCACGGCGCTGAGCAGCAGTATGGCGGCAAGTTCGCTGTCCGCCACTCCGCCGTAGGATATGGGACTGACCACAAGCGTGTCCTGCCCGCTGCGCCCGCTCATGCGCGCGGCGTCGTCACCGGCGGCGTACACTTCCGAGCTTTTCAGGGCGTCCACCATTACGACGCTACGGCATCTGGTGACGGGAGTTTTTTCATCCGTCATCACGTATGTGTAAGCGCTGCCGAGGTCGGCTGCGATAAGACTGCTAAAAGAGATGCCTGCCATTAGTCCTCCAGTATTCCCATTTGACGGACTTCCCTAAGAAACAGTTCACTGGGAAAGCCCACTATGTTGTCGTATGATCCTTTAACTTCGGACACGAATTTGCCCGCACCGCCCTGTATGGCGTACGCGCCTGCCTTGTCCATGGGCTCGCCGCTCAAGACGTAAGCACGGATCTCTTCCGGCGAAAGCGCCTTGAAACTGACGAACGTCTCTTCGCGGGAAACGCGCGTTTCGCCCGTCGCCGTGTCGATCAGGCACAGCCCGCTGAGCACCCTGTGGGTATTCCCGGACAGGCGGGAAAGCATTTCTTCCGCCTGAGCGGTACTTTCGGGCTTGCCGAAAACGTCGTTTTCCAGCGCGACCAGCGTGTCGCAGCCGATGACAAGGGCGTCGCTCAGCTTTTCCGCCACGCTTTTTGCCTTGCGCGCGGCGAGGATCATAACGGTCTCGTCTGCGCTACCGGTGACGCCGCCTTCGTCGGCGTTTGAAGGGATTATGTCGAACGCTATGCCCAGCTTTTCCAGTATTTCCCGCCTGCGGGGAGAGGAGGAAGCCAGCACGATGCGCCTGTTAAACTTCATACGCATTACTCTCCATACTACACTAACCTATATTATACATCAAAGCCCGGTTTCAATCAAGCAAAAAGTATATGAATATAATGGAAAGCATTTGCTCACAGCGATGTGCAAAATGGGCGGAAAGCTTGATTTTTGCGCCGCTTTCGTGTATAATGCTATATGAGATATTATGGCTTAAAATATATTGGAGGATAGATGGCATCAAATACGCGCAAAGCGCCGGTCCGCGGCAAAAACGTCAGAAAGAGCGGCGCTAAAACCAGAAAAACCGTAAAAAAACCGTCCAGCCGTCAGACACAGTATAAAAACCCCAACGAAGCGAGGGCTACGCTGTTCCTTCTGATCGCCGCGGTCATGCTGGCGATCGTGCTGGGAGGCGACAGGAACGCGGCGCTTGAGTGGACCAACGGGTTTTTCAGGGGGCTGTTCGGTTCGCTGACTGTGCTTGTCATAATGCTGTTAGCATTGCTGGGAGTACTGGCTTTTGCGGTATCCCGCAGGGGCAATTCGGGCATTAAATGGGCACTCACGCCCTCGCTGATCTGCTTTTTCGTGCTGAGCGCGATACAGGGATTCCACGTTGCAAAAGTGGAGGCTTCCATGGGCCTCAAAACATACACGAATTTCCTGGCTCAGGCGTATCGCATGGGTGAGGGCGGCGGTCTTATCGGTTCGTTTTTGGGCTATCCGCTCACCAGACTGATCACTAAATGGGGAACGCTCGTCGCGCTGCTTGCGCTGAGCGTGTTCATGCTGCAGAAATCCGGCGCGCTGTCCGTGGGCGACGTGGCTGCCAAAGCCCTGAATCAGGGCAAAAAGGCAGCTGAGGGTGTCAGCAACGTGGCGAGGAAAACGGTCAACGGCATAAACGAGAGGCGGCACCGCAAGCAGGAAGAAGAACTGTTCAACGAGCAGATATACGACGGCCAGGACGTGCCTCCCCTGGATACCCGGGGGCTGTCCGGCAAAAAGCGCGTCAGAAGCAGAGTCACACCCATAAAAGGCGTTGGGGACGAGTATACCGTGCCCAGCGTAACGAATAAAAAACCCAAGCGTTCAGCCGGCACCGGGATGATCGATGACGGTATCGAAGACGTATTCTCCCGCATAGAACGGAACAAGCCTGCCGTGAAGCCGGCGCCGCCGGCAAGAAAGGTCAAGCCCGAAACGAGCACGGCCAAAGCACCCGAGCCCGCATACGCGGCGCGGCACGTTCCCTCTAAGGAAGAACCGAAACCGGAGCAGAAGCCCGCAAGCGCACAGACGCCCCGCCAGCCTCAGCAGCCCAAGCCTTCCTGGTTTGACGGCGTGTCCGGCAAAAAAGAAGAGGGCAAAACGGTCGTGCAGAATACCGAGCAGGGCAAACCTTCCGAAACGACTTACGTCAAGCCACCGCAGGCAGTCAAAGCGGAAGTGCCGGAAACGAAGCCTCAGCCCAAGCCCGAGACGTCCCGCAAGGAACCCAAAACCAAGCCGATACAGCCCAGGCTTTACGTATATCCGTCCATGAGCCTGATGGAGACCGGCGGAACAAAAAAAGCCGGCGGCCTGTCAAATGAGGACATGGACCGCAAGACTGCCGAGGTGCTTATCAAGACACTGCAGTCCTTCTCCGTGTCCGTAAAGCTTACGGGCATCAGCCACGGCCCCAGCGTTACCCGCTTTGAGATACTGCCCGCTCCCGGAATAAAGGTGAGCAAGGTCGCATCTTACGCGGACGACATCGCCATGGCGCTGGAAGCGGTGTCCGTGAGGATCGAGGCGCCCATTCCCGGCAAGAACGCCGTGGGCGTGGAAGTCCCGAACACCAGCAAGGAAGTCGTGCATCTGAGGGACGTGCTGGAAAGCCCCGAAGCGCGCAAGAATACCAAGCGGCTGATGTTCGGTCTGGGCAAAGACAACTCCGGCAAGTACATAGTCGCGGACCTGGCGGGCATGCCTCACGTGCTTATCGCGGGACAGACGGGTTCCGGTAAATCGGTGTGCATTAACTCCATTATCATATCCATCCTTTACCGCGCGAAGCCCGACGAGGTCAAGATGATACTCATCGACCCCAAGATGGTGGAACTGAACGTGTATAACACCATACCTCATCTGCTGGTGCCCGTGGTCACAGACCCCAAGAAGGCGGCGGGCGCGCTGGAATGGGCGGTCGGGGAAATGACCAGGCGCTACAAGGTATTTGCCGAAAAAGGCGCGAAGAACATAGAGTCCTACAACCAGCGCCTTGCTCCCAACGAAGAAAAGATGCCCCAGATCGTCATAATCATAGACGAATTGGCAGATCTTATGATGACCAGCCCCAGGGACGTGGAAGACGCCATCAACCGCCTGGCGCAGCTGGCCAGGGCGGCAGGCATGCACCTGGTGATCGCTACCCAGCGTCCCAGCGTGGACGTCATTACAGGCCTTATAAAGGCCAACATCCCCACGCGTATCGCGTTTACCGTGGCCAGCGGCGTGGACAGCCGCACCATACTGGACGTAGTCGGCGCAGAGAAGCTTTTGGGCAGGGGCGATATGCTGTATCTGCCGCCCGACCGCAACAAGCCCATGCGCCTGCAGGGCGCCTGGGTCAGCGAGGAAGAAGTGCAGCACGTGGTGGACTTCATTTCTTCGCCCGAAGGCAACGTATACGACGAAGACATGCTTATCCAGATGGAGAACGCCACGCTTTCCGACGCCGAAAAGAAGGACAAGAAGGAAGAGGAAGCCTCCAGCAGCACCGACGAACTATTTGAAGAAGCGCTGCGCGCCTGTGTCGAGGCGGGTCAGGCATCCATAAGCATGCTGCAGAGGAGACTGAGGATAGGTTACGCCAGGGCGGGCAGGCTGATAGATGAGATGGCTCTGAGAGGTTACGTGAGCCAGAGCGAGGGCTCCAAGAGCCGCGAGGTGCTGATCACCCGCGCCCAGCTGGACGAGATATTTAACGGAGAAAACTGATATGAGTATTAAGATAGGGGTGGTCTCGCTGGGCTGCTCCAAAAACCTGGTGGATACCGAGGTCATGCTGGGAATGCTCAGGGACAAGGGCTGCGAGATAGTCTCAGACCCGTCCCTGGCGGACATAGCCATAGTCAACACCTGCGGTTTTATAGACAGCGCCAAGCAGGAGTCCATAGACGCGATACTGGAGATGGCGGAGCTCAAAAAACAGGGCCGTCCCCAAAAGCTGCTGGTCACGGGCTGCCTTGCCCAGAGATACGCTTCGGAGCTGGTAAAGGAGCTGCCGGAGGTGGACGGCTTTATGGGCGTCCACGACTATTCAAAGCTGAATCAGGTGGTGGACGAGCTGCTTAAAGGCGGGCGTCCCGTGTGTATGGAGCGGGGCAAAAGGTTCCTTAAACAGAGACGGGTGCTCACCACGCCCGCGTTTTCCGCGTACGTCAAGATCTCCGACGGCTGCGACAACCGCTGCACTTACTGCGCGATCCCCCTGATAAGGGGCAGGTATTCCTCGCGCCCTTACGAAGACATAATGGAGGAGTGCCGTCAGCTCGCCAAAAGCGGGGTAAAGGAACTGACGTTCATAGCCCAGGATACTTCCCGCTACGGCAGCGATTTTGACGGACATCCGCTGCTGCTGAAAAAACTGCTGAACGAAGCGAGCAAAATAGACGGCGTAAAGTGGGTCAGGGTGCTGTACTGCTATCCCGATACGGTGAACGACGAGCTTCTCAGGGAGATCAGTGAGAATCCGAAAATCTGTTCGTATCTCGATCTGCCGCTTCAGCATGTGAACGATGATCTGCTTAAAAAGATGAACCGCAGGGGAGATAGGGCGCATATAGAACGCCTGCTGTCGAAGTGCCGCGAATACGGCATTATACTGCGCACCACGTTCATAGTGGGCTTCCCGGGAGAGATGCCCGAACAGTTTAATGAACTTCTGGATTTCGTGAAAGAGTGGAAATTCGACCGCATGGGCGCATTCACGTATTCTCCGGAGGAGGATACTCCCGCCGCCGAAATGCCTGATCAGATAGACGATGAAGAAAAGACGCGCAGGCTGGACCTGCTCATGATGACCCAGCAGCAGATATCGCTGGAAAACAACCAAAAGCGGATCGGCACAAAGACGGAAGCGCTGATAGACGGCGAGGAGGACGGGTATTACATTGCCCGCAGCTACGCCGAGTCGCCCGAGGCGGACGGCATAATCCGCGTGAAAGCGGACGCAAGGTACAAGCCCGGGGATTTCGTGACCGTCAGAATAACCGACTGCGACGCATATGACCTGATGGGGGTGATTGAATGAACCTGCCCAATAAACTTACGATGCTGAGGATCGCCTTGGTGCCCATTTTCGTGTGGTTTGCATCCATGACCAGCCGCGCGGTGTACCAGTGGATCGCGCTGCTTATATTCGTGCTGGCTAGCGTGACCGACCTGCTGGACGGCAAGATCGCCCGCAGCCGTCACCTGGTGACGGATTTCGGCAAATTCATGGATCCCATAGCCGACAAGCTGCTGGTGATGAGCGCCCTGATAATGCTGGTGGAAAGAAACTATATGCCCGGCTGGGTGTGCATGTTCATGCTGGCCAGGGAGTTCCTGGTGAGCGGCTTCAGGCTGGTGGCTTCCACAAAAGGCAAGGTCATTGCCGCCGGCATCTGGGGCAAGCTCAAGACCGTGAGCCAGATGATCTACATACCCATGGCGCTGCTTTTGATACCCATGAAGGATCTGTCCAGCGAACTTGAGGTGAACCTGCACGATTTCTGGCACATCGCGACGCAGGTAATTATGTGCATTTCCCTCGCCCTGACGCTGTGGAGCGGGTTCAAGTATATCTGGGACAACAGGGAATATCTCAAGGACATGTAGAAACGGAATAAAAGCAAACGGCGGGGCATTAACCCCGCCGTTTAAACCGGTCAACCGTTACACCGCGCGCTCTACCTTGCCGCTGCGCAGGCATCTGGTGCAGACGCTCATGCGCTGGGCTTTGCCGTTTATCAGCACGTGCACCTTCTGGGTGTTGGGAGCCCAGGTGCGACGGGTTTTGCGGTTGGAATGGCTCACATTATTTCCGTAAGTGATGCCTTTACCGCAGACCTGACAGAACTTTCCCATGCTTACACCTCCTTATGGTGTATACCTCACAACAAACTCCCGTATTATAGCACATGAAATGACGCGGCGCAAGTGCTTTACACAAAAATTAACCGGAAACACAAAAAATATTTCTCGGAAAAGCTTGCAAACGATGGCTGACAGTGCATAGAATACACATTGCTCAGGAGGAATTGACCAAATGGAAGAGAAAAAAGCGGTAGTTAGCGTGCTGGGTCTGGACAGAAAGGGCATAACCGCCCGGGTCACCAACGTGCTTTACGAAAACGACGCCAACATACTGGATATATCCCAGACCATAGTTTCCGGCTATTTTACCATGGTCCTGATAGCGGACATATCGAGCGGGAACTGCGACTTCGACCGTTTGGGGGAACAGTTAAACACCCTCGCGGAAGAGCTCAATGTGCAGATCAGGCTGCAGCGCAGCGAGATCTTCGACAGCATGTACAGGATTTAGGAGGAAAGCATGGTAACACCGTCCGAAGTCCTTTCCGTCCTTCAGATGATAGACAAGCAGAAGCTGGACGTACGCACCATAACCATGGGCATATCCCTGCTGTCCTGCGTGAGCGACAGCGACGAAAGGCTGTGCGATAAGGTATACGACAAGATCTGCTTCAGCGCGAAAGACCTGGTCAAGACCGGCGAACAGATAGAAAAAGACTTTGGCGTGCCGATAGTCAACAAGCGCATATCCGTCACCCCTGCGGCGCTGATATCCGGCGGGATGACGGACCCGGTCAAGCTGGCCGCGGCGCTTGACAGAGCTGCGAAGACCACGGGAGTAAACTTTATCGGCGGCTACACCGCGCTGGTGCATAAGGCGCAGACTAATAACGACACGAGGCTCATGGATTCCATGCCGGAGGCTTTTTCTTCGACCGAACGGCTGTGCGGCAGCGTGAATATAGGCTCTACGAAAGCCGGCATCAATATGAGCGCGGTCAAACGCATGGGCCGGGTGATAAAAGAGCTTTCCGAAAAAACGGTAAGCAGCCGGGGCTTTGGCTGCGCCAAACTGGTGGTGTTCTGCAACGCGGTGGAGGACAACCCGTTCATGGCGGGCGCGTTTCACGGCGCGGGAGAGGGCGACCTGGCGATCAATGTGGCGTATCGGGCCCGGGCGTGGTCGCTTCCGCTTTGGAACAGGTCAGGGGAATGCCTTTCGACCGGGTGGCGGAGACGATAAAGCGCACTGCGTTTTCGATAACCAGGGTAGGCCAGTTGGTGGCGCTAGAAGCATCCAAAAGGCTGAATATACCGTTTGGTATAGTGGATCTGTCCCTGGCACCTACTCCAGCCGTGGGCGACAGCGTGGCCAGGATACTCGAAGCGATGGGCCTTGAGGCCTGCGGCTGTCATGGCACTACCGCCGCTTTGGCGCTGCTGAACGACGCCGTCAAAAAAGGCGGCGTGATGGCGTCCAGCCGGGTAGGCGGTCTAAGCGGCGCGTTCATCCCCGTGAGCGAGGACGCGGGCATGATCGCCGCTGCGCAGAAAGGCGCACTGAGCATAGAAAAGCTGGAAGCCATGACCGCGGTGTGCTCTGTGGGGTTGGACATGATCGCCGTGCCTGGTGACACGCCTGCCGAGACGATCTCCGCTATTATCGCGGACGAAGCGGCTATCGGCATGATAAACAATAAGACCACCGCTGTAAGGCTGGTCCCCGTACCGGGGGCGAAAGTGGGGGATATGGTGGAGTTCGGCGGTCTGTTCGGCAGCGCTCCCGTTATGACGCTGAGCCGCTTTTCATCAAAGGAATTCATTGACCGGGAGGGTCACATCCCTGCTCCGCTGAACAGCCTTAAAAACTGAGGCTTGCAATTTCAAACGGGCTGTGGTATACTCTAATTTGCTGTATTATGGCAATATACTCCGATGAAGGGAGTGTGAAATATGGACTGCAAGTTTAAGAATGAATTGGGCACTCTGACCGTCAACGAAGAAGTGGTGCTTAAGGTAGCAGGATATGCCGCGCTTGAATGCTACGGCATAGTCGGAATGGCTGCCAAACGTTCCACCGACGGGCTGGTGCAGCTTTTGGGGTTTGACAATATCGGCAGGGGCGTCATCATCCACATGGATGAAAACAACAACGTGGATGTTGAGCTCTACATTATTGTAGAATACGGCATCTCCATCTCCGCCGTGGCGGAAACGCTGATAGATACAGTAAAATATAAGGTCGAATACCTTACCGGGGCTCACGTGACCAACGTGAACGTGACGGTAGAGGATATTCGCGTCTGATTCCGCCTTAAAGGGCGCGGAGGTAAGCTTGAAATGAACGTTAAAACGATAGACGGCAGCCTTTTCAGGGAAATGCTTACAGCGGGCTGCACGTATCTGAACAATAATCGGGAGAGCGTGGATGCCTTAAATGTATTTCCCGTGCCGGACGGCGATACGGGCACGAATATGTGCCACACCATAAACGCCGCGGTAAAGGAACTGGGCAGCTCCAACATAAATTCCATAGGCGAGATCGCACAGCTTGCCGCAAAAGGCGCGTTAAGGGGCGCCCGCGGCAACAGCGGCGTTATCTTAAGCCAAATACTCAGAGGCTTTGCTCAGGCGCTGGACGGCTGCGATGAAATGGATGCGGATATGCTGGCCAAGTGCTTCCGCTGCGCGGCTCAGACCGCCTATAAGGCAGTCATGAAGCCCAAAGAGGGCACTATCCTTACCGTCTCCCGAGTGATGGCTGAAGACTGCGAAAAATACCTCAAAAACACCAGCGACGTCACCGAGCTGTTCGCGCTTACCCTGAGAAGCGGCGAGGAGATATTAAAGCATACCCCCGAAATGCTTCCCGTACTCAAACAGGCGGGCGTTGTGGATTCCGGCGGAAAAGGCCTGATAGTGATCTTCAGCGGTTTTTATGCCGCGCTTACGGGCAATTACACCGGTCTTGAGGAGACTGACGCTTCTGCCGCTGCCGCGCCCAGAGATTTCGGGGATTTCGTGGATGACCACGAAGCCATCGGTGAGATCAAGTTCGGTTACTGTACTGAGTTTATAGTATCCCGCCCGAAGGAAGGCATGACCAACAACGACGTGGTCCGTCTGCGCAGAAGGCTTGAGCGCATCGGCGACTGCGTTATCGTCGTGAGCGACCTTTCCGTGGTCAAAGTCCACGTACACACAAACGATCCGGGCAAGGCTCTACAGATGGCGCTGGAACTTGGCGAACTTGACAACATCAAGATCGACAACATGATGGAAGAGCGCCGCGAAGTGGATCGCAAAAAGGCGGAAGCTGCCGCGCAGGACTTCGTTAAGGACTACGTTAAGGACTACGGGATCGTAGCCGTGGCGCTGGGCGACGGCTTTACCGAGATATTCAAGAGCCTCGAGATCGACAGGATAGTGGACGGCGGGCAGACCATGAACCCCTCCATAGAGGATCTGCAGAAAGCCATTGACGAGACCCGCGCCAAGGTCGTCTACGTGCTGCCCAACAACACGAATATCATCCTGGCGGCTCAGCAGGCAGCGGGGCTGACCAAGCGCAAGGTCTACGTGCTGCCCACCAAGTCCGTACCTATGGGCATCGCCGCCGCACTGGCGTTCTCTCCGAGCGCAGACCCTGAGACCAACCTGAACGAGATGACCGAAGCCGCCCAGAAGGTGCATACGGCTTCCATCACCTTCTCCGTCAGGGATACTGTGTTCGACGAAATGCAGATCCATGCCAACGACATAATGGGCATGATCGACAACAAGATCCAGCAGCTTGGCCGTGACACCAAAGAAGTGGCCATGAAACTGCTCGAGAGTATGGTCGGAGACGACTCCGGCGTTATAACCGTATATTACGGCCAGGATGTAGAGGAACAGACTGCCGAGGCGCTCGGCAACGAGATACAGGACAAGTATGCAGACTGCGAGGTCTATGTGCAGTCCGGCGGCCAGCCCCTGTACTACTACCTGATCGCGGTGGAATGATGCCACAGGCACTGAAAGACATCAAAGGCCTTGGCGAAAAACGTCTGCAGGCGCTGGAAGACGCAGGCATACGCGAACTAAGCGATCTGATCGGTTTTCTGCCCGTAAAGTATCAGGATTATACCCGGCTCAAACCCTTAAGCGAGTGCCGCGAGGGTGAGGAAGCCGTTTTGAGGCTTGTTTTGACAGGCAAGCCTTCTCAGGCGCGCGTAAACGGAAGAACGCTTACGCGCGCGTCTTTTTGCGACGGTGCGGATAAAATACGAGTCAGCTGGTTCAATCAGCCGTGGATGTATAAAACCCTGCTTGACAAGCCGGAACAGCTCATCTACGGCAAAATAGAGACCAAACGCGGCTCGCTCGTGCTCACGCAGCCCAAACTTGTCTCCCAGATGGTCATCACTCCCGTGTACAAGGCCATTCCAGGCGTGCCCGCAAAGCGGATAAGGGACCTGGTCAGCCTCTCGCTTGAGCAGATAAGCGTGACAGAGACGCTTCCAAAGGCTTTCCTTGAGCGCTTCCGGCTTATGGGCAGATCCGAAGCCGTCCGGCAGGCGCATTTCCCGGACAGCACGGATCAGCTGGAACAGGCGCTGTATCGTCTTAAGTTCGAGGATATGCTGTTCTTCATGCTCAACGCGCTTATGAGCAAGAGCACCGATGCGGAAGGTATTGTCATTCCCGAAAATGAGAACGGGCTGAATGCGTTTTTAGAGTCGCTTCCTTACCGACTGACGCGCGCGCAGAGAAAAACACTGGATGAGATCCTCGCAGACATGGCTTCACCAAAGGCAATGGCACGGCTGGTGCAGGGAGACGTAGGTTCGGGAAAAACCATAGTTGCGTTCTGCGCCATGTATATTTCTGCGCTCGCGGGATATCAAAGCGCGCTCATGGCGCCTACGGAAATACTGGCGGGGCAGCATTTCCAGACAGCCCAGAAGATACTCGTGCCTCTGGGCGTATCCTGCGCCCTGTTGACCGGGGGAACTCCTGCGTCCGAAAAAAAGCGTATATATGAACAGCTCAGGTCCGGCGGGATCATGGCGGTGTTCGGCACCCATGCGTTGATAAGCAAAGGCGTGGAATATCAGAATCTCGGGCTTGTGGTCACTGACGAACAGCACCGGTTCGGAGTCAGGCAGCGCACGGCGCTCGGGATGAAGGGCAAAAGCCCCAATGTGCTGGTCATGAGTGCCACACCGATACCCCGCACCATGGCGCTGATCATGTATGGCGATCTGGATATATCGGTCATAGACGAGCTTCCTCCCGGCAGAAAACCGGTCCGGACCCGCATCGTGCCCGAGAACAAGCGGGAAGACATGTATCGCTTTATACTGGAAGAGGTCAAACGCGGGCGGCAGGCGTATATAGTATGCCCGCTCGTGGAAGACAGCGATGATACGGACGCGGAAAGCGTGACGGAGACATTCCGGGAACTCAAGAATTCAGCCCTGAAAGAAGCTCGGTTAGCGCTCGTGCACGGAAAAATGAAGGCAGACGAGAAGGACAAGGTCCTGACTGACTTTGCGGACGGCAGGATCGATGTGCTTGTATCCACAACGGTCATCGAGGTCGGCATCAACGTTCCGAATGCTTCGGTAATGGTGGTGGAAGACGCCCAGCGTTTCGGGCTGGCGCAGCTGCACCAGCTGCGTGGGCGCGTGGGCAGGGGAGAGGATGAAGCCTGGTGCTTCCTTATGAGCGGCGAGACCCAGCGGCTGAAGCTGATGACCCAGACGAACGACGGCTTCGTTATCGCGGAGAAGGATATGGAACTGCGCGGTCCCGGGGACATTTTCGGCACGCGTCAGTCCGGAGCGGCAGGCGGCCTCAACGCGGACGCCATAAAGGATACGGAACTGCTGTATACCGTGCATGCGCTCGCCAAAGAGCTTGCAGCCTCAAAAACGCAGGATGCGGCTGACCTTAAATGCGCAGCACAAAACTGGATGCGAGGACGAAACGAGATTATATTCTCGCAGAACTGACATATATAATGACAGGGCTCCCGAAAGGGAGCTCTTTTTGCATCGTCTTTTGCTGACGATAAATGGCAGGCAGAATGCCGGCAAACGCAATGCCAATGCCGTACCCTGCGAGACCGTGATCAGGGCTTGAAAAAGGCGAAAAAGGGGGTCCAATGTTAACTGTGAGTAAAACGTGAAAAAAAGGGTTGACAAAGCTATAGGGGGAG
>JAFWUC010000066.1 GCA_017518705.1 Clostridia bacterium
CCCGTCCATGACGGTGTACAACAACATCGCTTTCGGCCTGAAGCTCAAAAAGATACCTTCCGGCAAGACGGACAAAAAGGGCGAGGAGATCCAGCGCCACTACACGGGCAAGGAGCTGGACGCCAAGGTGCGCGAGATCGCCAAAAGGGTGGACCTGACCGATGACCAGCTGGGCAAGGCGGTGAGCCAGCTCTCCGGCGGCCAGCAGCAGAGGGTGGCCATCGCCCGCGCGCTGGTGACCGATCCCGCCATAATCTGCATGGACGAGCCCCTGAGCAACCTGGACGCCAAACTGAGGGTGCAGCTGAGGAACGAGCTCAAGGCCATGCAGAAGAAGTTCGGCATCACCACCATCTACGTCACCCACGACCAGGAGGAGGCGCTGACCCTGTCCGACCGCATCGCCGTGTTCAACAAGGGCTTCATAGAGCAGATCGGCACCCCCAACGAGATATACAACCATTCCGCCACCGAGTTCGTGTGCAACTTTATAGGCGACATCAACCCCCTGACCGGGGACATTGCCTCCCGGCTCAGGCTGGGCGAGGGCATGAACCACTTTATCCGCCTGGAGCGCTTAAGGGTGAACAGCCCCGAGGAGAGCGCCATGAAGCTGGAGGGCGTGATAGAGAGTGTGGAGTACTACGGGCTGTACCTCAAGTACTTTATCGACGTGAACGGGCAGCGCTTAAAGGCGATCGAAAAGAACGACGGCATAGCTATCTACCAGCCCGGGCAGCAGGTGACGCTGTTCATGCATCCCAGGGATATAATGAGCTATCCCGCCAAAGCGTAAAGGAGGTAAGTCATGCAAGGCTACAAGCTGGGCGAAGAAGCCTCCGGCGCCGAGAAATTCGGCAAAACGCTGGTAAAGGTGTTCTGCGTGGCGTTCTTCGTGGTGCTGTTTCTGTGCTTCATGGTGATCCCCTGCATAAACACCATTTCGCAGATATTCACCGCCGACAAAAGCGACCCCTGGGCGGTGGTCAAGTTCTTCCTGGCGGGCAACATGCCCAAGTACGTGCTCAACTCCCTGCTGCTGGCGGTGTGCCTGACCATCACGGTGAACGTGGTGGGCATAAGCATAGTTTTGCTCACCGAGTACTTTGACATAAAGGGCGCCAAGATACTGCGCCTGGGCTACATGACCACCCTGATCTACTCGGGCGTGGCGCTGGTCACGGGCTACCTGTTTTTGTACGACCACAACGGCATGCTCACCACCTGGCTGGCAAAGCTGTTCCCGGGCATCAACAAGCGCTGGTTCTCGGGCTTCGGAGCGGTGCTGTTCACCATGACCTTCGCCTGCACCAGCAACCACGCGCTGTTTCTGAGGAACGCGTTAAGGAGCATAGACTACAACACCGTGGAAGCCGCCCGCAACCTGGGCGCCAAGCCCTTCAAGGTGCTGTTCAAGGTGGTGTTCCCCACGCTGCTGCCCACCCTGTTCTCCCTGACGGTAATGACCTTCATCACCGGTCTGTGCGCCATGAGCGCGCCCACGCTTTTGGGTTACGACTCCATAAACCCGGAGATAGTGCGCCTGGCGGGCTCGTCGGTGGCGGACGAGGCGTTCCCCCAGGCCAGGGCCGCGCTTTTGAGCGTGATACTGGCCATGTTCACCATATTGCTGCTTACGGTGCTGTCGTCATACGAGCGCAAGGGGCACTACCTGAGCGTCAGCAAGACCAAGGCCAAGCTGCAGAAGCAGAAGATAACCAACCCCGTCGCCAACGTGTTTGCCCACATATACGCCTATGTGCTGTTCGTCATCTACATGATCCCCGTGGTGATGATAGTGGTGTTCTCCTTCCAGAACTACCCGGCGATCCGTTCGAAGGCGCTCAACCTGAGCGAGTGGACGCTGATAAACTACTTCGGCAAGCAGGACTATTCCTACCTGACCTCCGCGGGCAGGTACCGCACCAGGGTGGGCTCCATAAGCGGCGTGTTCTCAAACGCCGACACCTTGGGCGGCATAAGGCTGAGCTTTATACTTAGCGCCATCGCCGCCGCGCTGGCGTGCGTGATAGTGGTGGTAGTGGTCAACTACATATTCAAGCACAAGGGCAAGAAGCGCTCCGTCTTCCTGGAGTACTGCATGCTGTTGCCCTGGCTGCTGCCCACGGTGCTGATCTGCTACAGCTACCGCACTTTCTACAACAGCCCCAACTGGTTCTCCATAGGCGTGGCGGGCAACACGCTGCTGGACGTGAACTTCAACCTGTACTATAAGGAGAACGTGCGCTTCCTGATCATAATGGCGTACACGGTGGTCAAGCTGCCGTTCGCGATACGTATGATAAAGGCGGCGTTCTACGCGATAGACACCGAGCTCGAGGACGCGGCGAGGAACCTGGGCGCGAGCCCGCTGGTGACGTTTTTGAGGGTCAAGCTGCCGATAGTGCTGCCCAGCGTGCTGGCGGTGTTCGCCCTTAACTTCAACGCCCTGTTCACCGAGTACGACATGAGCGCCACCTTCGCCTCCTCCTACGGGCGCAGCTACTCCATGGTCATACAGAACATGACCTTCGAGGAAGGCCGCGAGGGCTACAACATCAACGCTTCCGGCCGCCGCAACGCCTCCACCGTGTTCATAATGGTGGTGAGCGGCCTGATACTGTACCTGGTCTACGGCGTGGGCGCGAGGGACCTGGGCGACCGCCTCGCCCTCAGGGAAAAGCGCCGCAACCGCCTGAACAGGATCCTGCACCCGTTCAGGGGCAGAAAGAAAGCCGAAAAACAGGTAGCGTAAACCAAACCCTCCGCCCGGAACGAAACGCGTTCCGGGCGATTTTTGTGTCTTAACGGCGGGAAAACGCCCTTATTTTCCGTTGACAGGCATATATACTTTTGTTTATAATACAAAAGGAAATAAACGGGGAAAGAGCGTTCCCCGTGCATAACACACAAAGGAGTTGCGGTTATGAAGAAAATTCTCGTTTTGGCAGGAGCGCTGCTGCTTTTGCTCTCTCTCGCGCTGGTCGCGCATGCGGACGCGTGGGACATGACGTTTAAGCAGGAAGCGCTGGATTCCAGGGTACTCGTAGTCGAGGCGCCCGGCGTGGACACCATCGCCAAGAACAGGGGCTGCGACGGAGTGAACGTGATAGCCAAGGTGTTCAACTCCAAGATCGGCTACACCGAGGAAGCGGAGTTCAAGTTCGCGATCTCGGATTTCGATCCCGAGGCCAAGACCATCAAGATGGAGCTGCCTAACTTCGGCAAGTGGCAGGTGACTGCCGAGTTCACCAAGAAGGGCCAGATCACCCGCCGCGTCAAGGACCTTGACGTATACTTCGGCGTGACGAAGGCGAACATAGTCGACTGCGTAGCCACCACGGATACGCTCATCACCGCGCTCAAGTGGTACACCGAGGACGGCGCGATCGATACCTCCATCCCCACCTTCCTGGACATTAGGCGCCCCAAGGCTTTCGACTGGCAGAACCTGCCTGAGAACATGTACCGCCATGCCATGATCAGCGCGGAAAGGAACGAAGAGGATATCGGTTACTGGAGGCGCTGCGGCTATCTGAGCGAGTTCGTGCGCGATCTGCTCATAGCCAACCCCGACACCTACTTCAATTTCTACCTGAACGACTACCATATGCGTACCCTGGCGCGCCTGGCGTGGGCGAACAAGGTACCGGACGGCAACTATTCCGTGACTATGGTGACCGACGGTTCGGCTTCCTACTCCATGTTCAGAAGGGCGTATTCCGGCACCGACAATGCCGCTGCCCTGCATGCGCAGTATGTGAAGGAGACCGAGGAATACCGCGCGGGCATCAAGAGCGGCAAGATCACCAACTACGAAGACATGCTGTACCTGCGCGACCGCGTGTATGCCCTTATGGACGTGGAAGAAGCTCACGGCAATCCCGTGCGCTGGTGGGTAGTCAGGAAGAGCGGCGACACCTTCGGACTTCCGGACGCCGACTTCCAGGCCAAGGTGCTGGCGGACACCCGCATCACCAATAACTACATCAACAACCTGCTGGCCGCCATGAGCGCCGCGGGCAACGACGAAGCGTTCAAGACCCTGTACAGCTTCGAGGACGAGATGTTCCAGAACGAGCGGGATCAGGGCAAGAAACTGCTGATGTTCCTGGGCAGCTCCGCCGCGGTGGAGAGGGACTATCCGCCCATGGATTACATTAAGTTCCACATCGCGTTCTACGGCGACACGTACGCCTACTTCTACAAGGGCCATCCCGGCAACGTCCAGGTCGAGCTGGAGGAGAACAAAAAGCCATACACCGACATCGGCGTGCACGTGCTGGATGCGTCCATAGCGGCCGAGCTGTTCACTTACTTTAACCCCGACATCTACGTTTCCGGTTACGAGAGCAGCTACTACCAGAACACCGGCAACGAGGAGCAGGATGTGGGTCTGTTCAGAAAGACCTTTGAGAGCGCGCTGGCCAACCCCAACATCGTGGAATACGCGCCTCTGATGGATCTGTTCATCTCCGACATGGCAGTGCCGGACGACGCCAGCACTTATGCCGGCAACGAGGACGCGCTCAAGGTGCTGGATGCGGCGCTCAAGGCTGTGCCCGCGGAGGAAGCCGGAGACCACACCTATCTGGTGCAGTTCAACAACGCCAACAAGCAGGTCTGCGAATATGATTTCGCCCTCTGGAACGCTACCAGGGAAGTTATACACTATCTGACCGGCAGCGTGGAGGAAGGCCTGACGATAGCGGAATAAACGGTATTGTACGGTATAACCCAAGTCACGGGTTATACCGTATTTTTTTCCTGTATCAAGGGAGGGAATACGATGAGAAAACTGGCGCTGATACTGGTTATGTGCCTTGCGGTATCTTTGTTCGCGTGCGCCGCGGGGGAGACCGCATGGGATGTGAAGGTCATCCCCGAAGGGCTGGATTCCCGCACGGTCAGGGTGGAGCTGCCCGGCATGGACAGGCTGTCGAACAACTATCACGGCGACAGGGTCAGGCTGTTATTCCAGATGAGCTACGACAGGAAGGTCATCAAGGAAGAGAGCAGGATAGTCGAACTGTCGGAGTTTGATGACGAAAACTCCTATACCATGGAGCTTCCCTATTTCGGAAAGTGGATGTTCACCGCGGAATATATGACTGGCGACGTCATAATCAAGCGTGAAAAGAACATACCGGTAAATCTTGGCGTGACGAAGGTCAATTTTATGGACGGCGTCGCGACTACCGACGTTCTGATCGAGGCGCTCAAGTGGTTCACCGAGGACGGAAGCATCGATACTTCCATCCCCACCATAGTGAACATAAACCGCTACAGGGCGTTCGATTACGACAATCTGCCCGAGAACATGTACACCAACCCGCTCATGACGGACGCCGAGATCCACAGCAACGTGGGCTACTGGGTGCGCGCCGACTGGACGAAGCAGTACGTGAAGGAACTGCTGGAGATCAATCCGGACACTTACTTCAATTTCTACGTCAGCGACATACACCTGCGCCTGCTGGCGCCGATCTGCTACTATAACCATATTCCCGACGGGCAGTATTCCATCACCCTGGTCACCGACGGCAGCGCCACATATACGGTGTTCAGGGATATCTACAACGGAGAAAACGGCTTTGAGATGCACGAGAACTATATGAAGGAGTTCGAGGAATTCAGAGCCTCTCTCAGGGACGGATCCCTGCCCAATTACGACGACAGATACTTTATCCGCAGGTATATCTATGCGCTGCTCGACGTGGAAGAGGCGCACGGCAACCCCGCGCGCTGGTGGGTCGTAAGGAAGAGCGGCGACACCTTCGGGCTTCCCGACGCGGAATTCCAGGCGAAGGTGCTGGCGGATCCCCGCATCACCAGCAACTATATCAACAACCTGCTGTCCGCCGTGAGCGCCGCGGGCAACGACGAGGGCTTCAAGCAGCTTTACAGCTTTGACGACGAGATATTCGGTTCCGCGAGAAACGAAGGCAAAAAGCTCATGATGTTCATAGGCACGTCGGCTGCCCTGGAAAAAACCTATCCTCCCTTTGACTACATGCAGTTCCTTATAACGTATTTCGGGGATGAGTACGCGTATTATTACAAGGGGCATCCGGGCAACTATACGCTGGATTCCGAGAGTGTTCAGCAGCCCTACAAGGATATGGGCGTCAATATGCTGGATGCTTCCATCGCCGCCGAGCTGTTCATGTATTTCAACCCCGATATCTGCGTGGCGGGCTACGAAAGCACGCTTTACCAGAACATAGGCGACGTGGAGCAGGATGTGGCGCTGTTCAGGCGCACTTACGAGACCGCGATGGATACCACCAACCTGGCATTCTATGCCGACAAGATGGACATATTCATTGCGGATATGACCGATACCGAAGACACATTCACCTTTGCCGGCAACGAGAAAGCGCTCAAGGTGCTGGAAGCCGCGCTGAAAGCCGTGCCCGAGGATGAGGCGGGCGACCGCAATTATCTGGTCGAGTTCAATAACACCTCCAGGCAGGTGAACGAATACGACTTCGCCATCTGGAACGCCAGCAAGGGCGTTATCCGCTACCTTGCCGGAAGCGTCGAAGAGGGACTCAGCCCGGTCGAATAAAAGCATGCGCCGGCGGCGGATTAAGCGCGCCGGAGAGCTGTAGAATAAGGAGTGGATACGATGAGAAGAATAGCGCTGATACTCGTGCTGTGCCTTGCCTTTTGCGCGTTTTCCTGCGTTCATGCGGAGACCGCGTGGGATGTGACCGCCCTGCAGACCGAGCCGGATTCGCTCAAGGTGGAGGTGAGGCTGCCCGGCATGGAGCGCCTTGCCAACAACTATCACGGCGACAGCGTCAAGCTGATATTCAGGATGAGCCGCGACAGAGACGTCAGCCAGGAAGAGGAGTTTCTGGTCAAACTTGAAGAGTTTGACGACGAAAACGCCATCACCGTGGAGCTTCCCTATTTCGGCAAGTGGGTACTGACCGCGGAATACATGACGGGAGACGTCATAATCAAGCGGGAAGGCAATATACCCGTGCCGCTCGCCGCGACCGAAGTCAACGTCATCACCGCCACCGCCACCACCGATACGCTCATTGAGGCGCTCAAGTGGTTCACGGGCGACGGAAGCGTGGATACGGGCATACCCACCATAGTCAACCTTAACCGTTACCGCGCTTTCGACTGGGACAATCTGCCGGAAAACATGTACCGCAATCCCCTGGAGACTGTGTCCGAAAACGAGAGCGCCCAGAACTACAACGACCGTGTGGCGCACCTGAGCGGTTACGTGAAGATGCTGCTTGAGATTAATCCGGAAATGCGCTTCAACTTCTACGTGAACGACATGCATATCTATACCCTGGGCAGCATGTGCTACGCCAACAATATCCCGGACGGTCAGTACACCGTGACCATGGTCACCGACGGCAGCGCCACGTATACCGCTTTCAGGTCCGCCTATGCGGGAGAAAACGCGCAGGCGAAGCACGAAGCGCTGACAGAGCAGGCAAAAGCCTACAAAGAGGGCGCGAGAAGCGGCGAAGTCAGGGATTTTACAGTGAATTCCGCCGCAAAGCTGAAACCGCTGGTGTACGCCCTGCTTGACGTGGAGGAGGCAGCCGGCAACCCGGTGCGCTGGTGGGTGGTAAGAAGGAGCGCGGACACCTTCGGGCTTGACGACGCGGACTTCCAGGCGAAGGTGATGGCGGATACCCGCATAAGCAACAACTATATCAATAACCTGCTGGCAGCCATGAGCGCGGCGGGCAACGACGATAAATTCAGGACGCTGTACAGCTTTGACGACGAGATATTCGCCGCCGCCCGTGAACAGGGAAAGAAGCTCATGGTGTTCATAGGCACCAGCCCCAGCCTGGAAAAAACGTATCCGCCCTTCGACTACATGAAGTTCATCGCCGCGTATTACGCGGACGAGTACGCCTATTATTACAAGGGGCATCCGGGCAACTACAGGCTCGACAGCGAAGAAGCGCAGGCGCCCTACAAGGCGCTGGGCGTGGACATGCTGGACGCGTCCATCGCTGCGGAGCTGTTCATTTACTTCAACCCCGATATCTGCCTGGCGGGTTACGAAAGCTCGCTGTACCAGAACATCGGCGAAGAGGAACAGGACGTGGCGCTGTTCAGAAGGACTTACCAGACCGCGTCTGCCGACCCGAATCTATCGATGTACGCGGACAAGATGGACGTCTACATCGCGGACATGCTGAACACGGAGGACACGTTCACCTTTGCCGGGAATGAAGAGGCGATGAAAATACTCGAAGCCGTATTAAAAGCGGTGCCCGCGGAGGAACAGAACGACCATAACTACCTTATCGAGTTCAACAACAACGGGAAGCACGTGAACGATCACGATTTCGCGATCTGGAACGCCGACAGGGAAGTCATACACTACCTGACCGGCAGCATGGAAGAAGGTCTGGCGATAGCGGAATAAGCGTTTACTGCACATTGGCGGCGGGAGGCATCCCGCCGCTGTTATATTTTCGGTCAGGGCTCAGGCGGCTTTACAAACCCGCGGATGTGTTGTATAATATCCACCAAAGCGTCAAGCGAGGTTTGTTTTATGAAGACTTACACCGTAAAAGAGTTATACGCGCTTTCTCCCGCGGAAAAAATGCCCGCCAAAGTGCAGGGCTGGGTCCGCACCTGCCGCCAGAGCAAGAACGTGGCGTTCATCGAGCTGAACGACGGCAGCTTTTTCACTTCCCTGCAGATAGTGGTGGAAGCGGATAAACTGGAGAATTACGCCGACGTGATGCGCCGCGTGACGGTGGGCGCCAGCCTGGAGTGCGCGGGCGAGATCATCCCCACGCCCGAGAACAAGCAGCCCTTCGAGCTGAACGCGGACGCGCTTACGGTGCTGGGCGACAGCCCCGCTGACTATCCCCTGCAGAAGAAGTTCCACTCCGTGGAATACCTGCGCACCATCGCGCACCTGCGCCCCCGTGCCAACCTGTTCCAGGCCGTGTTCCGCATAAGGAGCGTGGCGGCGCAGGCGATACACCGCTTCTTCCACGACAAAGGCTTCGTGTACGTGCATACTCCCCTGATCACCGGCTCCGACGCGGAAGGCGCGGGCGCGATGTTCCGGGTGACCACACTGGATGCGGGCGATCCGCCCCGGCTCCCCGACGGCAGCGTGGACTTTGACAAGGACTTTTTCGGCAAGCCCGTGTCCCTGACCGTGTCCGGCCAGTTGAACGGCGAAGTGTTCGCCACGGCTTTCGGTTCCATATACACCTTCGGCCCCACCTTCCGCGCGGAGGAGAGCTACACCGCCCGCCACGCCGCCGAGTTCTGGATGATAGAGCCGGAGATCGCGTTCTGCGACCTTAACGGGGACATGGACATCGAGGAGGAGATGGTCAAATACATCATTTCCGCCGTATTGACCGAGTGCCCCAGGGAGATGGCGTTCCTGAACGAAAGGGTGGACAAGGGTCTGATCGAGCGCCTAACGCTGGTGAAGGATTCCGATTTTGCCCGCGTCACCTACACCGAGGCCATAAAGCTGCTGGAGGAAAGCGGCAAGGAGTTCGAGTACAAACCCTTCTGGGGCTGCGACATGCAGACCGAGCACGAAAGGTTCCTGACCGAGCAGGTGTTCAAAAAGCCCGTGTTCGTAACGGACTATCCCAAAGAGATCAAGGCGTTCTACATGCGCCGCAACCCCGACGGCAAGACCGTTGCGGCGGCGGACCTGCTGGTGCCCGGCATAGGCGAACTGTGCGGCGGCAGCCAGAGGGAAGAGAGGCTGGACGTGCTCACGGGCATAATCAACGAGCTGGGCATGAAGCCGGAGGACTACTGGTGGTACCTGGAGCTCAGGAAGTACGGCAGCGTGGTGCATTCCGGTTTCGGCATGGGCTTCGAGCGCATGATAATGTACCTGACCGGCGTAGGCAACATCAGGGACGTGCTGCCCTTCCCGAGAACGACCAGGAGCTGCGAGTTCTAATATCTCAAAATATAGGAGATTCATTCTCCTATATTTTTTTTACAATGATTGGTTTACTTCTTAGCGGAGATTTAGTGTAATGAAAAAGTTTGGAAAAGCAATCGTCACTATTTTTGGCGGTCTTCTTGGATTGGTAGCAGCAGTCATAGGTATTTGTGTGGCTATTTTTGAGTTCAGAACATTTACAATAAAACTATATGAAGCCCCTGCAATAGATCAAGTGTATTATACTCAAGTTGAGAATGATTATATGGTAATAACATTGAAACCAGATAAATATATGGTCTTGGATTATATATATGCAGATAGGAATACAGAAGGAATGACACGTTGTATTTATGATCTCAGGGGAAGCACTTACGGGTAGCATATAATAAAAAACATCTATATAATGAATAAAAGCATATTCTCATTGAGATTTGCAAAACATGATACGGTTCCTGTACATGGCAGACTTACTCTTGATGAATTTCTAACATATAATTACAATGGAGACCCTCCCTGTAAGATCGGCAGCACAGGAGATTCTCTATTATATATTTCAGATGGTTATCTGATAAATGGTGATTATATCTTCACACGAATTGATCCCAGTAATATACCAAAGACTATTCGGAAGATAATTGATACGGCAGAGTCTCAGTGGAGATAATTCAAGAGTATAAGGAGGTATGGGTATGAAAAGGATATTAAGTGTTATACTCCTGCTAGTTTTTGCATGGACATTTTGTCCTATTTCACGAGCAATGACAATTTATACAACTCATTTCGTTCCTGAGTTAGATATGACAATTACAATTCCAAAAGACTATTTGGTTTACACTAGAGAAACTGATGTTGAAGTAATAAAAAACATACTACTTGAGAATAATATATATTTAGATGCTATCGACACAACAACCAATTCAGAATTGTTTATAGTTATGGAAGACTATGATCTTGTAGACTTTAATGAATTGGGTGAAAAAGAAATAAACATGTTGAGCTCTTTTGCTTTAGCTACTCTGAATGAAAAAGAAATACAAGTAATAGAGAATAGAGTTGAGAGCATAGGTCAGAACAAATACATTGTTTTGTTCTCTAAATACTCATATCAATATCAGGAAATGTATGAGTTTAATTACATTACTGCAACCCAAGGCAAAAAAATAAATATAATCATGCAGTTTTACTCTGACAAGTATATTGAAACAAATAGGCAAATAGTCGAAAAAATAGTTTTAAATATAAAATATGGAAACAGTTTTCAAAAGAAGTTATACGAAGACGGAATAATAGGTATCAAGTATTACATACCACAGAATTGGCGTATTTTTGACTCTGATGATGAAGGTGGTATAGGAACAACAATACTAGTTCCTAAAGATAACCTAGAATATACAATTTCGATAGCAAATATGGATATATGGCAGAAATTGCCTATTTATGAAATGATAAAGCATCCGAGGAGTGAATTTGACAATAGTTTTATTTTGAATTCTCATGCAAAGGTTGAATTAGAGAATTCTTTGGGAGTTGTTCTAAGTAAAGATTCAATAAAAACAGTATATAATTATGAATATATAATTGCTAGCACATACAATAATAATTTCGGAACGGATGATAAATTCACTGCTTATATAAGAGCAGAAAATGGAATTGTATATTTAATCATAACAAATATAGCAGATAATAGCCTACAATACGATGACTTCGTCTATTTTATGGAGAGTATAGTATATCCATCGTCAACATTGAATTTATCTGATATAATAAAGTAGTTGAAAGCAATAATTATTTCTTTATCATATCAAAATAACGCAATCTTGCTTTTAATTTGCTATGTGCTGTGGTAAAATCCAGTGCCAGCGAAAAGAGGCGGATTGCCACGGCTCCTTCGGAGCCTCGCAATGACGACAAGACACGATATACTTCCCCCTCCTCCCGGGGACGGAATATACAACGGACAGTTCGAGATCCATCCTGTCCTTAAACAAAACTAGGGAAAAGGAGATGGGTCTGCTGAAGGCAGACCCGTATTTTACCCAATGAAGAATAGCAAAAACACCGTATCCTACATTACCCGCGCGGCGGTCGTCGCCGCGATCTACTTCGCGTGCACGTACGTGATGTATTCCTTCGGTTCCGGCGCCATACAGCTCAGGCTTTCCGAGGCGCTGTGCGTGCTGCCCCTGCTTATGCCCGAAGCGGTGCCCGGCCTGTTCATCGGCTGCCTGATCGCCAACCTGATCGGCGGCGGCGCCGTATGGGACGTGATCTTCGGCTCGCTGACCACCCTTGCCGCGGCATATCTCACCTACAAGGTGGGCTACAAAAAGCCCGGGGTCAAGACCTCCCGCTACTGGCTGGCAATCAGCTTCCCCGTGATCCTGAACGCCGTGATAGTGGGCGCCGTCGTGTGGGCGTGCTACGGTTTCTCCGGCTTCGGAGTGACCGACAAGCAGACCTTCGGCTACCTGCCCCTGACCATGCTCACCGTGGGCATCGGCGAGGCGATAGCGGTGTACGTGTTCGGCACCGTGCTCTACCAGGCGGTGTACCGCCTGCCGGACAGCCTGCTGTCCAAATAAAGAAATTACCGCAGCCAATGAGGGAGGGAGGCTGCGGTAATTCCATTAGCTCTCGCTAACGTCGACATATTAGCATATTTTTGTTCATTTGTCAACAACAGTAAGGATCTTTCGCGCCGGGTCCCGTTCGGGCCCGGCGTTTATGTTACTTCTGTTTTCTGAACGTTTCCCGGTCGGATACTTTCACATGGGGGAAAGCGCTAGATTCGGAGGCGATGTACATAAGGCGGTCATCGTCAAGACCGAAGGCGAAGCGCAGCACATGCCCGTTTTCGGGGTCTTCGCTTAGGTACACGGCGCCGTACCAGAGTTCCCAGGTGCCGCTGCCAATGTAGCTGCTCAGGGCGCCTTCATAAAAGGTGTAGGTGCCGTCCGGGTTAAGGGTGATAGTGAAATCTCCGCCGAAACCCGGTTTTTCGTATTTGTACTCTCCCGCGATAACGGCCATTTCCTCACGCCTGAACACGTCTTCGACGGCGTTTACCGCATTATGGTATCCTTCCGGGAATTCGTTTTCGCCCGAGGCGCGCACCATGTCGCCGTCCGCGAAGGAAAGTTCCAGCGTAAAGTGTTCCCCGTCGAGCACCCGGGGGTCGCTGCCCCTGAAGCCGTTCCAGTCCTCAAGTTTGTATTCGGAAACGAGCTTTTCCAGCTCTTCGGCGAAGGCGGGAGGAAATTCCCTTACCACCTCGTCGTCTTCCATGAGGTAATACCTGCCGTTACGCAAAACGACTTCGCGGTATACCGGCATCATGTAGCCGCCCCGCCCGAAAAAGAAGCGGGTGAGCACATGATCCTGCGCCAGCTTTCTGCACAGCGCTTCGAATTCCAGCTGTTTGCCGTAGGAGGCAAAGCTGTATTCCTGTATGTTACCCTCGTCTCCCGTCCAGTACAGGTAGGTCCAGGGGCCGGAGTCCCCGTCCTCCAGATGCTCTTCACGGGCCTTTACCCTGCCGCCCGCAAGGCACGCCGCAAACTCCGCCCAGATCTCGTCCGTGATCTCAAGCGTGCCGGAAGCGACAATGTCTTCTTCCATCTGGGGCCAGCCGCCGCCCTGGCGGGACTCGTGGAAGAACCACTTTTTGCCGTCCTGCACATAAAAGCGGTAGCGCTGGTAAAGCGGGGGATAGTATGAGGCGTCCACGGTGTAGTAAAAGTCGGTTATGCTGTTTTCGCTCACGTCCGTGCCCACGGTGAACCCCGCGGCGTCTACGGTTGTCGCGCCCATCAGCATGGCGAGCAGCGCGGCGAGTATGCGCTTCATTCTTCTCACACTCCCATCTTTCTGAGTATCCCTTCGACGGTGACGCCGGGATGGGTCACGTACAGCCGGGCGATCTTTTCCGCAAGCGCGGGGTCAATGCCGTGCTTCCGGGCGATCTCCTCCGGGCTGCGGCCCCGGGCGGTCTCCCTGACCACGACTTCGGCAATGCTTGCCAGGTCGGGCGCGCTGTCCGGCGCGGTCTTTTCTTTGACGTTTCCGATATCGATTTTGTTTGCTGCAAGGCCGTTTTCGTCCAGAATGAGCACCGCCATGGTGACGGGCTGGTAAAAGCGGCGGGGACCGCAGCTGCCGGGATTGAGCAGAAGCGTCTGCTTCCCGTTTCCCGTGTCTTCCCACTCGCAGTAGTAGGTGTGGGAATGCCCGAATATCACAAGGTCATAGGGGGTAAGGTCCCGGGGCAGGTCCCGCTTTTTGTGGGTCATCAGGACCTTGAGCCCGCCAAGCTCAAACTCCAGCATAAGCGGCAGGTCTTCGGCCCACTCCCGGTCGTTGTTGCCCCTTACCGCCCTGACCGGGGCGATGTTTCGTAGATTATCGAGTATAGCGGGGCTGCTTATGTCCCCCGCGTGGAGGATGAGCTCGCAGCCCTTAAGGTTTTCCGCCACCTCGGGGCGCAAAAGGTCGTGGGTGTCGGATATTACGCCTATCTTCATTTTGTCCGCCTTTCGTCCTTCACAAAGTGCCTGACCCCGGTCCCGGGCCGGAAAAGCTCCGTCCTGAAAAACTCCGGATATATGGCGGCTTTTTCGTCCGGGGACACCCACTTCAGGAATTCTTTGCTGTCGTCCTCGGTGAAGGAGGCGCATACGGGCTCGAAATCCTCAGGCACCTTCATGTAGTAATAGAACGATATCTCGTAGACCAGCCTGCCGCGGTGCGCGGGGGAGTCGGCGTAAAAATAATTTTCGTGCACGAAGCCCAGGCGCTCCGTTTCCAGCCGCACGCCCGTTTCCTCGAACACTTCCCGCCGTACCGCTTCCTCGGCGGTCTCGCCGAACTTGAGGCGTCCGCCCACGGAGTACAGATAATCGCTCCTGCTGTTGCCGACCATCATGAACCTGCCGTTTTTGAGTATGATCGCGCCGACCCGAATGTTTATTATCCCCTCGCCGCAGGGTACGGTCATGTCAGGACTCATCGTGTCCTCCCTTGACTATAGTCAGGACTCAGTCGAACAGCTGCCCGGGGAGCTTGAGCTTCTGCTTGGGCGGGAAGTGCTTGTCGAACTCTTCCACGTCCGCGTCGGCTACATAGTAGCCTTTGGGCGTTTGGTACACGCCAGTAACGCCGCTTAAGTACCCGGGGATGAGTTCCCTGCACAGGAAGAAGGAGTCGTCCGCGCCTTCGGGCAGGTCGTGGTAGCGGATGGAGAAATTCCTCGCGTAGTCGAAGCCGCTTTTGCCGTAAAACAGTATGTTGCCTTCGAACAGCACCGCGCCGAAGCCCATTTCAGCGGCTTTTTCGATGGAATAGTCCAGCAGCTGCTTGCCGTAGCCCTTGCGCTTAAGCTCCGGGGTTATACAGATGGGACCCATGGTGAGCACGGGCACGTCACGCCCGTCGTCCGCGTTTATGACGGTCTTCATGAACATGTTCTGCCCTATGAGTTTTCCGTCCTTTTCCATGACGAAGTCCAGTTCGGGCACGAAGGCGGGGTCGTCCCTGAGCACGTGCATGACCAGGTGCTCGGAACAGCCCGGGCGGTACACGTTCCAGAAGGATTCGCGGATCAGGTATTCGACTTCCGCATGGTCCGCTTTTGTTTCGCGGCGGATGATAAAGTCTTTGCTCATTATATTTCAGCTCCGTGTTTTTTATCCATCTTATTGTACCATAAGCGGCCCAAAGTATTCAATCCCGCCCGCAAAACAAAGACCGACAGCTTTCCGCCGCCGGTCCCTTTACGCCGGGATCTCACTTTTTTCTTTTCACGGGCACCCATACGGCGCTGTGGTAATCCGGGTCGGTCATTTCGCCGTTTATGCAGTCGTACCACTCCACCGTAGCGTTTCCGCTCAGCTCGAAGTCCGGATTCCCGGGGAGCCATTCGCGGAAGATCCTCGTGTTCATATTCTGGAGCGTGCGGGGATTGGGCCCCACGCAGTCGAACACCGCCCACTCGCCGCGGGGAAATTCGTACAGCACCATGCCCTCGGGTACGGGACCGCCGGTGTACTTGCCCGCGATCAGATAGCGGAACCGCTCGCCCTCCAGGTCGTCTATGCACACGCCGTATTCGCCAATGCAGTTGTCCATGAGCGCCTGCTCGTAAGGGTTGGCGGGGGGATTGCCCGCGTATACGTTGCGGGCGTATTTTTCGCAGGTCTCGTCCCAGAACTTGGGTATCTCCTCGTAGGAATTCTCGTAACCGAAGATCTTCTGGAACCCGATGAGCCTGAACGGGAACATCGGAGTGATCTTAAAATCCATCTGGCTGCCTCCCTGTATGGAAATATTGACCGTCATGGGAAGGAAAGATGTGATGCGGCCGCCCTCCCGCGCCTGGGAAGGGGTCACGCCGTGAAAGCGGGTGAACGCCTTGGCAAAGCTTTCGGGCGTCTCGTAGCCGTACTTGAGGGCGATGTCGATCACCTTCGCGTCCGTGTCCCTGAGCTCCAGTGCCGCCAGGTACAGCCGGCGGTTCCTTATGTACTCGCCTACGCCGCAGCCCGTCATCAGAGAAAAGCCCCGCTGGAGGAAGAAGGGGGAAAGGTAGACCCTGTCCGCCACGTCCTTTACGTTTATATCGTCCGTCAAGCGGGATTCGATATAGTCGATCGCCGCGCGGATGCTGCTGAGCCATTCCATAAACATCCCGTCCTTTCCTGACAGATGCAGTATATCCGATCGGGAGGCGCCTGTCCTGTCATTTTGTGCGCGATTTTGTCGGGTTCACCTGTGGATATATACCCGCGAGGGGTGCGTTTCGCCGTCGCCTGTCGCTTCGCACAGGTATTCCCAGCTGTAGCGCTCGTAAAAGCCCGTGTGGTCGGTGACGAGGTACAGGGGCGATACCCCTTTTGAGCGCATGTCGTTAACGGCCAAATCAAGCAGCTTTCCCGCGACGCCCCGCCCCCGGAACTTCTCCAGGGTGTACACGGCGCACACGTTGGGGCACAGGTCCTTCCGGTCGTGAAAGTCGTTGGCTATCACGCCCAGCCCGCCGATTATCTGCCCTTCGTGCAGGCACAGGTACCAGCCGTATTCGGTCTTCCGGTCCAGGTAAGCCTGCATGCAGTCCAGATAGGCCGCCGCGGGCACGCCCCACCTGCCGTGGAACCATTCTGCCGCTTCCCGCATGAGTCCGGGCCGCTGCCTGAGGCTGATATATTCGAAGGTATCCATCACACGGTACCGTTCACGATCCTGGCGTACACTTCCTCGGGGATCATGGGGGAAGCAATCTCGTCCATAAGCTCGGGGGAGATGCTGCCCGTTTCGGCGTACTGCCGGCCCGCCTCGCGCACTTTTTCCAGGCGGGGCTTCGTTACGGACTCGGCTTCGGCGGCGGCGAACATGGGGCTTTCGGGCAAGGTGATCACCGTACGCCCCGAGGGGAAGCACAGTTCGAACTGCTTTACGGCGGGCTCGAAGTTGTACCTGCTGTTGGGGAAACCGCAGCCGCAGATCATAAGGTACCTGAGCTTCGAAAGGTCCGCCTGCTCCAGGTGCTCGTAGCGGTCGCCCACCTTGCGCATGGCCATGGAGGACAAGGGCAGCGTGCGGTCCAGCAGCGCCTTGAGCGGGGCGGGCATGCCGTAGCAGTACAAAGGAAAGCTCCAGACGAGCAGGTCGCTGTCAAGCATATTTTCCAGTATGCCCTTCATGTCGTCGTCATGGACGCAGGCGCCGCCGTTCCTCATGCACGAGAAACAGCCGGTGCAGTACTCTATGTGGCTGTCCACGGTGTGGATAACGCTTATATCCTGCTCCCCCGCGTCCTTCATGCCGTCGAGGAACGCGCGGGTGATATGCATGGTGTCGCTTTTGTCCCGCTTGGGACTGCCGTTCAAAACCAGGATCTTCATTTTAGGGCCTCCCATTCTTGTTTTGTTATGCTGTAGTAGGTCAGGTCCCGGGGGATGTCCAGGTAGACCAGTTCCTTTTCCGAAAAATGCGAGTAGCGCATGCCGCT
Organism: Clostridia bacterium; assembly: GCA_017518705.1. Next base: position 17,934 of record JAFWUC010000066.1, read on the forward strand.
TTTTTCCATTACCCGCCTTGAAGCGGTGTTGCCGGTAAAAAAGGAGGCGCGCACGGCGGTGAACCCTTTTTCCTCAAACAGGTATTCGAGAAAGCGCCTGACCGCCTCGGTGGCGTAGCCATGCCCCCAGTAGTCTGAGCCCAAGCCGTAGCCGATCTCACAGGAAGCGCCTTCCGCGCCGAAAAACAGTATCAGCCCTATCAGCCGCCCCGTCTGCTTAAGGCGGACGGCGAACACGTCGGGGTTGCCGATTATCTTTGTAAGATCCACTTCTTCGGGCGTTTCGGCGTAGCGGCACACGAAGGTCTCAAGCACCTTCCTGTCGTGGGAGATGTTGGTAAAGTAATCCTGCCTGTCGCTTTCGGTGACGGGGTCGAGTATGAGCCGCTCGGTCTGCATATACGCTCCTTTCGCGCCGGGGAATGGTTAGCAAAAAAAAGGGAGAGGTCAGCGCCTCTCCCATTATACACCGCAGCGGTGAAATATGGAACTATCTTTCTTCCCTGAAGTACGAGATGCCCAGCGATTTGGGGGGACGGTTCTCCCTGCGGTTGCGCACGGAGGAGATGATGAGCACCACGATGGTGAACACGTAGGGCAGCATCTTGAGCAGGGGCTTGGCAGCCATGGTCACCTTTATGAAGGAAAGGTTGGCGATGTGGCTGGAGCAGGAGAACAGTACGCCGAATATGAACGCGCCGGGGATGGTGATGTGGGGCTTCCACAGCACGAATATGACCAACGCGATGGACAGCCAGCCGAAAGCTTCCAGGCTCAGGTACGCCTCCTGGGAGCACATATAGTCCATTATGTAGTACAGTCCGCCAAGGGCGCTTATGCCGCTGCCCGCGCAGGTGGCCAGGTACTTGTAGCGGGTGACGTTGATGCCCGCCGCGTCGGCGGTGGCGGGGTTTTCGCCTATGCTCCTGAGGTTGAGCCCCACGCGGGTGCGGTACAGTATCCAGCCCGCGCCCAGCGCGATTATCAGCGCGATAAAGAACATCACGCCCAGGGTGTGCAGGCTGTCGGTGTGGGAAGCGAAGGGGAAGCGGAAGTAGTTCTTGGGGTTCACCAGGTAAGTGTTGGCCTGCACCAGCTTTTTGTCGCTCATGAGCACTTTCATAAGGCCCACGCCGAAGGTGGTGAGCGCAAGGCCCGTCACGTTCTGGTTGGCGCGCAGGGTGACGGTCAGGAAGGAGTAGATAAGCCCCATCAGCGCGCCCATCAGGAAGGAACCCAGTATGCCCAGTATCACGATCAGGAAGGGAGGAAAGCCCGCCTTCACGCACATGTTTATCACCAGGCAGCCGCCCGCGCCGCCCATGCACATAATGCCCGGGATGCCCAGGTTAAGATGCCCCGCCTTTTCGGTGATTATCTCGCCGGTGGAGCCGTACATGAAGGTGGCTCCGAAGCCCAGGGAGTCTACTAAAAAGTCAATAAACGGACTCATGCGCTTTATCCTTTCGTAAGTGGGATGGGAGGCTTACTTCGCCAGAGCGGGCGCTTCCTTTTTGTGGAAGTTGATCTTGTAGTTGATAAAGAACTCGCTGCCGATTATGAAGAACAGCACTATGCCGATGATAACGTTTGGGAAGGCGCCGGACACGTCGAAAGTGGTGGATATCTGGTCCGCGCCGAGGTTCAGGAAGATGATGAGCCCGCTGGTGATTATCATCATGATGGGATCGAACTTGGCCAGCCAGCACACCATTATGCCGGTAAAGCCCTGGCCGCCCACGCTTTCGGTGGTGACGGACCTGTCCAGCCCCGCGCCGATTATCCAGCCCGCCAGGCCACACAGCATGCCGCTCAAAAGCATCGTGCGCACGATGACCTTGTTCACGTTTATACCCACGTAGCGGGCGGTGCGCTCGCTTTCGCCTACCACGCTGATCTCGTAGCCGTGCTTGGAGTAGTTTAAGTACACGTACACCAGCGCGGTCACCAGGCCGACGAGTATGATTATGAGCAGATAGTCGGAATACTGGCTCTTGCCCAGGCCCGTGAACACTATGGGCAGCTTGCCGCTGTTCAGTTTGCCCAGGGAGGAAGAGCCGCTGGGCACCCACTTTATCAGGCAGTAGCTCACGAAGAAGGTGGCTACATAGTTCATCATGAGGGTGAAGAGGGTCTCGTTGGTGTTCCACCGGGCCTTGAACAGCGCGGGAATAACGCCCCATATCGCGCCCGCCGCCAGCGCCGCCACGAACATGAGCAGCAGCAGCGCCCAGTCCGGCCAGGCGACCCGGCCGTTGGTGTACTTGCCGCCCAGGTAGAAGTTGACTGCCACCGCCGCCAGCACGCCCACCAGGGTCTGCCCTTCGGCGCCGGTGTTCCAGAAGCGCATGCGGAAAGCGGGGGTGAGCGCCAGGGCTATGCACAGCAGCACCGCCACGTTCTTAAAGAACTTCCAGCGCTTTGCCAGGGTGGAGAACGAACCCTTTATGAAGCTGTAATAGAATTCTCCCAGGCGGGAGGGGTCGAGCCTCAGTTTTTCGATAAGCAGCAGCGCCACCAGGCCGCATACCGCCATGCCCAGTATGAACGCCGCCAGGCGGATGAACGCCTTGCTCCACAGGGGCAGCACGTCCCGCCGGCTTAAGTGTACCAAAGGAGCCTTTACCCGGTTCGTCTGCATTGTTTATTCTCCCTCCATGTGAGATACGGTCATGAGCCGTCCCAGTTCTTCTTTTTTGACGCTGCGCGCGTCCAGCGGATCGCTCAGGCGCCCGGAATTCATAACCACTATCCGGTCGCACAGTTCCATCAGCACGTCCAGGTCCTCGCCCACGTATATCACCGCCGTGCCCAAGGACTTCTGCTTGGCCAGCAGGTTGTATATGGTGTAGGAGGAGTTGATGTCCAGTCCCCTCACGGGGTACGCCGCCATGAGCACCTTGGGGGAGGAGGAGATCTCCCTGCCCACCAGCACCTTCTGCAGGTTGCCGCCGCTTAAGCGCCTGACGGGCGTTTTGACGGAGGGGGTCACGACCTCCAGTTCCTTTATGATCTCTTCGCCCAGCGCCTTGGGCTTCTTGAAGTTCAGGAACATGCTCCTGCCCTTGCGGTAGCTCCTGAGCATCATGTTGTCGCTGATGCCCATGTCGCCCACCAGGCCCATGCCCAGCCGGTCCTCGGGCACGAAGGAGAGTTTGACGCCCAGCTCCCTGATCTCCAGCGGGGTCTTGTCCCTTAAGGACATGATCTCGTCGTCGTCGAACAGCAGCTTTTCCTCGGCTATCAGCGCGCGCAGCCGCTTGTCGTTCACGCCGGTCAGACTCACCCGCTTGCCGTCCGGGTAGTGCAGCTTGTTTTCCGCGGCCAGCCGCCTTATCTGGGGCAGCTTTTTGTGGAAAAGGGTCACGGGCTTGTTTTTCTTGGGGTTGGTGAAGATTATTTCGCCGCTTTCGGGCCTGTTGAGCCCCGCGATGGCTTCCAGCAGCTGCCTCTGCCCGCTGCCGGCTATGCCCGCTATGCCCAGAATCTCGCCGCCGCAGGCGGTAAAGCTCACGTCCCTGAGCGCCCAGCCGCCCTCTTCGTCTCTGAGGGACAGGTTTTTGACCTCTATGCGGGGACGGAGGTCCACGGGCAGGGTGCGGGCGATGTTAAGGTCCACCTTGCGGCCCACCATCATGTCGGTGAGCTCGCTTTCTGTGGTTTCTTTGGTGTTCACGGTGGCGATGTGCTTGCCCTTGCGCATTACGGCCACCCGGTCGGACACCTCCATCACCTCGTTTAATTTGTGGGTGATGATGATCACGGACTTGCCGTCGGCCACCATGTTGCGCAGTATCTCGAACAGGCGCCTTATCTCGGACAGGGTGAGCACCGCGGTGGGCTCGTCAAGTATAAGTATCTGCGCGCCCCTGAACAGCACCTTGATTATCTCTACGGTCTGTTTTTCGGACACGGACATGTCGTATATCTTTTTGTTGGGGTCTATATTAAAGCCGTATTTGGCTGAGATCTCGCTGACTTTGTCCGTCACCTGCTTAAGGCTGCCGCTGGTATTGTCAAGCCCCAGGGCGATGTTCTCGGCGGCGGAAAACACGTCCACCAGTTTGAAATGCTGATGGATCATGCCGATGTTGTAGCGGTACGCGTCGCGGGGGGAGCGGATCAGCGCTTCCTGCCCGTTTATGCAGATATGTCCGGCGTCGGGATAGTAGATGCCCGACACCATGTTCATAAGCGTGGTCTTGCCGCAGCCGTTTTCGCCCAGTATCGCCAGCACTTCGCCGGGATACACCTCCAGGGTAACGTCGTCGTTGGCGAGCACGTCCTTTCCGAAGCGCTTGGTAATGTGCTTGAGCTCGAGTACAGGCTGCATAAATACCTCCGGGGAGTGGATAGTTGGGTTTGTTCGGCGCTTATCGGCGGGACCGGACAAAAGCGCCGAACGCTGTCTGTCGGTCATCAGGCAGAAGATACGCAATGAAGGGGGAAACTGGTTTCCCCCTTCATTTTATCGTCAGAATGGATTAGAACGCGGTGTTGAGCAGCTCGATGCCGTCGATGGTTACTCCGAAGTAAGGAGCGGAACGGAAGTAACTCTCAGCGAACACGCCGTCGATGATGACTTCGGTATCGGGAGTGTAGGCGTCGTCAGTGTCGACATCGGCCAGGTAGGTGGTGAGCTCGGCGCCTTCCACGGTGAAGGTGGAGGTGGCGAACACCCTCAGGCTGCCGTCTTCCAGACCGGCCTTGGCGGCCTCAACAGCTTCCACGGTGCCTTCGGCAGCGGCGGCAGTGTTGATGTCGGTGATCTTTACGGAACCGGTAGCGATGGTGCCGGTGTAGTCATAGTCGAACTTCTCGCCCGCGGCGACCTTCTCGCAAACGAAGGTCAGGTAGGGAGCCCAGTCGATGCGGCTGGCCACGATGAAGGTGTTGGGGCAGGCTTCCACGGTGGAGCCGTTGTAGGACACGTTGGGGATGTTGGCGGCTTCGCAAACGGAGGGAGCGCCCATGGAGTCGGCGTGCTGGGAGATTAGGTCGCAGCCGGCGGCGATCAGAGCCTTGGCGGCGTTGGCTTCTTCAGCTTCGTCGTACCAGGAACCGGTGAACTGCACCTTCATGGTCGCGTCGGGGCATACGCTCCTCACGCCCAGGAAGAAGCTGGTGTAACCGGAGATAACTTCGGCATAGGTGAAAGCTCCGACGTAGCCCACCAGGGGAGTCTCGCCCTTGAGCTGGCCGGCGGCCTTGATCTCATTGATCTTCATGCCGGCAGCGATACCGGCCAGGAAGCGGCCTTCATAGATGGAAGCGAAGGCGTTGTGGAAGTTGTCGAGCTTCTCGGTGTGAGCCATGGTGCCGGTGGCGTGGCAGAACTCGACTTCGGGATATTCCTTAGCGGCCTCGATCATGTAAGTCTCATGACCGAAAGAGTCGGCGAACACGATGTTGCAGCCTTCCTCAGCCAGCTCGCAAGCTACTTCGTAGCAGGCGTTGGATTCGTCGATGTTGCGGCGCAGAACCAGTTCGATGCCCAGAGCGGCTTCGACTTCCTTGGCGGCGTTGATGAAGTTAAGGTCGTAAGTGGAGTCTTCGTCGTGCAGCAGGATAACGCCCAGCTTAACTTTGGCGGTCTCGCCTTCGGCGAAAGCAAAACCCATGCAGGCGATGGCCATGACCGCGGCCAGAACCAGACTAATCAGCTTCTTCATTAAGATACCCTCCAAAATAGTTTATGTTCCAGGGAATGACTGTATTATATACCAGTTTACTGAACGATGTAAATGTTAAACGCGCAAATATTCGGTAAAAATACGAACATTTTTTGCAGACAATATGTTAAAGTTCGCTCTTACAGCGGCCAGATGACCGCTGCGGCAGCCCCGGGGAGGCAGTATGCGGCCTTGTTTGGCGGCATCCGCCTGCCGCCGCGCCCGTGCTCCGCCGGGGCGCAGCGAATGTTCGCGGGCACATAAACAGAGTACTTGACAAAGCTCCCGCGGGCATATACAATACTCTGCGGGTAAACCCAATATATATTATGAGGTGTGTTATGAAAAAATGGAGATGCACCGTTTGCGGTGAGATCGTAGAATCCGAAGAGCGTCCCGAGAAGTGCCCCCGCTGCAAGGTGCCGGGCGAGAAGTTCGTCGAAGTAGTGGAAGACCAGCTGGACTGGGCCGCCGAGCACGTTATCGGCATCGCCAAGGACGTTCCCGAAGAGATCAAGGAAGGCCTGAGGGCCAACTTTGAGGGCGAGTGCTCCGAGGTGGGCATGTATCTGGCCATGAGCCGCGCCGCCGCCAGGGAAGGCTATCCCGAGATCGCCGAGTACTGGAAGACCGCCGCGTTTGAGGAAGCCGAGCACGCCGCCAAGTTCGCCGAGCTGCTGGGCGAGTGCGTGTCCCCCTCCACCAAGGAGAACCTGACCGTGCGCGTAGCCGCCGAGAACGGCGCCACCTCCGGCAAGACCGAGCTGGCCAAGAAAGCCAAGGCGCTGAACCTGGACGCCATCCACGACACCGTGCACGAGATGGCCAGGGACGAAGCCCGTCACGGCAAAGCCTTCAAGGGCCTGCTGGACAGGTATTTCGGGAAGTAAATCAGCGTTTTTGAAGCATTTTCGGAGTGGTTTCTGAGGAAATCACTCCTTTTTTCTTTAATTCAATCCTTTCTTCTGTTGTCACAAAAGTTGTACTTCATCCATTTTACAAGCCTTGAAAACGGGCAAGTTGTCACCTTTGAATGTTGTCACCTTCTGTATGTCAAAGTTTAGCACAAAACAACCATCTTTTCAACATCTTTCAATCGTTTTTCAAGCATTTTTGATATAAAACTCAATAATCTTCAAAACAACTTCATATCATCTTTTTAAGGTTCCAGACTGATACGATAAACCTCCGGAATTATCGGATTATTACTCCAATATATGTACATCGGTCACGTTATAACGACTGATTTATTGCTATTTTGAGCTTTTCAACAAAAGCTTTAGCATTTCCCATACCTGACATAACAATTTCGTGCCCCGCTGTTCCAGCATTATCAATAATTATTGTACCATAATGAAAGATTTTGCCAAACATAGATGTGCGTAGCTGAATGTTCTGTATCTTTTTCAAAGGGACAGAAATATCACTTGAACTCAATACTCCCTTATGTCCTTCTAATGTTGTACTATTAAAAGCAAGATATGTGCCCTTATACTCAATGATAGCAGAAACCAAGAGAAGCATGCCCAAAATCATCAATAAAACACTGAGTAATTTTTGCTTTGTCGCAAGTATCCCAAGTAAACCACCAAGAACAAATATTGGAGTAAAAATACCCGGGGCAATACTGCTTCCTGGGAACAAAGCGCCTTTGTATATCCATCCGAAGATGTCACCCTGTTCAGAGCCGGCGATGGCGTTTGCTACATCACGCTTTTTGGATCGGGAAATCCTGAAGAAGTACTGATCAGCTTTGATGGAAGCAAGCTGATAATCAGAGATGACAGATCCGCGGACCTGTACATAAAGGCATCACCTGTCGACAGGGCGGAGTTTATGAGCATCTTTGATAAGGAACTGGTGGAAGACAGCATGGTTTATAAGATTCAGGATTGTTATTGCCCTGTCTTTCTGTCTTTGAACCCGGACGGCACAGGGAGAATCGAGCTGGACGAGGAACGCTTTTTCCAGCTGAACAAAAACAACGAAGCGATTGCAGACGAGATACCAAGTGCCATCACTGAGGGGATAGGGCAGTATACGTTCAGCTGGGATTTCTACCGAGCAAATGATACGTATGGCGTCTTTGTGCTGCAGTTTGACGGCGCGGACACGCGCACACTGGATTGTCAGGCCTATTTTGACGGGAACGGCCAAATACTATATTACTTTTTACCCAAGCTGTTTCCCTTCTATCAGTTTCCGGGATAATTGCGATAGAGAACCTATCTGCGGAGCGGCGTTGTTGCCGCCCCGTTTTCAGACGCAGCTTGTTTTTTTTCTCCGGAACATTAAGCCCGGCCCATTCCTTTTCTTTTCGCGATCTGATATAATTATCCCGAAAGGGAGGTATTCGGCATGAATCCGGACCCAAAACTGACGGGGACGTTTCTGCAGGCGAAGCGCAGTTATTTATCGATCACCGTCCGTTTACCGAATTGCCCGCGGTGACAATCAGGAGGTTGACCTAAGTTATGGATGAGGTCCGTCTTGTAAATGCCAGGCGTTCTTTTGATTCGATCGATATTGCGAAATTTCTTGGCAGTATCCTGATCTTTGCGATGCACGGTTCTGCCCTTGACGATTTTAAGATCGCGCCGTCGGTATTGGAAATCGCGGCGCGCTGGGGCGTTCCGTTCTTTTTCATAAGTTCCGCATACTTCTTATTTCGGAAAAGTGAGAACGGAAACATCGAAAGAGCGCATTTGCGGCATTATCTGTTCAGGATCGGCATGCTGTATCTGTGCTGGATGGTCTTTAATCTTCCGTCCGTTTATTTAAGACGTCTCTACCAGAAAGACCTGACTGCCGTAAGCACCTGGCTGACATTCATAAAAAACTCGGTCTTATCATCGACTTTTACCGGGTCATGGTATCTTGTGAGCTGTATGTTCAGTGCATGCCTTGTTTATTGGCTCAGCAAAAGATTCCATACGAAAACCATAATGTTATTCACATTGCCTTTATATCTCCTGTGTGCTCTTACCTCCATGTATAAAGGAATCCTGCCCAAACAGGCAGCCGGTATCCTCGGTTTTCTTTGTTTTCCCTTGAATTTATTCAGCGGGTGCTTCTATTTTGCATTAGGCAAATATATATCCGAGAATGAATCCCGGCTGGAAAAGAAACTGACGAAATCAAAGATCCTGATACTGTTTTTTGCGTTTTATGCGGTGTATACGGCAGAGTTCCTGGTCACAAAGCATTATGATATATTCACTTCTTCCGACGCGGCATTTTCCTCGGCGGCAGCGGCATCCGCCTTATTCCTCTTTTGCCTGCGCTTGAAAATAAAAATCAAAAACGACGTATTGCTCAGGAAACTGAGCATCATAATCTATTGCTGTCAAAGCAACGTCCTGTTTTTCAACAGCCTTTGCGTGATGCTGCTTGGCGTACATTATTTGACCGCGTTTCTCATGTCCTGCCTGGTTGTCGCCGCTGTTTCGATCGTCATATTCGCTGCTCAGAAGAAAACACGGTGGAAATGGGTCAACTATATGACGTGATCGGTTTGTATCGATCATCGTTTATTTCCGCTAAGCTGCGCTAAATCCGCTCCGTTTTCAAACGCCGCTTGTTTTTTCCCGCGGAACATCAAGCGCCGGCCCATTCCTTTTCTTTCCGCGTTCTGTTATCATTATCCCGAAGGGGAGGTATTCTGAATGAATCTGGATCCAAAGCTGATGGGGACGTTCCTGCAGGCGGAACGCAAAAAGATGGGAATGACCCAGTCCGAGCTTTCCGAAAAGCTGAACGTCAGCCCGCAGGCCGTGTCGAACTGGGAACGGGGCGAAACGCTTCCGGATGTTTCCGTCCTGCCGGACCTGGCCGAAACGCTGCACTGCTCCGTCGACGCGATCCTTTCCGGCGGCAAAGGCTGCGGCGGTTTCCGCAGGCATATCACGGTGGCGCAGATGCAGGAAGCCCTGCTTTCGCTGGACCGTATCGGGGAGCTTCTGGGGCGGGATCACTTTATCTACCAATGCATCATAGACGCGCTGAACACGCGCATGAACACCGCCGTCGAAGCGTCTTTTTCCGACCCGCATATTTTCGACGTGTTCACGATCGAATTTCTGCTGGCGTGCATCGGCAACGGCGATTATGTCGACCCGAAGGATGTGGAGACCCATATCCCGCAAAGCAGGGCGCGCGATTACCTGATAAGGTCCATGCAGGAACACGGCATACGCTGACGCAGGGCGTCGGGCGGATTGCCGACGTGTGTTTCGGGCAGCGGGAAAAAGTAAGGTGCGGCAGGTAAAACGCCGCGCCTTCTGTTTTTCATTATTGAAATGACCGTGTTTATATGGTATCATGACCGCAGGCGGTCTTCGGTAAACCGGGCGTCTGACAGGTCAATAGGGAAGGAGTATATGTATGCGCGGGGATCATCTCATGATTAAAAGGATATTTGTGGCCGCACTGACGGCGCTGCTGCTTCTGGGCGGGTGCTGTAATTTTGCTTATGCCGCCGCGCCATTCAGTTATTCAAGCGCCCAGGACGCGCGTCTCAAGGCGCTGGACTGCTTTATGACCTGCGCGTTCTCCGTCGAATACAGCGGCGACAAAAACAACGTGGCTAAGACGCTGACGCGCTGGGAGAACACCATAAAGATCTGCGTTACGGGTTCGCCGGCATATGACGACTTAAGGCAGTTGGACAGGTTCATCATGGACGTCGCCACCCACTGCCCCAATATGCCCAACATACGTCTGGTGAACAGCGAAAGGGACGCCAACATCACGGTCTACTACGGTCCGCTGAGCGAGCTGGGCAACCACCTGGACGTTTACAGGGAAGGCAACTGGGGCGCGTTTAGCTATACCTATTCAGGGGGACGGATGATATCCGCCAAGGTGGGGATCGCTACCGACGTGAACTGGACCGAAAGCAAGCGGCATCTGCTTATGGAGGAGCTGGTGGGCACGTTCGGGCTGACGAACGACCATTACGTCTATTCCGACAGCATAGTCTATCAGGAATGGACGACCGTGGGCGAACTGTCCGAAGTCGACTGGCTGATGCTGAACATGCTCTACGATCCAGACCTGCGCTGCGGCATGAGCGCGAAGACCGCGTACGATATCCTGCGCGCCAAGATTCTTTCATAAAGAACAGAATATGAAAATGGGGAGCAGTCTCATCCGAGGCTGCTCCCGTTTTCAGATTTCTTTTATCCCAATGCTTTTCAGGTAATTATATGTTCCGTCATAAAACTCGGGCAGACGAGTGTTGTCTTCCCAAAAGCCGCTGGGAGTTTTATTCGCATTTCCGTATGGCACACATATGACCATCCCGCTTCTTGCCCGTGTCAGCAGAACGCGGTACGCATTTAGCATATACTTGCGTTTTTCCTGCTTTGTTTCGCTGTCTCCGATTTGTTCATTCCACTGTGTTTTGCCGTTAAAGCTGTAATAGTGCCATTGACCGTTTTTATACCGCATATCCGCATCCCACAGTATGCAGGTATAATCCAGCTCAAGGCCCTGTACCTGGATCTCGGTTGCCGCATCTTCCAGGTAGTTTGACGACCTCGTGTCAGCCTTGTCTTCCAAGAACCAATGCACGGCGTTCTCATCGTCGGACGGCAGGATGTGTACCGCCAAGGGTTTGAACCTTGCGGATTCTTTTGTTACGAGTATGCCTGTCCGTTCTGTGCCTCTCACCTTTTCGTGAAGCCATTTACGCGCTTTTGCCATGTCCCTGGTAAGGACGATGGGATATTTATCTTTGATCTCATCATACAGCCGCGGAGCTTCACCGTCGAAACACAGCAGGGAGTGCACAAATGCGGAAAGTTTCTCGGCTCTGAACGAGCGCAGGGAAACGCCAAGATGCAGGTTTTCCAGGTATGTTACCTTGGGGTTGTCCTTCAGAAGCTCATTTACCTTTCATTCGGCATATTCGGCTTCAGTCAGTTTGGGGGATATGAAAATATACCAGTTAGGGAAATGTTCATTCAAAGCCTGTATCCATTCCGAAATACCGGCTTCACCCGTGTTTATTTCCTGCCCGCCGCCGACAAGGCACACGATGGTTGCCCAGTCTTCTCTCTGATCCAGGGACCAGATCAAAAAAGCGGCTTCCGACATCGGGAAATTGGGCACCTTAAGCTTGTTTCCGTATGTGCCGCCTCTTTTAAGGTATTCCGCAAGCCTTTTATGAGTCCATGAGCGCTGTGCTTCATCGAAAATGGCTACGTGTTCAACTTCACCGTACCCTGCATTTTTCATTTTCACGGCTTTTTCAGGGTCGATTTCAAGCACGCCGTTTTCAACGGGGTTCTTTATCTTTGCAAGCATATTGTCCCGATACCGATGGATCATCTGTATCGACTTGCTCACTTCGCGGCGGGCATCCGAAAGGTTCTTTTTCTCGTTGCGTTCACGGCATCTTTTGAGGTTATCCTGAGCGAGTGCTTCTGTCAGCACCGCAACAAGCGGACCGTTGCCGGAAAGATATACGGCTCCCTCGTCTTTGACGGGTTCGGTCTGCCCTTGATAGGTCTGTCTGATTGCCACGTCAAGCCCTACAAGAGTTTTGCCCGCACCGGGCACTCCCGTCACGAAACAGATGCTCTTTTTGCCTGCTGCTTTGCTGCGCTGTATGATTTTCAGTATAGTGGCTATGGTCCTGTCTGTAGATACTTTATCCGCTTCGTGCCTTGTGATGTTTTCTACGGAATGATTCTCATACAACGTCCTTGCCGCCTCGATTATCGTAGGTGTCGGGGCATATGGACTTATGATCCAGTTGGGATCGACGGGAGGTTCATAAGGAAAGCGACGCAACACTTCCGCGATGGTGTTTTGCAGACCCGATTCTCCGGAGATCAGGGGATTGACGACTTTGTCATCGTACACGGACATCCGGACGGTCGAGGAAGAAGAGCTGTGATTCGTCGCTATAAGGATAGGCACGATGATATTGCTCTGGCTGAATTTGTGGAAGTTTTTCAGGTCCAAAGCATAGTCGAGCACCTGGTCAACATCCGCTTCCAGAACTCTGGATTCACCGACCTTGAATTCAAGGCAGAAAATGATCCCCTTCAGAAGCAATACCACGTCGATTCTTTTGCCTAAGCGGGGGATGTCATATTCAAAAATGATCTGCCCGTCTGTATATTTGTATACGGACAGAACGCGTTTCATGATAGTTATTTCGGCTTTCCAGGCTTCCCTCGTTGTCGTAAGGGCTTCCCCGTGATATTTATCGCACAGCACACCGAATATGTAATTCTCGTCTTCGGCAAGAAAAGTTCGGAAATTGCTGTTATACAGACAACGAGGGCTGCTGATCATAAAGGAACTCCTTTTTAAGAAATATAGGGCGCTTTACACCTCAAAATCGCAGGCGAAGGAGCTTTCGCGCACCTCGTGCATGCGCTTGCGGATGGGCATGTGCAGCGGGTGGGTCTGGTAGGCGTCGAAGGCGGCGCGGTCGGTGAAGGTGCAGATAAGCGCGATGTCGCAGGAGCGCTCGCTTTTGAGGATGTCGCTGCCGGCTTCGAGGTCGACAAGCCCCTCCACGCGGCCCTTCATGGTGTAGAAATTTTGCACGAGTTCGGGGATCAGGTGTTTGTATTCGGGCTTTATCTTGAACAGCACGATGTGGCGGATCATAAAACGACCTCCGTTGGAAATATAGGAATGACCCCACGGGGAAGCGTTCTCCGTGGGGTCGGTTTTCAGCGTGTGCGCCGTCTGCTGCGGGTGAGGACCTCGCTGATCACGATGCCCCGCATGAGCTCCCGGGCGCGCCCGTAATCGATGGCGGCGGGGGAGTCGGTATCCTCGGAGGCGATGGGAGACATGCCGTCGTGGCAGGGGTCTTCACCCTCGTGGAAGGAACTCATGTCGTCGTGACAGGGGTCCTCGCCTTCGTGGAAAGAGCTCATGTCATCATGGCAGGGATCGACGCCCTCACGGAAACCTTGGGCGCTGTCCCAGCTTTCTTCATCCTCCGGCTCGAACCGGGGCGGACGGGAAGAGGCTGCAGAACGGGTCCTCATGTCCTGATAAGCTTTGTTCATCAGGGATTCCCGGATGCGCTGCTTATCCTCTTTCATCCGCTGCCGGGCGGCGGAAGAGGAGGCGGACCCGGATTTCCCCTTCTGAGATGCTCCCCTGATTATTGCGACGAAGGCAATGATCATCAGGAACATCATCGGTAAGAGCCGTTCCATGCTAACTCCTTATTTTTTGGGCGCCTGCGCGGGCTTGGGAGCTTCCGCTCCGGGCGCGGCGGCCTTGGCGATGCCGGTGCGCATCTCGGTGTCCGCGATGGTGTTCTGCATGTTGTAGTAGTCCATCACGCCCAGTTTGCCAGTGCGCAGGGCGTCGGCCATGGCCAGAGGCACCTGCGCCTCGGCTTCCACGACCTTGGCGCGCATTTCCTGAGTGGCGGCCTTCATTTCCTGTTCCTTGGCGACAGCCATGGCGCGGCGCTCTTCCGCCTTCGCCTGGGCGATGCGGCGGTCGGCTTCGGCCTGGTCCATCTGCAGCTGGGCGCCCACGTTGCGGCCCACGTCCACGTCCGCGATGTCGATGGAGAGGATCTCGTAGGCGGTGCCCTTGTCAAGGCCCTTGTCCAGCACGGTCTGGCTGATCAGGTCGGGGTTCTCCAGCACGGCCTTGTGGGTGGCGGAAGAACCGATGGTGGTGACGATGCCTTCGCCGACACGGGCGATGATGGTTTCCTCGCCGGCGCCGCCCACCAGGCGCTCGATGTTGGTGCGCACGGTGACGCGGGCTTTGGCGCGCAGCTCGATGCCGTCCTTGGCGATGGCGGCTACGGGAGGCGTTTCGATGACCTTGGGCAGTACGCTCATCTGCACGGCCTGCAGTACGTCGCGGCCCGCCAGGTCTATGGCGCAGGCGGTGGTGAAGGACAGGTCGATGGAGGCCTGCTTTGCGGAGATCAGGGCGTTGATGACCCTTTCCACGTTACCGCCCGCCAGGTAATGGGTCTCCAGCATGTCGGTGGTCACGTCCAGGCCGGCTTTGCAGGCTTTGATGTAGGCGTTCACGATCTTCTGGGGAGAGATGCGGCGGAAGCGCATACCCACCAGGGAGCTGATCTTGACCGGCGCGCCGGACGCCCGGGCGGTGATCCACAGCCCCAGGGGCACGTAGCGCAGGAAGAGCAGTATGAATACAAAGATGACGACTATAAGGATGATGATAAGTTCAGGCATTTGATACCTCCGTTATTTCTCGGCCTCAGCCGGTTTTACTGTGAGCTTTTTGCCCTCGGTCCTGAGCACGGTGACCTGGGCGCCCTTGGGGATATAGCCGCCCTCGGACAGCACTTCCAGGCGTTTGCCGCCTATCAGCGCGTCGCCTACGGGGTTGAGCGGCGTGAGCGCTTCGCCTTCCTGGCCCACCAGGGATTCTTCTTTTTTGATATCCGGGACCGGGGTGGATTCCCCGAGGATTATGCGGGACTTGCTCAATCGTCCGCTGGCGGCGCTCTTAAGGGACAGGGCCACCGCGCAGGATGCCACTGCCAAAGACGCCAGCAGGGTGATCAGTCCGCCGGTCACGCCGTAATTCCTCCACATAAGCCAGGTGCCTACAGCCAGAAGCGACGCTCCCGTAAGACCGGGCAGACCCAGCCCCGGCGTGATCGCTTCAAGGGCGATAAGCCCCGCGCCTACCGCCAGGCAGGCAATGATAATAACGATTTCGGGCACGATTCTTCACCTCCCTCAGCGTATATTATACCAAATATCTCCATGAGGGTCAAGAATAAACCCCCTTCCTTCAGGAAGGGGGAAAACCGGGGCGTTTTACAGCTTGTATATCCTGACGCCCTCGAACTTCTTGAGGAGCTTGAGCATGCTGTTGAAGGGCTTCCAGTCCTTGCCCTGCTCGTCGGCGGAAAGGCTTTCGTAATGGGCGAGGATCTCCTTTTCGTTTTTCCAGCCGTCCATGCACAGTATGTGGCGGCGCGTCTGCTCGCGCAGGGCTTTCTGCGCGTCGGGATCGCCCTTTACGCAGGGGGCGGTCAGGTACTCGTCGCCCCGGGTCCAGCCCATGGCTTTATGCTGCTTGACCCAGCGCTCGTGCTCCATGGGCGCGAACACGTCTATCTGCGCCTTGGTGAACCTTTCCAGCAGCTCGTAGTCCACGGGGCGGTCGGTGTAGAAGCAGCCCAGCGCGTTCAGGTAGCGGGCAAAGCTCTTGACCTGGTTTATGTTGCTCAGTTTGTATTCCAGGGACATGCTGTCGAACTCCGCTTCCAGAGTCTCCTGGGGCACGGATTCCTCCCTGCCCTGGTAGCTGTAGCGGGCGTTGAGCGCCACGGCGAAGTCGTACATGTGCAAAAAGCTGCTTACGGACAGGAAAGTGTGCTTGGCGGACCTGTCCGCTTTTTTGAGAGCGACGCCGACCGTGAAGGGGATATCCTTGAGGTCCACGATCTTTTCTATGTCGGTCTTGAAGCGCTGCTCCTTTTCTGCCATGTCGCTGAAAGCCTTCAGGCGGGGAGGCTTGCCCTGCCTGCCGCCCTCTTCCCAGGCGGTATAGGCGCGGGAGAACGCGTCGATCTTGGGCTTTTCTTCCCGGTCATAGATATATGTGGCGTTTATGCGCCCGCCGCCAAAGTCAATGTGGGCGCCCATGGGGTGGAGTTCGGTGCGGGAGGAACGCCCGTAGGCGGTGCGGTCCCAGCACTGGAGCTCGTCGCACAGCATCAGCAGGAACGCCAGGGGATGCAGCGAGGCTTTGAGGGGCGGCTTGCGCTCCGGGGATTTATAGAACGCTATGGCGAACTTGAACAGGCTGTTGTGCAGCATTATGGCGGTCAGGGCGTCCAGATGGGCTTTGGTCAGGCGCCTGCCGCCCAGCACGCCCGCCAGCTCCTGGAACAGGCGCGCGGCGCTGAAGAAACCGTGGTCCATGAAGTAGCCGAATTTGTCGGGGTCGGTGGGCTTGGTGCGGATGGTCTCGGCCATTTTTTCTTCGTTTATGCCGTAAGCTTTGCCAAGGGTGTTCTGTATGCCCCAGGCCAGCAGCTCGGGCACGGAAGCGAAATCCCTCCCGAACAGGTTTTTGAGCGCGTCGCGGGCGTCCGGGCTTATATCGGTAAGGCACTCCAGGTCGCGGTAGGCGATGTACAGGCTGCCGGGTCCCCGCTGTTTGCGGTCCACTTCAAAGTACGCAAGTATCTGCTCGAAGGGTATCTCGAAGGGGTAGCCTATGTCGTGGAACAGGCTGGTGAAGCCCCAGTACTCCAGGAAGAACGCCGCCGCTTTGTGTTCGTTTTCGGCGCCGCCCAGGCCGTAAAAGGCGTTGAACGTGTCGCGGAACAGGGGATTGGTCTCGTATATGGCCAAGCCCAGGGCGAACACGTACACGGAGTGGGAGTAGTGGTCCCGGTGCTTCATCAGCAGGGAGCTGGCGTTGGACTCGAACTCGCTCAAGAGCTCCACCATCTTCTGGCTGCGGCAGTATTCGCCCATGAACATCTCCAGCCAGGAGTAATACACGGTGTAGGCGTCCTCGGCCACGCCGGAGTCGATGAACTTTTCCAGTTCCCTTTCCAGGCACAGCCGGTCCGTGTCCTTCTGCATGTTGAAGGGCACCTGGTTGGGGCGTATGCCCGTGCCCAGATATTTGCCCTGCTCTTCTTCAAGTTTGGTCATTGCCGGGTCGAACCTCAGGCCCTCGCATCTTTCGTGCAGGAACCTGAGCGCCGCGCTTTTAAGGTCCGTGCCCGTGCGGGCGCCTCTGGCCAGATAGGGCTGCCTGGGGCCCAGGTCTTTGCCCAGGAGTTTTTTGTTGCGCGCGCACATGGCTGCAAAAGCTGTGTATCCCATATTCCGTCTCCCCGCCTGTTTATTTTTCCGCGCTGAGCTGTCTTGCGTAGGAAAGCACTTCCTCCGCAGAAGTAAAGATGTTCCCGATCAGGGCGCTGCCGTCCTCGTAAAGCACGACCGCGTCGCCCGTTTTTTCGTCAAAGCCCCATTCCCTGACGGGCCGGTCGGCGCACAGCCGATACAGGGTCTGCCCGGTCTTCATGTCCGCCACTATGAACAGGTCCTTTTCCTTGTTGGCGCACATCAGGAAGCGGCTGTCGCTGCTGAAGGTGAAGCCGTCCACTTCGCACTTAAAGCTCCATTCGTCGGACAGGTACACCCTTTCGCCATCAGCCAGCTCATACACGGCGATCGCGTTGTAGGCGCTGCTTAACGCAACCAGGCGGCTGTCCGGGGAAAAGTTGATCCGGTAGCCGGGGGTAAAGTCCCTGACCTTGTACTGCCAGTTGGTTCCGTCCATCTTTAAGACCGTAAAGCCGGGGCCGTTTACTTCGTTGTTCACCGAGTACATGTCGTCGGGCGATATCACCCGGTGCATGTCGTTGCGCTCGTAATACAGGCTGCCGTCGTACGCGTCCTGAACGTAATGGGTGCCGCTGCCCATGCCGGTGAGTATGTAGCCGGAGGACAGGTAGCGTTCCCCCGCGGGATCGGCGGCGTACAGATAGCTTATGGATTTGAGCACAAGCTCGCCCGTGGCAGCGTCATGCACGCCGTCGCCGCACAGGAAGTACCTGCCGTCCGGGGTCGCCGCGGCGCAGAAGGTGTTTTCGAGCGTGTAGAGGATCTCGCCGGTGCCGGCGTCGTACACCACGCCCGTGTAGCCCAGGTAGTCACTGGCGTCCGTGCGCTCGTTGTCGAAGATATAATTTCCCGCCCACACCGGAGGCTCGCCCATGCTTTCGGGTATTTCGTCCACGTGCTGTACGGCTTTTTCGCGGCTGACCTGCCAGAGTATCTCGTCGGTCTCTATGTCGCACACGAACACGTCCTTAAACTGGTGCACGAACAGCTTTTTGCCGTCCGGGGACAGGGCGTAGCCGTTTATGACCTTATACGGAGTCTCCAGCATGTAAACGAAAGTGGGGCCGTCGGTGTCGACTATGTCGAAGCCCTCGGAATCGAATCTCACAAGATATTTGTCCCCGAACGCAAGCCCGCTGCTGCCCTGGTAGGACCTTTCGGTCTTGTACCACAGCATCTTCTCGGCGTCCGGGTCGTTCACGGTGTCCCAGATCAGGAAACCCTGCTCAAACACCGCCAGCACGTCGTCCCCGTGGAAACACGCGGTGCTGACCCAGTTTATGTTGTCCAGGTCGTTTATCGTTTTGCCGGTCCCGGCGTCGATCAGGCGCACCAAGTGATCCATATGGGAGGTGACCACCACCCGGGAGGAGTCTTCCTTCCAGCGGGCGGAAGTGATCAGCTCGCTAAAGGAGGAGCTCCACAGCAGCCTGCCCGTGGCGGCGTCGCAGCAGTCAAGTACATAGCCCGAAGAGGGGATGAGCACCTTCGTGCCGTCGGGGGAGAAGAACTGCGTGGCGCGCTTGGCGCTCACCGCGAAATAGTCCACCGCCGAATCGAGCTTTACTTCCGGGGACAGGCTGCCCGCGTAGCACGCCTGTTCCAGCAGGGAGACAAGGGGCTCCTCCCGGTATCCGCCTATGGAATCGGATAGCTCCCGCGCCTTGAGCAGCACGTCCCGGGCAAAGGCCTTCCTGCCGTCGGTCACGGCGGAAGAAGCCTGCTCGATAAGCAGGTCGTACTCGTTTTTTACGGAAGCGACGCGCTCCGCCTCCAGCCTGTGTTTCTGGTATGACAGATAGCCGAATATGCCTCCCGCGGCCACGAGCGCCGCGCAGGCTATCGCCGCCGCGTTGCGCCGCACGCGCCGCTTCTGGCGCATGTACAGGCCGTCGAAGGTGGTGCCCAGCATGGGGGCGAGTATGCGCAGCTTCTCTTTTTTCAGCTTTTTGAGGCTGCCCCTGAGCGTGGCGCTCCTGACGTCCGCGGCCAGGGGTTCTATGTCGATTTCGTTGCCCTGCGCGTCCTTTCCCTTGCACAGCAGGGCGGGAAAGGCGTCCTGGGGCTCGCCTTCCGCCAGCACCGCCAGCACCCGGTCGTGGCCACGGTGCTCGATGAAATACTCCAATTCACGCATGCACCAGCGGCTTTCCAGGTATCTGGGCGAGCACACGCAGATGAGCCAGTCGCTGTTGTCCAGCGCGGTCTCTATATCCTTGCCCAGGTTCGGGGACAGGGGAAGCTCCTCCTGGTCGCGGAACACGTTGCCGGGGTGCCTGAGCCCGGTATCTCCCCGCAGGGCGGAGGGGATGGAGTAGGTTTCGATAAGGGTGTGCAGGCGCTGGGCGATCTCCTTGTCCGGAGTGTAGTGCCTGTAGCTTATAAAGGCGCAGTACCGGCGCTGTTCCATCTGTTTGACCCCCCGGTGCTTAAATATATGCTTGCATCCGCACATATTCTAACATATCGGGAGCGCGCGCACAATACGCCCGGGCCCATATTTCTTCCCCGGCGGGGGCATAAAAGCCCAAAAACGGCGGGACTTATTGCAAAAACAGCCGCAATAAAGTATAATCCGTTCAGAACGCCGCACAGGAGGGGATATTATGCCGAATCTGTTTCCGAGGACCATGGTAGAAAACATATCTTTGCCGCGCATGCTGATGGGCACGAACTGGATGCTGGGCTGGAGCCATACCACGACTTCGGCGGACCATATGATACAGAGCCGCTTCGCGGAGCCTGCCCCGTTCAGGAAAATGGTAGAGGCGTACTTAAGCTGGGGCATAGACGCCATGATGGCGCCTTTCAGCGGCCACGACGCGCTCCTGACCGGCATAAAAGAGGCCGAGCAGGCTGCGGGCTGGCATATAATAAAGATCGACACGCCCATAATCGACGTGGCGGACAGCGCCGCGTCCCGCCGGGAGGCGGAAAGGGTGATCGCCGAGTGCGCCAAAAACGGCTCCGAGATCTGCCTTATCCACCACAGCTCCGCCGAACAGCTGGTAAGCAAGCTCAAAGGCACCATGGACCGCCTGCCCGACTATCTGGACATGATCCGCCAGCACGGCATGGTCCCGGGCCTGTCCGCCCACATGCCCGAACTCATACTGTATTCCGACGCAAACGAATACGACGTGCAGACCTACATACAGATATACAACTGCGCGGGTTTCCTGATGCAGGTGGAGGTGGAGGGCGTGCGCGCCATAATCGAAAACGCGAAAAAACCCGTAATGACCATAAAAGCCATGGCGGCGGGCCGCGTGTCGCCCTATGTGGGGCTGTCGTTCTCCTTTGCCACGCTGCGCCCCTGCGACATGGTGACCGTGGGCGCGCATACGCCGGAGGAAGTGGACGAGGACGCCGAGATCGCCCTGGCGGCCATAGAGCGCCGCTATCCCGACATGCAGCGCCGCTCCAGCCCGAACAAGACGGCGGTGCTGGGCGGAAACGTGAAATAGGACAGGGAGAAGGCCCTCACTTGACAGGGCGGGAGCAAAGTCATACAATATTATCGGAAACAGGCGGTCTTTTCGGCCGTCCGGATCCGAATAAGAGAGAAACGAGGAATATAAGATATGTTGATCAAACTGCTGGTAGCGCTGGTGATAGGCGGCGTAAGCGGTTTTGCCGCCAATAAACTGATGAAGGGCAAGAGCGACAACATCGTGCTCAACGTGATCCTGGGCCTGGTGGGCGGTCTTGTGGGCGGCTTCCTGGGCAGCCTGATAGGCATCGGCGGCGGCTGGGTGATGAGCATCATCCTGTCCATCGCGGGCTCCTGCCTGGTGGTGTGGCTGTACAGGAAGTTCATCAAGTAAACAGCGAACAAACGAATACCTGAAAACCCAAGCCCGGCATATAATTGCCGGGCTTTTGGGGAACAAAGCAACGCCAAATGAAAAAGATACTCGGCACAGTCGCAAAATGGGCGGTCCCCATACTAATGACAGCGCTGCCTGCTGCTATGTTTTACCGGGAAGTCATGCATTATCAGGCGCACTTTGATTCCAGTCTTACCGGAATTGTCGGAATAGCATGCGTTGTCGGCGGTGTTTTTCTGCTGACCGGAGCGATCGAGAAAAAACATAAGGTAAACGCCGCAATATGCGGTTTGGCAATCGCATCGGGATTGTTCTTTTACTATTGGAGCACGCGTATTCCATTTTGTACGAAGTGCGAGCCCATGAGCAAGCAGGACCTGGGATTCATGCTGGTACCTTTCGCTGACCGTTTTGGACCATATTGGGGAGATTGACATTTTAAGTGTTAAAGATATAGGATTTACAGCATATGCGGTATGTCATAGTCGTATACTGTGACAGAGCGGCTGCTATAGAACTGGCGAAATTTGTGAAACTGTATTAGGAGGTACGATACATGTTCGGCAAGATAATGGCGATATTCCTGGCGGTGTTCGTCGTGCTGGGAGCGATAGGCTACGTGATTTCCCGCCGCCGCGCAAAAAAGGGCGAGGGCGACGGGCTGCCGGATCACGGCTTTGAGAACCTGGTGGACCTGAACGACAGGTTCAACCGCGCGCGCTATATGAACCAAGACGCGGAGAAGGACGGGGAAAAAGAGGACAAATGACCCTCCGCCGCGAATATGGAAGGAGCGGACCGAAAGGCCCGCTCCCGTTTTATATCAGTCTGTCTGTGTTTTGAAAACCCGGCGTATGGCGTCAAGGTAGCCGTAGCCGTACAGGTCGTCCGGCTCCAGATAACTGCTTTCCGTCCACTCGTTCCAGCTGTTGACCGTGATGAGCGGAGGCTGTCCGGGGTGGCTGTCCGCGTAGGCTTTGGCCAGGCGCAGCGCCTTTTCGATGTTTTGAGGCGTGCAGTTTTTGAGTATCCCTGGGCGGAAGTCGATAAAGCGGGGGTTGTTGTCCCAGCCTACGCTCACGTGGGGAAAGTAGGGGAAGGGCAGGGTCTCGCTTAGCCGCTTCCATTCCTTTTCCACGTCTTTGAGCACGTCTGAGTAGTCCCGGTCGATGTCGGTAAAATGCACGTACTGATAGTGGGAGCAGCTGTCGAAGCCGACGTCGCCGAAGGCTTCCGCGGGCACGTTTTTAGAGCCGTCCGCGCCGCTTAAGTTGGTGAATGAACTGTTCCACATGGTGAACTGCAGGTGCACTCCGGGCAGACCCGCCTTTACGCACGCCTCCCTGAACCAGTCAAGCGCGGCTTTGGTGGCCTCTGCGCCGGCCAGACCTGCCGCCAGTTTCGGCACGTCGTAGATCATGAACACGGGCTTGCCGTCTATGGTGTAGTAATTGGGCAGTTTAAAGTACTTTTCGATCACCCGGCTCATGGCGCGCTCGAATTCGGCGCGGTCCACCGAGCCCTGCCACACCACGGTTTCCAGATCGCGGGAATTGCGCTTGTCCCACAGCACGCCCGCGTCGTGGTTGGCCCACATCAGGTAGAACTTCATTTTCCCGCTGTTTTTTGCCTTAAGGAAGCCGTCATTCAGGCAGTTTTCCAGGAAGGGCCGGCGGTCGTACCAGTACCAGTCGTATATGAACACGTTCACGCCGTGACTGGTGGCGGTGTCTATCTCCATCTCCATCACGCCCGGGTCGGCTTCGTTCACGTAACCCCACAGGGGCTTGCGGGGCCACAGATGGCCCGGGAACTTCTTTTCGGCGCTTTTGACCGACTGCCATTCGCCGATGCCGTCGGGCCAGAAGATGCGGGTGCGCTTTTCGTCCCCGGTGTAGGCGGGCCAGACGTAGGCGGCGATATCGTAGTGCTTCATATCATGCGTTCCTTTCCGCGCGGGGCGTCATTCGTCCAGCTTGTGTCCGCAGTAGGGGCAGTAGCGCTTTGCGTCTTCGTCAGTTTTGCCGTCGGCGTTTTCCGCGCGCTCGTTTATCACGGAGGAAAAGCCCGCCGCCAGTATGCCGGTGGGTATGGCGATTATGCCTATGCCCAGCAGCGCGATCACCGAGGCGAACAGCCGCCCGGTGTGGGTGATGGGGTAGACGTCGCCGTAGCCCACGGTGGTGAGCGTGCAGATGGCCCACCACAGGGCGCTGATCACGTTGGGGAACGCTTCCGGCTGCACGGGGTTTTCCACGGTGTACATGATTATCGCCGAGAACAGCATCACGAAAAAGCAGATGATTATGGATATCACGAGCTGCGAGGCGGACTTTTTGATGACTTTCACAACTATGGTGAGCGCGTCAAAGTACCTGCCCAGCTTAAGGATCCTGAGCAGCCTAAGCAGCCTCAGCAGCCTTATCATGCGCAGGAACCTCAGGTCTATGGATATGAACGGGATAAAGAAGGGCAGTATCGCCGCCAGGTCCACTATCGCCATGAAGGAGCGCATGTACTTTAAGCGGGGGTGCTTTGCTTCCGGGTACAGCAGGTCCGCCGTCCAGATCCTGAGCAGGTATTCCAGCGTGAAGACCGCGACGGACACATACTCGAACACCTTGAACACCGCGGCGTAGCTTTCCGCGATGCCCTTGAACGATTCCAGTATTATGGAAAGGATGCTCAGCAGTATCAGGGTCATTATCGTGCCGTCGAACAGACGGCTCAATATGTCGCCCTCCTCCGCTTTGTTTATGATCTCGAATACCCGTTTTTACAGCATTTGAGCGCACCTCCATAAAAAAAGGCTGTCGCCGGTGTCGAACTTTGTTCCATATGATAGCACATACGGGAAATAAAGTCTACATTTTGACGCGCGGATCGGGCGGAGAACAAAAACCGTCCCGGCTGCATTTTCAGCCGGGACGGTCGTTTATGCGGTTTATTTGGTGGTCAGGCTCTGGGTGTCCATGGCGATGGCCAGTTCCTCGTTGGTGGGGATGACCCACACGCTCACCTTGCTGTCGGGAGCGGAGATCAGCTTCTCCTCGCCCCTGACCTTGTTGGCTTCGGGATCCAGCTTGATGCCCAGGAATTCCAGACCTTCGCACACCTTCTGGCGGCCCAGCGCGTCGTTCTCGCCGATGCCGGCGGTGAAGATCAGGGTGTCCAGCCCGCCCATGGCGGCTGCGTAGGCGCCGATGTACTTCTTGATGCCGTACTGCCACATATCCAGCGCCAGCTTGGCGTTCTCGTTGCCCGCGTCGGCGGCGGTGTTGACGTCGCGCATGTCGGAAGACACGCCGGAGATGCCCAGCAGTCCGCTTTCGCGGTTGAGCATGGTCAGGGTGTTGGTGACGGACAGGTTTTCGAGGTTAGCGATGAACTCGACCACGGCGGGGTCCACGTTGCCGCTGCGGGTGCCCATGAGCACGCCCTCAAGGGGAGTCAGGCCCATGGAGGTGTCCACGCACTTGCCGTCCACCACCGCGCTTAAGGAGGAACCGTTGCCCAGGTGGGCGATGATCATCTTGTCGTGCTTGTAGCCCTTCTCGCCCAGCAGCTCCGCCGCCCTCTGGGATACGTAGCGGTGGGAAGTGCCGTGGAAGCCGTAGCGCCTGACCGCGTGCTTGTCGTAATACTTCTTGGGCACGCCGTACATGAACGCCTTGGGGGGCATGGTCTGGTGGAAAGCGGTGTCGAACACGGCCACCTGGGGAGTGCCGGGCATGACCTTCTCGCAGGCCAGTATGCCCTGCAGGTTGGCGGGGTTGTGCAGGGGGCCGAGAGGATAGCAGGCGCGGATGGCCTGCTTGCAGGCGTCGTCCACTATGCAGCTCTTGGTGAACTTGTCGCCGCCGTGGAGCACGCGGTGGCCCACCGCGCCGATCTCTTTTACGTCGGCGATGACGCCGTGCTCGGCGTCCACCAGCGCGTCAAGCACCATTTGGATGGCGGCGGTGTGGTCGTCGAACTTGACGTCCACCACGTACTTTTCGGCGCAGCCTTCGCCGTAACGGTGGGTTAAGCGCCCCAGCTCCATGCCGATGCGCTCGGCCAGACCCTTGGAGATGACCTCCTTGGTGTCCATGTCGATCAGCTGGTACTTAAGGGAGGAAGAGCCCGCGTTGATGACCAGAATTTTCATATGATTTCTCCTTGAGAAGTGTGATATGGAAAGGCTTTGTTACTGCGCCTGTACGGCGGTGATGGCTACGGTCGCCACGATGTCGTCCACGGAGCAGCCGCGGGACAGGTCGTTGCAGGGCTTGGCGATACCCTGGAGGATGGGGCCGTAGGCTTCGGACTTGCCGAAACGCTGGGCCAGTTTGTAGCCGATGTTGCCCGCCTGCAGGTCGGGAAACACCAGTACGTTGGCGTGGCCGGCAACTTCGCTGCCGGGAGCCTTGAGCTCGCCCACGGAGGGCACTATGGCCGCGTCGAGCTGCAGTTCGCCGTCCAGCTTAAGGTCGGGAGCCAGCTGCTTGGCAAGGGCGGTGGCTTCCTGCACCTTGGTCACGTTGTCGTGCTTGGCGCTGCCCTTGGTGGAGAAGGAGAGCATGGCCACTTTGGGCTCGATGCCGCCCAGGGAGACCGCGCTGTCCGCAGCCGCCACGGCGATGTTGGCCAGTTCTTCGGCGGAGGGAGCGATGTTCACCGCGCAGTCGGAGAAGATCATCACGCCGAACACGGGGCTTTCGATCAGGAAGCAGCTGGACACGGTCTTGATGCCGGGCTTGCTCTTGATCACCTGCAGCGCGGGGCGCAGCATGTCGGCGGTGGAGTGCACGGCGCCGGAGACCAGGCCGTCCGCGTCGCCGCTCTTGACCATCAGGATGCCGTAATACATGGGATCCAGCGCCTTCTTGGCGGCTTCTTCCTCGGTCATGCCCTTGGCCTTGCGCAGCTCGTAAAGCAGGGAAGCGTAAGAAGCGGTCTTTTCGGAAGTGGCGGGATCGATGATCTCGATGCCGGTCAGGTCGGTGCCGGTCTCGGCGGCGGCCTTCTTTACCGCGTCCAGATTGCCCAGCACGGTGATGGTGGCGATGCCTTCCCTGACGATTTTGGCGGCTGCCTGGATGTTGCGCTTTTCGTCGCCTTCGGGCAGCACGATGTGCTTAACGTTGCTCTTCGCCTTGGCGAAAATGGTATCGATAATGGCCATAAACGTCCTCCATACGCGTATAAACGCAATTTTCTAAGCATATTATACTACCAAGGCGCGGGGTTTGCAAGAGGGAGAAGGCCGCGGCTGTTAAATGCGTTGAAAATGAACATTTTTTGGGATATAATAGTCGTATGATAAAGACCATATATAACGGGAGAGACCGGGAATGGAAAAGCTGAAGGGGTTGTTCCTGAAATACAAAGAGCAGATACTGTACGTGTTTTTCGGAGGGCTGACCACGATGATCAACTGGGGCGCCTACGCGCTGTGTTACAACGTGCTGGGCGTTTCCAACGTGCCGTCGGTGATTATCGCGTGGATACTGGGCGTGGCGTTCGCGTTCGTGACCAACAAGATATGGGTGTTCGAGAGCAGGTCCTTCGACACGAAAACGGTCCTGCGGGAACTGTGGACGTTCGTGGCGGCGCGGCTCGCCACTGGTCTGCTTGACCTGGGCATAATGTATCTGGCGGTGGACGTGCTGGGCGGCAACGGCAACGTGTGGAAGCTGATCTCCAACGTGGTCGTGATAATCCTGAACTATGTGTTCAGCAAGCTGATCGTGTTCAGAAAGCGGGACGGCGGGGATAACAAAGACGCGGCATAGGGAATACCGAAGCCTCTGACGCTCACCTCAAAGCGCAGCGGAAGGGGAAAAACGATGAAGACATAAAAAGGGCGGGGGATCTTTATCCTCCGCCCTTTGGTTTTTGGTTTTTATTGCTGATCGGCCGCCTTGTATCTTTCAAGCAGCGCCTGTATGCGCGCGTGGGGGTTGAGCAGCTTGTCCAGGGAGTGGTCGTGGTTCAGAGTGGCGATTATGAAGGACATGTACTTGCTCATGTCCGCCTCGATGAACCATTCCCTCTGGCGCAGCTCGGGGGGCAGGTAGCACAGGTTGGTGCCGATGACGCCGCCCAGGTAGCCCTTTTTATACGCCTCGTCGAACGCCTTGTAGCCGTTGGTGAAGAAGCAGAAGGTGGCGGTCATGAACACGCGGCCCACCTTGCGCCTGCGCAGGTCCTTGAGCAGGTCCAGCATGCTCTCGCCGGAAGAGATTATGTCGTCCGCCACCAGCACGTCCTTGCCCTTAACGGAAGCGCCCATGTAGTCGTGGGCGATGATCTGGTTGCGCCCGTCCACCACCTTGGAATAGTCCCTGCGCTTGTAGAACATGCCCAGGTCCAGCCCCAGCACGGTGGAGTAGTAGATGTTGCGGCCGATCGCGCCCTCGTCGGGGGAGACGATCATCATGTGTTCCTTGTCCAGCTTCAGATCCTTGTGCTTTTTGAGCAGAGCCTTGAGCACCTGGTAGGTGGGCATTATGTTCTCAAAGCCGGTCAGCGGGATGGCGTTCTGCACGCGGGGATCGTGAGCGTCGAAGGTGATTATGTTTTCCACGCCCATGTGGGTGAGTTCCTGCAGCATCAGCGCGCAGTCCATGCTCTCGCGGCTCACCCTGCGGTGCTGGCGGCTCTCGTACAGGAAGGGCATGATGACGGTGATGCGGTAGGCTTTGCCGCCTATGGCCGCGATCACGCGCTTCAGGTTGGCGTAATGGTCGTCGGGAGAGGTGAGCACGGTCTCGCCGTACATTTTATACTTGATCTGGCGGGCGGTGACGTCGGAGATGATGTACACGTCGTAGCCGCGCACGCTCTGGTCCAGCAGACCCTTGCCTTCGCCGGTGCCGAAGCGGGGGCACTTTATGGAAAGCAGGAAGCTGTCGGTATCTTTGCCGGGGAAGGCCACGAAGTCGGAGTTTTCTTCGGCGGGCGCTTCACGCCAGGCCATCAGGTACTGGTTGATTTTTTCGCCGATCTCTTCGGTGCCGGGCAGGGCGATGATGCCCAGAGGAGCTACGGGAGCGTTTTCAAACGGGACTTTCATGGCACCGGACAACACTTCACTCATAGCGACACAATCTCCTTGTATTTAAGTATAGAATATTTTAACAGAGTAAATGTAAATTCGTAAAGGCATTATTAAGAAAAATTGCGTTATTTTCGCACGGGGCGGCAAGAACAGAAAATGCCGGGGAAACCAGTTCCCCGGCATGCGGCGTTTACAGTCCGCTCAAGTCGTAATCGGGCTCGATACCGGCGATCAGCGCGTCGATGTCGAAGGTGGAGTCGACGTAGAATATTTCCAGCGTGCTGTTGCTGTAAAGCATCTGTATCGCCAGGTCATCGGCGGGCTGCCAGATCGCGATCAAGTATCCGGACGCATCCTGGTCGGGCTTCATCGCCTTGAAAAAGCTGATAAGCACGGGATCGATAACGGGCTCGGCTGCCGGCTGACCGTAGAGTTTGGCGTAAGCGCCGGTCAGGTATTTGGACGCGCTGCCGTCCGGGTCGGTGAGCATGATGTCGGCCAGCCGGACGCCGCCGTTCATGAACACGTAGCACGCGGTGGCGGTGTATCTGCTGAGCTTGGTGGGGACGCCCTTCGCGCAGATCTGCTCGGGATCCGCGTTGGCGAGCGTGCCGAAAAGGGGCAGGTCCTGGGTAAAGGCGGAGGCGTTCTCGCCTGCCAGCACTTCCTGCTGGGAAGCGCCCCACCTGATGCCGTTTCTGAAAGCGGAGGCTTCGGGCGCGGCGGGGGCTGCTGCGGCCACGTATTCGGTCTTTTCGGGGTTGTAGGAGTAGACGCCGGACATGAACTCGTTCAGCATCCTGAGCATCTCCGCTTCCCTGGCAGCGTCGTCGGAGGAGAATTTGTAGCCGTAAAGATCGAAATCGATGTTGAGGTAGTAATTTTTGTCGGCGCTGTAGCCCGCCTTGTCGGACAGCAGCAGGGAAGTTTTCAGATGCGCGTATTCCATCTGGTTGTCAAAGTTTTTATAGCCGCGGGAGTAGCACTCGAAAACGTTGCCCTGCTCGTCGGTAAGGGTGAACACTTCCTCGGGCGTGTCCTTTTTGATATAGTCGACGTAGGAGTAGGTCTCCATGTTGACGGTGACGTTTACGCTGATCTCTTTTTCGAACTCGGCATACAGCGAGAATTTGTTGTCGTCCGCGTCCGTCACGAACAGAGGCGCGGTGTAGGATACGCGGTCGACCTGGCGGGAAAGCCGGGTGGAAAGGTCGAACTTGATGCCGAAATCGCTGAACTCCATGGAGGGAGTGAAGAAGTCGGAGAAAGCGTCGTAGGTCCAGAAATCGGACGCGGAGGATATGGTATCGTACTTGATCTGGTTCTGGACGCGGGGCAGCTCGCTTTTAGCGGCGACGGTAAGCAGCTCTACGCGCTTCTCGGTGGTGTAGTTGCGCGGGAAATTGAAATTCAGTTCCACGTACAGCTTGGCGTTTTTGGAAATGCGGTCCAGCTTGATTACCGCGCAGACCTCCGAATACTCGGGATCGATATACGCCGCTTTCCCGTCGGAGCCGTCATAAATTATGTAAGCGTCGTTATTGCACCTGTTGAGCAGCCTTTCGTAGGAATACTCGTCCATCACCTGGTAGGTGTACTGGAGGCCCTCTTCGTCGTTGATGAACGACATGAAATCCGGCTGGAACTCGTTGCACAGCATGCCTTCCGGGCAGGGGAAGGTGATGACGGCGCACTTTGAATAATACCCGTAGGCGAACAGCCAGGAAGCGCTGCCGTTGGAGAGCCACACCTGGGGAACGTTCTCCTTCTGGAACATCAGGACCCGGGAAAAGTTTTTGGCGTGCTGCTGGAACAGCGAGGGTTTTTCCTCGGCGCAGGCGAACGCGCCCAGCGCCAGCACCAGCGCCAGCATAAGAGCGATAAGCTTTTTCATGTGCATTCCTCCGAAAAGATTTGTTCTGTCAGTAAACATTATACCTAAGTAATGTTAAAAAAGGAGAGATGTGCGATTACGAAACGATAACATCGCCGGCAGATCGGGAAAATGAAGGGGAAAACGCGCGTATTTGCGCCCCGGCAGTCCGCCGCGGGGACGGGTCAAACCGTTACAGGCATTCCTCCGTTATCCGCTGCGCGGTCAGGAGGGCGGCGCGCCCCGTTTCGCAGCTACCCAGCGCCGCGTGGTGGCGGGCGATCTTTTCGGCGTAAGCGGTCCCGTCAAACGACAGTATGCCGTCTATAAGGCCGCGTTCGTCTTCGGAAAACACGCCGGGCCAGGTACGGATATCGCTGTAGAAGTTGCGGATGCTCACGTAGTTGGCTATGTCGGGGCAGTATAGGAAAGTTTTGAGCCCCGCAAACGAAGCGTCCCAGATGGAGGAGGAATAGTCGGTTATAAGACAGTCCGCGGCCAGGAGCAGGGGCTGCATGTCTTCCTCGCCGCTCACGTCCCCGTCAAGCTTAAGGGCGGCGGTATCGGAGTAATAGTGGCCCCTGAACCAGATCTCCCACTGTCCGCCGAAGCGTTTGCTCAGCGCGTTTTTGACTTTCTGGGGGTCGAAAGGCGTGAAAAGCGACTGGTCGTCCCGCCAGGTGGGCGCGTACAGGGCGATATGCCTGTCGGTCCAGCCCAGGCGCGCGCGGGTCTCGTTCCTTAGGCTCTCCCTGCCGGGGG
The DNA here is from genome assembly GCA_017518705.1 of Clostridia bacterium. Next base: position 48,968 of record JAFWUC010000066.1, read on the forward strand.
AGAAGAATATGTCGTTTCGGGGCATGCCAAACTCAAGCACCTCGCCCTGCCAGCCGAAGCTGCCTTTTATGACCTGATCTGTGAATTCGCGGGAGGAGGACAGGTACGCCCCGAAGCGTATGCCCTGCAGGCGGAGGTATTTTTTCTGTATGCCCGTCTGTATGCCTTCCCGCTTGTACAGTCCGCCGCCGTGCCAGGTGTGGATGAAATACTGTCTCCTGCGGCGGGGAAGATAGGGCTTGTAGTGGATGTTCGTCACCACCACGCGGCTGGTCAGGGCGCGGTAAATGAACTTAAGGCTGCGGTCGTTTATCACGTTTATTCCCCGCTGCTTAAGAAATGCGTAGTTTTCCGGGTGCCTAAGTCCCCAGTTGATCTCAAGTTTCCCGTCCGCCTGCTTTTCCAGCGCTTCGCTCACCGCCCTGGGGCTGCAGGAGTACCTGGTGCCCCGGTAGGACACAAACATCACCCTGTTCCGCTTAACGGGCAACAGGGTGAAGAGAGTGAGCAGCGCCCGCACCAACAGGGCGAACAGGTATTTTAAGAACAGTCTCATTTGTCGGCCAATTCGTACTCGGGCTTTAGGAAGTGGTGGATCAGGCGCTTGTCTTCCGGGGGCGGGGTGAGGTAGTCGCTGCCGTACTGCTGCTTTAGGTATTCGTGGGCCAGGTTGGGCACGTATACCTTTATGCCGTCAAACTCCGTCTCGTGGGGAGGCAGGAACACCTCTTTGGGCCGCACTTCGCCCCTGTAATGGCGGATGCCGGAGCCCGCGGTCAGGTAGGGGCTCATCTCTCCCCGCTCCGCCCGGTCGAACTTTTCGTACCAGTACTCGTAAGGCTTCACGCTCATAAGGAAGCCCAGCAGCATGCGCAGGCGGTACTTGAGCCGGTGGGGAAGCGTGTCGGACATATAGGCTTTGTACACGGGGGTGCGGTATTTGTACAGCCGGCAGGACACGCTCAGGAAGTTGAGCGCGTCGATATAAAATCCCTTGAAGACGCGCTTTGCGGGGCTTGCGGGAGCGTAGTCCAGGGGCATGATGTCCACCCATACGCCGCGCACCTCATCGGTCTGGTCGGGCTCACGGGGCGCGGAGGGGTCGGGCAGGATGATCTTTATGAACAGGTTGGTGGGGTCCTTGACTCCGGGGGCGCTCAGCACGTACTTGTCCCCCAGCAGGGAGGCAAACTCCCTGCGCAGGCGGTCGTAGTCCTCCCGGGGCATGACCAGGTCCACGTCGTCGTCCCAGGGGATAAAGCCCTTGTGACGTATGGCGCCCAGGCAGCTCCCGCCCGCAAGCAGCACCCTGAGCCCCGCCCTGTCGCAGGCAGCCTGCACGTCGGAAAGCATGCTTAGCAGCGTTTCCTGGCGCTGTTTGGTGCTGTCAGGGTTCTCTTCCCTGAGTAGGTATCTGCCCTTGGGGATATAGGTCTTCGGGGGCGCGGAGCAGGTGTAGGGGGTGGTGTTGCTCCTCAGGAATTTATAGCACAGCGCGTGTAGCCAGGCGGGCATGAGCTGCAGCCCGCAGGCAAAAAAGCTGTTGCGCAGGTATTTTTTATAGCTCACTTCCCCGCGCAGGTACATTTCCCTGTAGAAATCGTTGAGCGCGCGGGCGTTTTTGAGGCCGTGGCGCCTTTTGTGCATGGCCTTGCCCGCACGGACAAGCAGCAGGGTGTCGGTCAGGTTGGCGGCTTTTGCGCCCAGCCGGCGCAGGCGCATCCACAAGTCGTGGTCCTCCACCCGGGGACGTTTGCCGTTGTAGCTGCCCGCCTTTTCCACCGTGGACTTTTTGTACACGCAGGCGGCGTGGTTGAAAGGGGAACGGGTCAGGCAGTACGCCCAGATGTCTTCGTTTTCAAGGGGGACCACCCGCTTGCCCGTGACGTTCGATATCTCGCCGTCGAACTCCTCTATCACGCCGGAAAGTATGTCCACGTCCGGATGCGCGGCAAGGTACGTCAGCTGCTTTTCCAGCCGGTCGGCGGGGGAATAGTCATCGGAGTCCATGCGGGCGACATACTCGTTTCTGCAGGCGGAAAGGCCTGTCCTGAGCGCGTTGCCCAGCCCCCCGTTTTTTTCCAGGGAGACGATATTGAACAGCCCGGGATGCCTGCTCACGCGCTCGTCTATCACCAGATCCAGCGCGGGGGTCAGCGGGCCGTCCTTGACCAGGACGATCTCGTCCGGCAGTACGGTCTGGTCCAGCAGGCTGTCCAGGCTCAAGGCCAGGTTGTCCGCGTCCTCGCCCGCCCACACGCTTTCCAGCACGCTTACGGGAGGCAGAACGGGTCTTTCGGTGTTTTCCATTATGCGCCTCCTTCGTGATAGCCTTCTTTGTAGAACACGGCGAACAGGGTCTTGGTCAGTATCCTGAGATCGTAATCGAAGCCCACGTTGCGGGCATATACGCCGTCCAGCAGCGCCTTTTCCTGCGGGTCCAGCTCGTCCCGGCCCCGGATCTGGGCCAGGCCCGTGATGCCGGGCCTTACCGCGTAGGCGCCGGTCTTCCTGCGCTCCTCGTCCAGCTCGAACTCGTTCCACAGACAGGGGCGGAAGCCCACGAAGCTCATGTCGCCTTTCAGTATGTTGTACAGCTGGGGCAGTTCGTCAAGGGACAGGGTGCGCAGGTACACGCCCACGCGGGTGATGTACCTGCCGCTCTGGTAGAGCTGGTTGGTGGCCATCTCGCTGGGGGCGTCGGTGCGCATGGTGCGGAACTTGTATATCTGGAAGGGCACTTCGTTCATGCCCAGGCGCTTCTGTTTGAACAGCACGGGGCCCTTGGAGTCCAGTTTGATTATCAGCGCGATCAGCGCCCAAAACGGCAAAAGCGCGACCAGGAGCACAAACGCTCCCGTCACGTCCAGTATCCGTTTTATGTAACGCCTGTACAAACCAACATGCCTCCGCGCACACTATATCAATGATATTATACCACCGAAGAGGGAAGGTGGCAATAGAAGATTGAGTGAAGACAAAACAGGAAAAACTCTCTGCCGCGCAGGCACTGCCCGCAAAAAAAGCGCCGCGGCGCGGCGCCCTTGCGTATACGGATGACTGGGCAGCGGGATATATGCCCGTTATCTTGAGTATACGCCGGTCAGGACCTCGTTTTTATAGGCGTCCTTTAGCGGCAAATCGGGATACAGATCCGCGATGTCCGCCGCTTTTTGGTTGTCGTAGGGCACGGACAGCACCGTGATCTTAAGCGGGGCGGGCCCGTCTTCCCCCTCCAGAAGCAGCGCGTGGGCTCTGGTGACGCCCAGGTTGTTGCCCACGCTGCCGGTGTTCATGGCGTATCCGCCAACCAATGGACGCACGAAGGGCCTGTGGCTGTCCGCACAGATCAGGCCGCCGGCTTCCGGCCTGCCGTCGCGGAAACGGAAGCCCGCCCTGAGCTTTTCGTCGGGATCGCTGCTTATATACAGCGGATCCAGGAAGCGCCCGTGCACCAGGCGGAAACGGATGCCGCTGATGGTGAGTTCGTCCTCCAAAGGCAGGGAATCCAGCCAGTCGAAGCGCTCGGCGCCTATCTGATCCCTGTAAAAACGATGCTGTTCGCGGTTCATGCTGAGGCCACGGTCCCAGTTTCCCGCGATGCAGTGAGTACAGAAGCACCTGACCCAGTCGCAGGTCTTGTCGCTTTCGGGACCCTTGCCTACCGCGTCTCCCAGGAACCATATGTCGTCCGGCCCGATCTTGTCTATTTCCCGTTCCATGGCTTTGGTGGCGACCATATTGCCGTGCAGGTCGGCCAGAAGTACGATCTTCATCCTCTGTTCCTCCGATTTTTAAGCGTATTTCCCTGCAGCGCGTTTAGAGGCCGGGTCATTCTGCCGCGGGGTCAGTGTAGGCGGCGGCGAACGCGTCGGCGTCCGGATATACCTTCGGCTTAAGGCCCGCTTTTTCGTATTCCCGCAGGTAGGAGAGCAGTACGGCGTCAAATCCGGCGGCTGTTTTTTCAAGGTCCCCGGGGTCGTAAGCGGAAAGCGCGTCGTAATGAGCGATATCGACGCTGCCGGAGATGTCGGACAGCATTTCGTCCAGGCTGCCCAGGCTCATGAAAGCCAGATGGCGGTCGCCCGTCTGGGCGGCCAAAGCCATTTTCCCGTGCCAGTTCGAGTACATTTCTTCGTAAGTCCCGCCGAGCGTTTCGGGGGAAGGCTTTGCTTTCGGCGGCAGGAGCGTCTGCCGTGCGCGCTCAAAACACGCCGTCGTTTCCCTGACGAGCGCCGTGAGCCGCTGTTTTAGCGCGGTGACGGTACTTGCGGACAGCACGTCTTCGATCAGTTCGCACAGGCGCTCGGGCCGGTTTTTCATGGCGTTCAGTTCTTCGAACCGGCGCCTGACGCCCCTGCGGAAATAGGTCTTGTTCAGCATGGCGACGGCGTTTTCGGTGTAATACAGTACGCCGCAGGCCGGCTTTAGCGCTTCATGCGGCGTTTCGGCGAGCATCGCCAGGGCGTACAGGCGCTGCGCTTCCTTGAGCGCGTCTTCCGCTTTGAGGTGATCCGCCTCGCAGAAGGGCCGGTCAAGTATCCGCCTGACCCCGGCGCGCAAAGCTTCCAGCTCGTCCATATACCTGTCGTCCGCGCAGTAAACGATCCGGGAATCCATAAGCTTGGCGATATTCGGATCGCCAAACTCCGCGTCCCGGCGCAGGCTTTCCCAGTCCGTGCAGTAGATATCGTAGCCTACGGGCGGGTCTTCCAGTATGAAAGCGCTGCCCAGCTGCCACCCGCGGCTGTCGTTAATGAGTATCAGCAGGTCCAGGTCGGACAGAGGATGGACGTCTCCCGTCTCAAACGAACCGTATATGCCTATCAGCGCGACCGCGCCCGGGCACACGGCTTTCTCTTTTTCAAGTACGGCGTCTATGATCTTTTTGTTTCGTATCTCGGCGGCTTTCAGGCGGATCACTTCCCTGCTTTATGGATTTGCGCATATCGCCTGTATTATACAGTAACATGGACAAAAACGGAAGAAAGCGCGTGCACTTTCTTCCGCATGTGTTTATGTGTTCAGATCAAAACGGGTGAAGGGGTTTCCCCGGTCACAGCTGCGCCAGTTCCGCGTCTATCCTGGCCAGGGTCTCGTCCCGGTCGGCGCTGTTGAGGCGCATGGTGACCGCTTCTTTCAGGGACACCACCTTCAGGTAGCTGGGCACCAGGGGCAGCTTGGGATAGTATTTGAGCACTATCTCGCCGGCTTTCGGGTTTTCCAGCAGTTCCGCCACCATGTCGCGGCTGGAGAACAGGCCCTTTACGGGCACGGTGGGCATGAAGGTGAGGGAGAAGTCTCCCGCCATGAGCTCGAACTTTTCCTGCTCGCAGGGCAGCGTGAGCAGGGCGGTGGCGCCGAAAGGCACGCGGCAGGAGTAGCTCACCGTGCCGTCGGGATTGACCTTCCAGCTTACGCGCCATTCGCCCGCGGCGCTGTCCAGCGTCATGTCCGCATTTTTGAGGGAGGAGGAGAAGTGGGGGGTGAGCTCCGCGCGCCTGAAGCCGGGGTCAAGGGGCTTGATGCCCGCCACGTCGGCGTACATCCAGCCCACCACCGCGCCGTAAGCGTAGTGGTTCAGGCTGTTCATGCCCGTGCCCGAGATGCTGCCGTCGGGCAGCACGCTGTTCCACCTTTCCCATACGGTGGTGGCGCCCAGCTTGACCTCGTACAGCCAGCCGGGGTATTCCTCGTTGAGCAGCAGGCGGAACGCCCTGTCCGCCCTGCCCATGCGGGTGAGCTCTTTGCACAGCAGGGGAGTGCCCACGAAGCCCGTTTCGAGCAGCCCGCGGCTGTAGCTGATCTTCTGCTCCAGCAGTTCCCGGGTGTGCTCGGGCTTCAGGGACAGATCCTGATTGAGCGCCATAAGGTACGCGGTCTGGGTGTTTACGCCCACTCGGCCGTTCTTGGTTATGTATTCGTCCCGGATCATGCCGAGCAGCCAGTCGGCCATGTCGGAGTACTTTTTCGCGTCCTCCTTAAGGCCCAGGACTTCGGCGGCTTTGGCGGTCAGCGTGGCGCTCAGGCGGAAGTGCACCAGGGCGATAAGGGGCTTGTCCGTGCCGCCCAGGGAGCCGTCGCCGATCTTGGGACCGTCCAGCGCCAGCCAGTCGCCGAAGTGGAAGTGGTTGCGCCAGCCCTGGTCTTTGCTCTCCAGGCGGTACATGTATTCCACCCAGTCCCGCATGGCGGGATAGCTGTCTTTGAGCACGGTACTGTCGCCGGTGTGCATGTAGGTGTTCCAGGGGATCACGCACGCGGCGTCCGCCCAGGCGGCGGAGCAGCCGATGTTGCCGAAGGCGGGTACCACGTTGGGCACTTCGCCGTCGCGGGTGACCTGCTCGGTGCGCAGGTCGTACATGAACTTGTCGTAGAAGGCGCGGCAGTCCCTCTGGTAAAGGGCGGTGTCGGAGAACACCTGCGCGTCGCCCGTCCAGCCCATGCGCTCGTCCCTCTGGGGGCAGTCGGTGGGCACGTCCAGGAAGTTGCCAATCTGGCCCCACTCGGCGTTCTTGATAAGCCGGTTGATAAGCGCGTGGCCCGTGGTGAGGCAGCCGGTCCGGGTCATCTCGGAGTGCATGACCAGGCCCGTAAAGTCCTCCGCCTTAAGTTCACTGACGCCTTCGATCTTCGCGTAGCGGTAGCCGTAGAAGGTGAAGCGGGGGCGCAGCACGTGGGGCTTGCCGTCGGACACGTACACGTATTCCGCCTTGGCGGTGCGCAGGTTGTCGCGGTAGAAATTGCCCTTTTGCAGTATCTCGCCCACCTGCACGTGGATCTTCGTGCCTTTGGGTTCGTGTACCTTGAGGCGGAAAGCACCGGTCATGTTCTGCTTAAGGTCCATCACCGTCTCCCCGGCGGGGGTGACGATGAGCTCGGCGGGCAGTTCTTCAAACACCTTTACGGGCGGGGACAGGCGGGGAGTGAGCTCGCCCTTCGGCGCGTCCTTGACTATGGCGTTCACAGGCGGCAGGGCGGGCAGCGTGTCGTCGACGTACTCGCCGTCGTAGATGTTGGAGTTGTAAATATTGGTGCGGGTGACCGTCCATGTGCCGTCGGTGCCGATCACGTCTTCGGTGCCGTCCGCATAAGACAGCCTGACTTCCGCCAGCAGCCGCCAGGAAGAACCGTAATACCCGCCGCCGGTACGGTCGTCAAAGGAGAAGCGGCCCTTGTACCAGCCGTTGCCCAGGGTCACGTTGAGGGTGCCGCCGTCACAAAGCATGTCCGTGACGTCGAAGGTAAAGTACTGCACCCAGGAATTGTAGTTGTTGCAGTAGGGGGTCAGGCACTCGTCGCCCACCTTCTTGCCGTCTATATCGGCCTCGAACAGGCCGAGGCCCGTGATGTACAGCCGCGCCCGTTTTAAGGGCTTTTTCACGGAAACGGCTTTGGAAAACACGGGATGCCGCTTTTCGGAGTCGTCGCAGCCGATCCACTCGGCCTGCCAGGGCTCGTCGAGCTTTGAGGTCTCGAAAAACGCTTCCTCGCTTTCGGCTTCCTCACCCGCGTCCGTCCTCACGCTGACCGTCCAGGTGTAGCGGGTGCGGGGGCTCAGCTCAAGGGGCAGCTCGGCGCCCAGGGAGTCCAGCTCCGTCCAGCCGGTATCGCAGAACGCTTCGCCCTCTTTTTTAACGACTATGCGGGCGGCTGCCTGGGTCTTGCCCCGGGCGTCCTCCACCTTCCAGGAAAACACCGTGTGCCTGAACAGGAACCCCACGGGATCGACGATGCGGTTGAGCCTCAGATCGTATACGCGCATAAGACCTCCTGCAAATAAGTATGTTCAATTTATTATAACAGATGATGTCTCAAAATAAAAGTTGGTTTTGTGTTGAGATTCCCGTGTCTGGACCTTTTGCATTACAAGGTCTGAAAGGCTCAAGGCTGTCATGATATTGACCTGTTGACCGATGTATTGTAAAAAGCAATAGACTTGATACTCTCGTTACGTTATAATCTAAATGTAATGAGAGGGATTGATGCTATAGGAGGTCATAATCATGAAAAGGGTAGTATGTATTGTTGTTGCAATATTTCTATTGGTGCTAAATGCTTTTGGTTATGCAGATACAGAGAAAGATATACTTTTTAGGAATATCCCTTGGGGTATAAACATTGATGAAGTTAAGGAAGCATTGTCTGATATAGACATCTGGAATGATAGTGATGGGTATGCTCTTTCGCATTGGGGAGATAAAAAAGAGTTTTATTTTGATAGAGAAGAAAACGGGTGGTCTGGATGGTGCTTTAATAGTTATTCCGGTGAGCCCCTTAAAGTGGCAGGATATCCTTTAGTATGGTCTATGTGTATTGTTGCTATGGAATAAGTGAAGATGGGAAAGTATTGCGTGATAGAGAATCGTCTGAGTTCTATATGGCGTCATACATTTTCGATGTTCTTGATATTCAAGGGACTTTTTATGATTTAAAAGAGAAGATGATTGGCCTATACGGTATTGGCGAGGAAACAACCAGTTTTGGCAGTGGAGTATACAATACAGGGAATGATGAATGGAAGCCTTACAAATCAACAACTGTAAGGATCGAGTGGAAAGGGAATAATAACACAGGTGTTGTACTGACTGCAACTTGGGACGATAGAGAGACAGGTGTTGGTTCATTTAACAGAGTCAAACTGATTTATGGAAGGACAGACTATGACCCGAAGCTTACAAGGATTGAAAAAGCAGTATTACAAGAACGGTTACAAACGGAAAAAAATAATAGAACAAATGACACAGATGGTTTATAAAAGAGAAGCGGTAAGCTGGTTGATATGCTTCCTTTTGAGGATACAGAAAAAGAAAAACTGCACCTCAGA
>JAFWUC010000067.1 GCA_017518705.1 Clostridia bacterium
CTGACCTACAACATCGTCACCCTCTTCGCCAACATGGATCTGCTGGCCGAGGCCGGCTACGAAGCCGTCCCCACCACCTACGAAGATCTGATCGCGTGCTGCGACGCCTTGGTAGCGGCGGGCATCACTCCCTTCGGCTGCGCCGGTTCCGAGACCTGGTGCGTGACCGAGTATCTTGAGCCCATCATCCTGAAGACCATCGGTTACGAAGCTCTGAACGAGATCTTCGCCGGCAAGGCCACCTGGAACGATCCCGCCATCGCCACCGCGGTGGACACCTTCCAGGATATGATCATCAAGGGTTACTTCGATCCCAACGGTCTGTCCCTGGGCAACGACCAGGTGAAGGCCAACTTCATCGCCGGCGAGTACGCGTTCTATCAGAACGGCTCCTGGAACTGCGGCGAAGTTGACGACGCGGAAGGCAACTTCCAGGTCGCCCTGTTCCCCGTGCTGGATGCCGAGAAGGCCACTTACAGCCAGGTCATCGGCGGACCTTCCGACACTCTTGCGGTAGCCGCCACTTCCAAGAACCCCGCTCTGGCCGCGCAGGCCGCGTTCGAGCTGGGCAAGGAGATCTGCCACTACGGCTATCTGGCCGGTTCCGGTCTGCCCGCCTGGACTCCCGACTACGACACCAGCACCGTTAAGGCTCTGGTGGCCGACGTCGCCGCGATGGTGGCTGCTGCTGACGGCATGGTGCTCTTCGGCGACACCGCCATGAGCGCTGACCCCGCCAACACCTACCTGAACTTTGTGTCCAAGGTGTACGGCTGCGAGATCGACGGCGCGGGCTTCATCGACAGCCTGACCAGCGCTCTGCAGTGATCGATTTAACGATTAAACTGATCGATTGACCAGGGAAGGCGATCCCACAGGGCTGTACCCGGGGGTCGCCTTTCCCTTATTACAGGAAGGATTCGGGGTTTATGAAAAGAACTCTTTCCTACAAACTGAACATATTCCTGTTCCTGCTGCCCGCGCTCATACTGTTCGTGGGGATACTGATCGCGCCCATAGCGATGAGCGCGTATTACAGTTTTCACGACTTTAACTCCATCGCGAGCAAGAGCATGAACTTTGTGTGGCTGGACAATTATAAGGAACTGTTCAGCCGCACGATGGTGAACGCGGAGACGGGCAAGGCGTTCGTGAACGACAAGTTCATGGGCGACGCGCTGGTGAATTCGCTGATCCTGGCGGCGCTTTCCGTGTTTATACAGCTGCCGTTGTCGCTTGCCATAGCGCTCAAGCTCAGCAAGCACATCACGGGCGAACGGTTTTACCTGTCCGTGTTCTTTATGCCGGTTTTGATCTCCACGGTCATTATCGGGCGCCTGTGGATGAACATCTACGACCCCGGCAAGGCGGGCATACTGAACGCGGGATTGAAGGCGCTGGGGATAGACCAGTGGCTGTTCCCCTGGATATCAAAGCATATCACCTCCTCCAAGCTGCAGTTCACGGGCCAGTGGACGGGCTTTAAGGAGACCGCGCTGATAGCGGCGTTCATCCCCATACTGTGGCAGTACGTGGGCTACCATATGCTGCTAATGTACGCGGGGATCAGGGGCGTGCCCAATGAGCTGCTGGAGGCCGCCAAGCTGGACGGCTGCCGGGACGGGCAGGTGAACCGCTACATCATCATCCCGTACATAAAGCCCATACTGAAGGTAAGCGTCATATTCGCGGTGACGGGCTCGCTCAAGTCCTTCGACCTTATCTATACCCTTATGAAGGACACCACCAAGGCGGAGCTGCCCAGCACCCTGATGTACAAGCTGCTCTTCCTGCACAACCGCTACGGTCTGGGCAGCGCCATCGCCGTGATACTGATCGTGCTGTGCTTCATTTTCGCCTTGCTCATCAGCCTGGCGTTCAGGGACAGGGGGGAGAAGGTATCATGAAAAAGAACGGACTCCCCCGCAAGCAGTTTGACGTGGTGACCGGAAAGAAAAAGCGTTTCGCCTTTAAGCCCGGGAAGCTCCTCGTCCACCTGCTGCTGCTGGTGCTGGTGTTTATAAACATCTTCCCGCTGTACTGGATGGTCACGTTCTCGCTGAAGGACAACGACGAGATACTGGGCTATTCCACCAAGGTCAAGGTCATCGAAGAGGTCGTTGACGCGGAGACGGGCGAAGTCACCCGGGTGGAAAAGGAAAAGCGCGTGCCGGTGCCGCCCAACCACGTGGGGATCCCCAAAAAATGGGAGTGGGGCAACTACGCCGAAGCCATGAAGACCGGCAACATGGGTCAGTATTTCCTGAACAGCCTTGTGGTGACGGTGCTCGCCATTTCCATCACCATGCTCGCCTCGTTCATGGCCACCTACGCCATGACACGGCTGGTGTGGAAGGGCCGCAAGACCATGAACAAGTTCTTCATGCTGGGGCTCACCATACCCATCCACGCCGCCATCGTGCCCGTGTACGTGATGTTATCACGGCTGGGGCTGCTGAACACCTACTCGGCGCTGATCTTCCCGTACGCGGCCTTCGCGCTTGCGATGGGCATACTGATCTCTTCCGGCTTCATGGGCGACATACCCTACGACCTGGATGAGGCGGCGTTCCTGGACGGCTGCGGAGTGTGGGGCATATTCATGCGGGTCATCGCCCCGCTCATGATGCCCGCGATCGCGACCGTAGGCATATACACCTTCCTGCAGTGCTGGAACGAGCTTCTGTTCGCGACGGTGTTCGTGTCTTCCGGCAAATACCGCACACTGCCCGTGGGCGTGCAGCAGCTCTTCGGCCAGTACACCACCCGCTGGGGCCCCATCGGAGCGGCGCTCACCATAGCCACGTTGCCTACTCTGATCGCTTACATCTTCCTGAGCAAGCGCATACAGGACAGCTTTATCGCCGGCGCGGTGAAGGGATAAACCAACATATAATAATAACTGCCGCGGGACTTATCTTCCCGCGGCAGTTTGCGTTATGATGCTATAGGCCTATTCGGCGTATTCTGCCAGCAGGGCGTTCACCTTCGCCCTCAGGCGGGGCAGCCAGTCAGCGCTCCGGGGATAGACGTCGAACTCGATGGGGGCGATGCCCTCCTCGATAAGCCTGACGACTTCGTCCCTGCCGATATACGTTTCCAGCAGCTCCAGCGCGCGCAGGTCGTACATCGCCTGCTTGACCGCCTCCGAGCGCAGGGAGGGCCAGGCCTGTCCGTTCGCGCCCGGGTAAACTATGAAGCAGTCTCCCGCGGGAGTGAAGCCGTCGCCGTCCGTGCTCAGGAAGGGGTTTACCGGGTCGTCGGAGTACTGGTTGTTGTAGAAGTTGTAGCCCCACTGCAGCAGGCCCGCGATCCTGAACTTGTACAGCTGCACGCCTATCATGCGGCTGCGGGAGGCGGGCATGGCCATAAACACGTTGGACACTTCTTTGTACTGGCCGCAGCAGTAGTAGGTCCACAGGTTCGGCACGTTCTCTGCCAGGAAGGGCTTTATGTGGTCGGAGGCGGGCACGGGCATTTTGACCAGCCCCTGCCTGTAGAATTCGATATTGCTCAGGGCGTCTATGACCTTTAAGCCCTCAAGCTCCTTTTTCACGCTGTCCGCGGCGGCGCGGTAGAACTCCAGGTTGCTTTCCCTGGGCTCGTCGGAAATGTGGAAATAGCATTTGTCCAGTATGCCCAGATTTGACAGCTCCTTGCGCAGGGCGGGGATGTATTTTTTAAGGAAGCCGGTGTATTCGGGACCTACCGCGTCGGTCTCCCAGCCGAATATGCGCCGGTACTCCCCGTCCACTGTGGCCATTATCTTGGGAGCGTGTTTGGCGCCCCACTGGGTAAATAAGTGGGCGATCTCGAAGTACTCGATGCCGCACTCCTGCGCCATCTTTATCCAGCGGCGCAGTTTTTTGAAACCGAAGGAGTACCTGCCGTTTCTGAGCGTTATGTCGACCAGCTGTCCCGTGAGCCTTTCCTCGCCCTCCCGTGTGTCCAGGGGCGGAGTATGCACGGGAGTGAGCAGGCAGTTTATGCCCATTGCCGCCGCTTCCCTGACGAAGTTCTCACAGATGCGCCAGAACTCTTCCGACCATATCTCTACATTATAATACTGGCACAGCCCGTCGGTGTGGAACCAGCGGGTGTGGACCAGCTTCTGCCTTGGCAGGCGGGCGTTTATCCGCTTATAGACGGTGCAGGCGGAGGCAAGGACCTCGCCTTTTTCGCCTTTCAGCGTGACGCGCAGGGGATATTCCCCGGCGGGCAGGCTGTCCGGCGGCGCAATGGCCAGAAACACGCTCTCCCAGTGGCCTGAGTATATCCTCAGGCAGCAGTTTTCCGCGGGCTCGAGCAGGTCGGGATACAGCCCGGGCTTTTTGCTCAGATAATCGTCGTCCGCGTCGGGCGGGCAGGCGAACGTCACCGGCACGTACCTGACCCGGTACATGCGGATGTATTCCTTTACGGGGCTTTCGAGCTCTATTTCCGCGTATGCGCGGGCGAAGCCTTCGTCCCGGGCGCGGAAAGCCGCCTGCAGGGACACTTCCTCGCCGATCAAGCCTTCCGGGGCATGGTTGAGCGGCGCGGGATCGACGTTGGGAAACACTTTTGTAAGGGAGCTGACCAGACGAAAATCGTACATGCTTTCACCTCCGCGGTTGATATGATAATTGTAGCATAAGCGGCGGGCGTTTTGCAAGTTTGACATTGAGCCGGCGGGATGCTATACTCTTGTCAGCAAACAGATAAAGGAGTTCCTTATGAAAAAACTATGCGCGCTGTTCCTGGCGCTGGCGCTTTTGCTGAGCGCGTGCGCTTTTGCCGAAGAGGCGGAGGCCGCCCCGGAAGAGCCTGTCGCCGCGCCCGACTTCCCGCTGACTGATTGGGATGGGGAGGAGATACTTTTCAGCGACCTGCTCGGCAAGCCTCTACTGCTTAACATATGGGCCACCTGGTGCCCGCCCTGCCGAAACGAGCTGCCCTTCTTCCAGCAGGCTTTCGAGAAGTACGGGGAGGAGATCACCTTCGCCTTTGTGAGCGTTGACGAGGATAAAGCGGACGTTGAAGAATTCCTGACGGAGAACGGCTACACTTTCCCGGTGTACATGGATACGCCGAGCAGCAGCCTGATGACCTACGGCATCGGCTCCATACCCGTGACGGTGCTTATCGACGCGGAGGGCAACATAATCGCCGGACAGATCGGGTCTTTGAGCGAAGAGCTGGTGCAGCTGTGCATGGAAATGCTGCTGGTCGACGCTTAAGGGAACACACGGATATATAAAGCGGAGGGGATGCTGACCCTCCGTTTTTTTTTTGTGCCGCTTCCGGGCGTTTCGGCGCGCATATGCCGGCGAAACCGCACCGAAAACTGGCGCGGGGCGCGCCAAAATGCCCTTTTCCATTATTTAACAAATAAATCGGGGCATGGGTATTGACAAACACCCCCTGAGAGTGCTAAAGTATGCACAGTGATTAGCACTCGACTGGTGTGAGTGCTAACGGACACTGACAGAGACACGGGAACATGCGAAAGGAGGCGGTTTCAAGGTGCTTGACGAAAGAAAATTCATGATACTCAGGGCCATAATCGACGATTATATTCTGACCGCCATGCCCGTGGGCTCACGCACCATCTCCCGCAAGCAGGGAGTGGGCTTTTCTCCCGCCACCATCCGCAACGAGATGAGTGATCTGGAGGAGCTGGGTTACCTCGCGCAGCCCCATACTTCCGCGGGGCGTGTGCCTTCCGACAAGGCGTACCGCCTGTATGTGGACAGCCTGCTCAAGGGCGGGGAACTGTCCGATGCGGAAAAGCTGCGCATAAACGACTACATCTCCCGCAGGGCGGGTCAGGTGGAGGACGTGATCCGCGCCGCCGCGGATATCCTGGCGGACGAGACCCAGTACACCAGCGTGATAGTGGCGCCCCGCATACAGACGCTGCGCATCCGCAGGGTGCAGCTGGTGCCGGTGGACGAAGGGACCGCGCTGATGATAGTTGTAACGGGCGCGGGCATCATAAAGGATGCGCTGATCAGCGTGCCCAGCGACATGTCCGCCGACAACCTGTACCGCTTGAGCGAGATGCTCACAAACGAGCTAAGCGGTCACAGCTTAAGCGAGGTCAGACAGATATTCGCGGGCGTGTTCAGGAACCTGTCCATCAACCGCAGGCTGCTGGGCGGCGTCATGAAGGTCATGGAGGAAAAGCTGACCGAGGACGCGCCGGAAGACGTGGTGATCGGCGGTACCACCAAGCTGCTGAACTATCCCGAGTATTCGGACATACAGAAGGCGAAGAACTTCTTAAGCGTGTTCGAAAGCAAGGACCGGCTGGCGGGGCTGCTGAAAAAGAGCGGCGGCATGGAGATCTCCATCCGCATAGGCACGGAAAACGAGCTGGAGCAGCTCAAGGACTGCTCGCTGGTGACCGCCACCTACCGGGTGGGCCAGCACGGCCGCGGCACGCTGGGCATCATAGGGCCCACGCGCATGGATTATCACCGTGTGGTGACCATCATGCAGTACATGGGCGGCGTGATAAGCAATATGCTTTCCGGGGAGAACAATGAAGTATAAACGGAAAAAGGTGAAAAAACTGATGGAAGAAAAGCAGCGGGCGGCTGCGGCCAATGACCCGCAAACGACCGGGGAAACTCAGCAGGCACCCGAAACGCAGAAGATCGAAATACAGGGACCCGAGGAGCGGGAACCTGCCGAAGCCCAGCCGGAAACGGCAAAAACGGAAGCAAAGCAGGAAACCGCACAGCAGCCAGAACGCGAAGACAGTGACACCGAAACGCCCACTCAGGAAGAATGGGCGGCAGCGCTCAAAAAGACCGTGGAGGAGCGGGACAGCTACAAAGACAGTCTGCTGCGCTCCCAGGCGGAATTCCAGAACTACAAAAAGCGCAACGCGTCCGTGAGGGCCGAGGCGTACGAAGACGGGGTAAGGGAGACGATATTCGCCTGCCTGCCCGCGATAGACAACCTGGAGCTGGCGCTCAAACACGCGGAAAACCAGGGCGAGACCAGGGGCGTGTACGAAGGTGTGAAGATGACCCTCAAACAGCTCACCGATTCCCTTGGAAAGCTGGGGCTCAGCGAGGTCCCCGCACTGGGCGAGCAGTTCGACCCGGAACTGCACAACGCGGTGATGCGTGAAAAAGGCGGCGAAGAGAACGTGATAAGCGAGGTCTTCCAGAAAGGCTACCGGGTCAAGGACAAGATCATCCGCTACGCGATGGTAAAAGTGTTCAGCGGTGAAGAATAAACAGGATAATTCGGACAAATAACAGGAGGAAATAGATTATGTCAAAGATTATAGGTATCGATTTGGGTACTACCAACAGCTGTGTGGCAGTCATGGAAGGCGGCGAGCCTACAGTCATAGCCAACGCGGAAGGCGCCAGGACTACTCCTTCCGTAGTGGCGTTCGCTAAGAACGGCGAGCGTCTGGTGGGCCAGGTGGCCAAGCGCCAGGCGGTCACCAACCCCGACAGAACGGTCATTTCCATCAAGAGGGATATGGGCAGCGACAGGCGCATCTCCATCGACGGCAAAAACTATACGCCCCCGGAGATCAGCGCTATGATCCTTAAGAAGCTCAAGGACGACGCGGAAGCGTACCTGGGCAGCGCGGTGACCGAAGCGGTCATCACCGTGCCCGCCTACTTCTCCGACGCCCAGCGCCATGCCACCAAGGACGCGGGCAGGATCGCGGGCCTGGAAGTAAAGCGCATCATCAACGAGCCTACCGCCGCGGCGCTGGCTTACGGCCTTGACAAGGGCGAAGCCCACAAGATACTGGTGTACGACCTGGGCGGCGGTACCTTCGACGTGAGCCTTATGGAAGTCGGCGACGGCGTGTTCGAAGTGCTGGCTACCGCGGGCAACAACCGCCTGGGCGGCGACGACTTCGACAACCGCATCATCGAGTATATCGCTTCCGAGTTCCAGCGCGAGAACGGCATCGACCTGCGCAAGGACCGCATGGCCATGCAGCGCCTGAAGGAAGCCGCCGAGAAGGCCAAGATCGAGCTGTCCGGCGTGATGACCAGCAACGTGAACCTGCCCTTCATCACCGCCGAC
>JAFWUC010000068.1 GCA_017518705.1 Clostridia bacterium
GTTCTTTCGTTCTTTCGTTCTTTCGCTTCCTCGCCTGCGTTTCTTCCGCCTGACGGGCATGCGGCTCAGTGTTGTTGGTATTATTATTCAATATAATAATTATCGTCGTAGTATTAGAGCCGCCGGATCATGTGGAAAACCCGAAAAGCGCCGAGGAACGTTGACTTTTGCGCGTGGAAAACGTCTGTGGATAAGCGGGGACAGGGTGTGGAGTTATAGCTGTTAGCTTTTAGCTGTTAGAAGCGCCTGCGGCGCGTCGTTGGTCATTGGTCGTTGGTCAAAAGTCGTCTGCGCTTACGCTTGACAAAGTTTGTCCGCTGACGCGACTGGACTGTCCTGCGCGCTTAATGCGGCGTTTCGTGATTCGTCCTTTATTTTGATGGGATACGGATTGCCACGTCAAGCCCTGCGGGCTTTCCTCGCAATGACGCATAAAACGTATTGCGTACCGAAAACCGTACTATTTCCGTACTGCTCTTATCCGCAGGACCGGCTGCGCCGGTTCGAGGAATAAAAATCACGGAGCGCAGCCTGCCGCGCGGGAGGGATTTTTATTTCCTTGCGGGATTTACGCTCGGAAACCCCGCAGGGTTTCAGGAAATCCCGTTCCTTAATTGTTTCGGGCGTTTACCAAACGCCTGAAACAATCATCAGATTGAAATAAATCCCTGATTTATTTCAATCTTTGCTTTAGCTCTTCCGCCGCCTGGCTGAAGTCGCGGCTGTCGCGTATCATCTCTTCCGCCTTTTTGAGCGAGTGCATGACCGTGGTGTGGTCGCGCCCGAACTCCTCGCCCAGGCGGGTGGTGGACAGGTAGCAGATCTCGCGGCTCAAGTAGATCGCCATCTGGCGGGGCACGGTGACCTCGCGGGAGCGCTTGCCGGAGAGTATGTCAGAGCTCCTTACGCCGAAATACGCCGCCACTTCGTCGATTATCCTGCGGGCGGAGATGGGCGCGCCGGTGTGCTCGTGGGCGAAGTCCTTTATTGCCTGTTTGGCTATGGACACGGTTATCAGGGGCGATTTTTCCACGCTCGCCAGCAGCTGGCAGTTGCTCAGCGCGCCCTCCAGCTCCCTGATGTTGCTGTCCACCCTTTCGGCGATCAGGTTCAGCGCCTCCATCTCGCAGGGGATGTTGGCGTTCTGGCACTTTAAGGAGAGGATGGCGAGCCGGGTCTCGAAGTCCGGGCGGGAAATGTCCGCCACCACGCCGCTTTTGAAGCGGGAGCGCATGCGCTCCTCCAGGGCGGAGATCTCGTCCGGCGGACGGTCGGAGGTGATAACTATCTGCTTTTCGGCGAGGTAGAGCTCGTTGAAGGTGTTGAAAAACTCCACCTGGGTGGCCACGCGGTTGGCCAGGAACTGCACGTCGTCCACGAACAGCACGTCCACCCGGCGCATGCGCGCTTTGAACTCCCCGGTGCGCTTTTCGCGGATGGCGTCCACCACTTCGTTGGTGAACTTTTCGCTGTTGGAGAACTCGATCACGCAGTCGGGCAGGTTGTTGCGGATGGAGTTGGCGATGGCGGTGATCAGGTGGGTCTTGCCCAGCCCCGCGCCGCCGTATATGAACAGGGGGTTGTACTCCTTGCCCGGGTTTTCGCTCACTGCCAGCGCGGCGGCGTATGCCAGGCGGTTGGAGGCGCCCACGATGAAGTTTTCGAAGGTGTAGTGGGGGTTAAGGTTGTTTTCCCTGACCTTGGTGATGATTATCTCCGCCTCTGAGGGGGTGACCACCGCCACGTCATCGAACTCCATGCCGAAATACGCCGTGGCGGACAGAAGCAGCGTCTGCCCGTATATCTTCTGCACGTGCTGGGCGGTGAACTGGTCGGGATGGGTGAATATGAGCAGGCTCTTCTCAGCGGAATACACCGTGAGATTCTTGAACCAGTAATATTTGGCTTCGCCCAGCTGTTCCCGAAGGGCCATCTGCATGCTTTCCCAGCAGTGCCGCGCCCGGTTTATGTCCATTTTTTCCCCAACGCCCCTTTTGCACGTGTATGTTGTGGATTATACTGATAATTATAGCATATTCGGGAGGATTTGTATAGTATGTCCTGTGGAAAACTTGTGTACATATTGATTGAAATGAATCGGGGATTCATTTCAATCAGAGATTTCCGCCCCGTTTTTGATAAAAACGCGGCGGAAAGAGGGAACGCTTTTTGCTGAAAATCTGCGGATTTTCCGAGCGCAAAAACCGCAAGGAAATAAAAATCCCTCCCGCGCGGCAGGCTGCGCTCCGTGATTTTTATTCCTCAGCCCGGCAAAGCCGGTCCTGCGGATAAGCGCAGAACGGAAATAGTACGGTTTTCGGTACGCAATATGGTTTATGCGTCATTGCGAGCCGACTTCGTCGGCGTGGCAATCCGTTCTTTTTATGACTGGGTACGGATCGCCACGGCATTCCGCTGTTGCGGAAGCCTCGCGATGACGCTTCTGCGGAAGCGGATCACGAAACGCCGCATTAAGCGCGCAGGACAGTCTGGTTGCGTCAGCGGACAAACTTTGTCAAGCGTAAGCGAAGACGACTTTTGACCAATGACCAACGACCAATGACCATCAGCTGACGACGCGGCGAAGCCGCTCTGACAGCTCACAGCTAACAGCTGACAGCTCCCCTACTCCCCCACCGTCATCAGGTACGCCGAGCTTTCCGTGCCCAGGCGCAGGGGCAGGTAGCGGGTGCCGGCTCCGGGGCTCAGGAGCATCCTGTAGCCGCTTTTGTCGGAATAGATCCCGTATTTGTCCGTGCTCTCGTACAGCTTTTTGAGCTCCGTCCGGTCCAGCAGCGGCTCGCCCGCCAGCTTTATCTGGCCGTCAAATGTGCCGCCGGACAGGAAAAAGTAATTGCTCTGCCCGCCGCCGCGGTCGTTCGCCGCGATCGCCGCCTGGTTGTAGTATGAGGGCGAGGAGAACATCACCAGCATGGGTCCGCTGCCCGTGTTGCCCAGCCTCAGGGAGTTGGTGGACGCCGCCATCTGGGGCGAAAAGCCGAATATGTTGAGCGTGCCGCCCCGCACGGTGGCGCGGGCGTAGCCGCCCAGGTAGGTGACAGGACCATCCATCTCTTCGCTCGCGGGCGCGGGCTCGCGTTCGGAGAGCGTGGCGTATATGCCGCCCGGCAGGTCCAGCTCCTTAAGCCGCTCGCTTAAGCGCAGGCGGGCTTTGGAAAGCTTTTCGTCCAGCTCTTTCCGGGTGTAAATGCCCGTTATCAGCGCGATCTCGTCCGCGAGGGAGGGCGCGGAGATGCCGTTTAACATAAGCACGTCCGCGCCTTCGCGGCACACGCGCCTGATCATGCAGAACGCCCGGTCCGCCCCCCAGGCGGAGGAGATGTTTAGGTCGCTTATGTACGCGACCTTGAACATGCCCGTGCCTTTGAAGGGCACGGTGCCGTATTTAAGGCGCAGCGTGCGCGCGCTGACCACGGAATACAGCGTCAGCGATGTGAAGGCGATCAGCAGGATCAGTATGATGATGCGGGAGAGTTTGTGTTTTTTCATGGCTGGATGTTATGGCGGCAAAGCCGCCGTCATTGGTCGATGGTCAATGGTCATTGGTCATTGGTCGTCGCAATGGTCATTGCGACAAAGTTGCTTCGCTTCCGCGGACGGACAGTTAGCAACGGTGTCGTCAGCCGTTTGCGCCAGCGGACAAACTTTGTTCGCAAAGAGAACGACCAATGACCAATGACCACGGACGGTCGGCGGGTCAGCCGACCCGTGACGGCAGCGCGTCGCCGCAATGACCCTTTATTCCTTCGCGCCGCGCTTGCCTGCGGGGATACGGATTGCCACGTCAAGCCCTGCGGGCTTTCCTCGCAATGACGCGGACGGACAGTTAGCAACAGTGTCATAAGTCGTTTGCGCCAGCGGACAAACTTTGTTCGCGAAGCGAACGACCAATGACCAATGACCACGGACGGTCGGCGGGTCAGCCGACCCGTGACGGCAGCGCGTTGCGCTGCCTCTCCGGCTATTATACCCCATCCCTCCCGCAAAATCAAATAGACCTTGAACATACGCTTTTTTTGCGGTATAATAAAGGGTAAACTTTTTTCTGAAGGAGATTTCCCCATGGAGCTTTCCCGGGGCATAAACCGCTCCCACGCGCTGCTGGTAAGCATACTCATCTGCCTGGCGGCGTTTTTCGCCGCGCTTCTGGCGAGAAACGGCCAGTCCGTGCCGCTCAGGAGCGCCATACGCCTTAACGCGTCCAGCCTGAGCGACGTGCAGGTGCAGGGGGATCACGTGTATTATCTCGAGGGCGGTTCGCTCCACTGCGTGAACACGAAGGGCAAGTTCGTGTGGAACGCGGGCGTGGACGCGGCGTCCAATTTCTCGGTGAACAAAAGCGGGCTCGCGGTGTGGAGCGGCACCCGCCTGACCACGATAGACATAAACACCGGCGTGCCCCTGGGCAACATCCAGCTGAGCCAGGACGTATCCTACGCCGTGATGGGCGACGTGTACTCCGCGGCGGTGATCGGCCCGGAGCACTCCTCCCAGGTGGTGCTTACCGACCGCTACGGCAACACCGTGGACACGCTCACGGACTTTGACGAAGTGCTGGTGATGGACTGCGGCTTCTTCGAGGGGCGCGAGATCTTCTGGATCATGACCCTGGACTCAACGGGCAGCGAGCCCGTGTGCCGCATATCCACCTACAAGCCCGGGCGCCGCGAGACGGGCCAGATAAACGACATGGAGCAGCTGATCTACCGGGTCATCTTCCGCTCCAACAGCATCCTCGCCGTGGGCACCCACTATATGGCCATGTACGACTATACCGGCAACGAGACCAAGAGCGCCCGCGTGAACCTGTACGGCTACTATCTCGAGGCGGCGGACGAAAACGAGGAGCCCACGCTGCTGTTCTGCCCCTCCTCCCAGACGGGGGCGGTCAAGGACGCCAGGGCGATCTTCGCCGGAAACGAATACCTGCTGCACATGCCCGTGGAGTGCCGGCGCCTGCTGGTCAAGGACCAGACCGTGTACGGCATCAGCCGCGAGCGCCTGGCGGTGACCACGCTGGGCACCGGCGACGTGGTGACCTACCTGCTTCCCATGCAGGTGAACGACGTGATCGGCATCACCACCGACAAGACCGCCGTCATCACTTCCGGCGGCGCAATATACCTTATACGGCTACCGTAAAAACTTTGATCGAAATGCGTCAAGGATGCATTTCGATCAATCATAATTGTTCCGGGTGTTTGTCAAACACCCGGAACAATTAAAGGACGGGATTTCCGCCCCGTTTTTGATAAAAACGCGGCGGAAAAGTATTCGGAATTTTCTGAAATGCTTCGGCATTTCCGGGCGAAAATTCCGCAGGGAAAGCTTTTTTACTCTCGGACGGTAAACTGTCCTTCGTAAAAAAGCATCCTCGGTCCGGCAAAGCCGCCCCTGCGGATAAGAGCAGAACGGTTGGAATACTATGAGGCGTCATTGCGAGACCCACACAGTGGGTCGTGGCAATCCGTAACCCCATAAAATAAAGAACGGCTCGCAGCGGTAGTGAATGACAGTCCAGTGGACTTCAGAACCGTGAGCGGTAGTGAATAACAGCCCGGTGGGCTGTTAGAGCCGCGAACGCCACATGGGTCGCGAGAGGCCATTAGGCTTCGCCACAGCCGCTCACTATGTTCGCGTCTTCGCGATGACGCATATGGACAGTTAGCCGCGGTGTTGTAAACCGTTTGCGTCAGCCGAGGTGATTTTGTTCGCGAAGCGAACGACCAATGACCGCCGACCATAGACCAACGACCAATGACCATTGACGGCAACGCCTTGCGTTGCCTCTAACAGCTGAAAGCTGAAAGCCAAACAGTTTATGCACGAACTCGGAATAGTAAAACACGTGATACAGTCCGTATCGGACATCGCCGCGGAAAACGGCATGTCCCGCTTAAGCCGCGTCAAACTCAGCGTGGGCGAGGTGAGCGGCGTCATCAACGACCTTCTGGCGGACTGCTGGGAGTGGTACTGCCAAAAGAGCCCGCTCATGGACGGCTGCCGGCTGGAAACGGAAGTGCTGGAAGCCGTGACTTACTGCACCGCCTGCGAAAAGGAGTACGGGACCGTGAAATACGGGCGCACCTGCCCCTTCTGCGGTTCGGGCGAGACCTACCTCCTCCGCGGCAGCGAATGCGTGATCAAGGAGATAGAAGGGGAGTAGGGGTCCGTTGTTCGCGCACGCGCGAACGTCATTGGTCATTGGTCGTTGGTCGGTGGATGGGTGCGTCATTGCGAGGCTTCCGCGACAGCGGAATGCCGTGGCAATCCGTAACCCCGTCAAATTAAAGGACGGATCGCCACGACCCACTGCGTGGGTCTCGCAATGACGCATAAAGTCAGTCGGCCGCGGTGTCATCAGCCGTTTGCACCGGCCGCAGTAATTTTGTTCGCGAAGCGAACGACCAATGACCAACGACCAACGCCGCGGCGCAGCCGCTCTAAAAGCTAAAAGCTAACAGCTAAAAGCTCCAAAAAATACACACAGAGGATACCGCTATGTCACCAGCCTACCGCTATTTCAAGACCCTGTACCGCATAATCGAATCCCTGCTGATACGGCTGCTTCTGCAGCCGCTTAAACTGCTGCCGATAAAGCAGAACCGCGTGCTGTTCACCGCCTTCATGGAAAAGCAGTACGCCTGCAATCCCAAGTACATAAGCCGGGAGCTTAAGCGCCGCTACGGCGACAGGCTGGAGATCCTCTGGTCCTTCCGCCACCCGGAACGGTTCCCGGACCTGGAAAAGGAGGAGGGCGTGAAGGTGATCGGCTCCTCCAACTTCAGGTATTACGTTTACGCGCTGACCAGCCGGGTGATCGTGACCAACACGCTGTTCAAGCCCACCCTTCCCCGCAGGAGGGGCACGCTGATAATCAACACCTGGCACGGGGGCGGCTCCTACAAGAAGATCCAGCAGAAGTTCTTCGACAAGATCCGCCGCGCGGGCATAAAGCTGTACATGTCCTCCTCCCGCGCGTTTACGGAGGAGACCATCCGCGGCAGCATGAACTTCAAGGGCGAGGTCATGGAAGTGGGCATGCCCCGGAACGACATCCTCCTGAACCCCCCGTCTCAGGAGAAGATAGACGGGATCAGGGCGAAGATCGGCCTGAAACCCGGGCAGAAGCTGTGCCTGTACGCCCCCACCTGGCAGAAGGACTGGGTGGTGCACTACAACATGCCGAACTATGAGCAGACCGTGAAGGCGCTTTCCGAGCGCTTCGGCGGCGAGTGGGTGATGGGCTACCGTTCCCACCACGTGACCATGTACCTGGACCAGACCAAAGCCGCCGAGGGCGCGCTGGACCTGACCCTGTACCCCGACATGCAGGAGCTGCTGCTGGTGTGCGGCTGCCTGATCACGGACTATTCCTCCTGCATCTGGGACGCGTCGCTCACCTTCACCCCCACCTTCCTGTACTGCACCGACCTTAAGGAATACCTGAAAAAATACGAGTTCTATTCCGACATCCATTCCTGGCCCTATCCCCTGGCGGAAAACATGGAGGAGCTTAAGCGCAACATCGCTTCCTTCGATCAGACCGAATACGAAAACGCCTGCCGCGCCCACCACGAAAAGCTGGGTTCCTGCGAGACGGGGCACGCAACGGACGCGGTGTGCGACCGCATAGCTAAAGTGACTAAAATGAATTAGACGGGGAAAGCTGTCAACTTTTAGCTTTTAGCTGTCAGATGTTCGCGCAGGCGCGAACGTCATTGGTCATTGGTCAATGGTCGTCTGCGCTGACGCTTGACACAGTTTGTCCGCTTGCGCAAACGGTTTATGACACCGCAGCCGACTGTCCTTCCGCGTCATTGCGAGCCTCCGTATCCATATAATACAGGAACGGATTGCCACGACCCGCTTTGCGGGTCTCGCAATGACGCGGTAAAAAGCCGCGTTAAGCGTGCCTGACAGTCCGTTTGCGGAAGCGAAGCAACTTTGTCGCCATATGGCGACGACCAATGACCAATGACCAACGACCAACGACGCGGCGGAAACGCCGCAAACGAATAAAAAGCTATGTCAGAAATCATCCTTGACCTCAACGACCCCGCGGGGCTGCTGCCCGAGGGGTGCGAAAACCAGATAAAAGCGTATCTCGCCCGGGCGCTGGAGCTTAACCGCGTGCCCCGCGCGGCGGCGTGCCTGTCCGCGGTGGACGGGCAGGAGATCCGCCGGC
This sequence comes from Clostridia bacterium, assembly GCA_017518705.1. The sequence goes on from JAFWUC010000068.1 coordinate 8,210, forward strand.
TGAACCGGGAGTTTCGCGCTACCGACCGGGAGACGGACGTGCTGTCCTTCCCCCTGGTGCCCTTCACCCCGCAAAAGACCGCTTTGGACGCGCCGGAACTGCTTGCTTCCGCCTACGATCCCGCCTATGACGCGCCGTTTCTGGGTGACATAGTGCTCAACGTCTCCCGCGCGCGGGAGCAGGCGGAGGAGTACGGTCACAGCCTGACAAGGGAGGTGTGCTACCTGTGCGTGCACTCGCTTATGCACCTTATGGGCTACGACCACATGACCGACGGCGACAAACGCGCGATGCGGGAAAAGGAAAAGCGGGTCATGGGGGATGAGTAACTGACAGCTAAATTCGACCACATTCATTTGGAGGTAAAAACCATGTCCGATCCCTTCCGTTCCGGCTTTGCGGCCGTGATGGGCCGCCCCAACGTGGGCAAAAGCAGCATAATCAACCGCCTGGTGGGCGAAAAGGTGTTCATCGTGTCCGACAAGGCGCAGACCACCCGCGACAAGGCGCTGGGCATCATGTCCGGCGACGGCTACCAGGTTGTGTTCGTGGACACCCCCGGTCTGCACACCCCGCGGACGCGCCTGGGCGAGTTCATGGTGCAGGCCGCCGAAAGCGCCAAGGAGGGCGTGGACCTGATCCTGTGCGTGGTGGACGCCACGTTCATCGGCAAGGGCGACAAGGAGGTCATGGAGCAGCTGGGCAGGGAAAAATGTCCCAAGATACTGGTGATAAACAAGACCGACATCGCCTCCCCCGAAAAGCTGATGCCCGTGCTGGGCGAACTGGACGTGAGCAAATTCGACCAGGTGGTCAGCGTGTCCGCGCTTAAGGGCAACAACATGGAGACGCTTAAGCGGCTCATCGTGTCCTATATGCCCGAGGGACCCAAGTATTTCCCCGAGGACATGATCACCGACCGTCCCGAAAGGGTGATGTGCGCGGAGATCATCCGCGAAAAGGCGCTGAGGAACCTAAAGGACGAGATCCCTCACGGCATAGGCGTGGAGATGCTCAAAATGGAAAAGGTCTCCGACAACATGTACGAGATCCACGCCACCGTGTACTGCGAAAAGGCCTCCCACAAGAGCGTGATAATCGGCAAACAGGGCGCCATGATAGGCAAGATAGGCCGCGACGCCCGTCTGGACATGGAAAAGCTGCTGGGCAAAAAGGTGGACCTTAAGCTCTGGGTGAAGGTGCGCGAAAACTGGCGCGACCGCAAGGACGACCTGAAGACCCTGGGGTATAACCTTGAATGAAATGAATCGGAGATCCATTTCATTCAAATGATCGTTTCCGGCGTTTGGTAAACGCCCGAAACAATTAAGGAACGGGATTTCCTGAAATGCTGCGGCATTTCCGAGCGGAAATCCCTCAAGGAAATAAAAATCCCTCCCGCGCGGCAAGCTGCGCTCCGTGATTTTTATTCCGCGGAGCGTATATGCCGCCCCTGCGAATTAGAGCAGAACGGTTGAAAATGCCAATCGGTGCGTCATTGCGAGACCCGTGCAGCGGGTCGCGGCAATCCGTACTCCCATAGTAAAAAAGGAACGGATCGCCACGTCGCCGCTCACTTTATTCGCGTCTTCGCGATGACGCGGCAAAAAGCCGCGTTAAGCGCGCTCAGCAGTCCGTTTGCGGAAGCGAAGCAACTTTGTCGCCCTATGGCGACGACCAATGACCAACGACCAATGACCCCCGACCAATGACCACTGACCAACGACCAACCGCTCAAATGGACCGAAACATTTCCGTCAACTGCCTGGTATTAAGGCGGGCAAATTACAAAGACTACGACCGCATGGTCACCCTGCTCACGGACGAACTGGGCCGGGTGGACGCGGTGGTGCGCGGCTGCCGCCGCCCCAAAAGCGAGCTCATCAGCGCCTCGGAGCCCTTCATGGCGGGCCAGGCGCAGCTTTACCGCGCGGGCGGCCACGTGTCCGTCACCGCCTTCCGCCCCACGGAGGCGTTTTTGCCCCTACGCGAGGACATGGACCGCCTGACCGCGGGCGCCGCGTGGCTGAGGACCCTGGAAAAGGTGACTTTGCAGGACGCGCCCCAGGGGGACATACTGCGTCTGGCACTGGACGCGCTTTCTTACCTGAGCTATTCAGGGCTGGACATCAGGCAGGTGGACTTCATGTTCACGGTCAAATTAAGCCGGATACTCGGCATGCTGCCGGACTTTTCCAGCTGCGGCATCTGCGGGAAGACTTCGGAGGAGACGCCCCTGGGCTGGCTGCCGCTGGAGGGCTGCGTGTGCCCCGCCTGCCGCCCGGGCGCGCGGATACTGCCGGGCGGCGCGCTCAGGATACTTACGAAGGCGCCCCTGCGCCCCTTCCGCGCCGTGGAAAAGCTGACCGGGCACCCCGACCTGCCGGCGGCGGAACAGGCGGCGGAAGCGCTGCTTCAGATGAAGTGACTCAGCGCGCAGGCGATAACGCGAGGTGAATATGAAGACCCGCTTTCCGATAATACTTGTACACGGTCTTGCCATGAGGGACATGTTTTTTATGAAGTCCTGGGGTAGGATCGACCAAATGCTGATCGACCGGGGTTATACCGTATACAAAAGCGGTGCGGACGCCTTCGGTTCCGTAAAGACCAACGCGGCGCAGCTTAAGGACGAGATAACGGCTGTGCTTAAGGAAAACGGGACGGACAAGGTGAATATCATCGCACATTCCAAGGGCGGACTGGACGCCAAATACATGATACGGGAACTGGGCATGGCGCCTCACGTGGCGTCGCTGACCACCCTGTGCACGCCCCACCACGGTTCGCCGATCGCCTCGTTCATACTGCGTTTTCCCAAATTCGCCGTCAAATACACCGCCTTCTGGGTTAATACCGTCTATCGGATATTGGGAGATAAGCAGCCCGACAGCTTCACCGCGTGCGAAGAACTCAAACGGATCGACAGTCTGGAGACAGAAACGCTCAATCTGGGCGACGGCATACTGTGCCAGAGCTTTTCCACGGCGTTCAGGCCAAAGGAAAAAAAGGCCGATTTCGTTATGGCGATACCCTACGCGTTCTCGCGCTTTATGGAAAAAGACCGCGTCACGGACGGCCTGGTCCCCAGGGAGTCGGCCATATTCGGGCAGTACCGCGGAGACTGTCTGGATGATTCGGTGTCCCACACGGAGATAGTGGACTTTATGGTCCGCGGCAAAAAACGCGAGAAGATATACGCGTTCTATTCCGCGCTGTGCGAGGAACTCTCCCGGGCGGGGCTGTAGACCTGCTCCCTGCTGGACCGGAAGATACAGCAGGACCCGTTCCCCGTGCCGCCGTTCACCCCGCGAAAGGAGGAAATGCCCGTGAAAAACCTGTCTGCCGCGCTCGCGGTGCTGATATTTCTTTTCGCCTTTCACGCATCGGCAGAAGACGCATGGGATTGTGATTACACGCCCCGCACCCCAGCAGAAATAAGCGGAGACTGGGAATACATCGTGCTTCCCGACTGCACGGCGGAGATAACGTACTACAATGATAGACAAGTTGATGTACTGGAGATACCATCACAGCTTGACGGGTATACAGTGACCGGAATAGGTAAAGACGCCATTTCCTGTTATTATGAGCTTACTTCCGTGACTATACCTGATAGTGTGACGGTTATAGGTGACTGGGCGTTTTGGAGCTGCTATAGTCTGATTTCCGTGAATATACCGGATAGTGTAACAGATATAGGAGAGAGAGCGTTTTCTGAATGCGAAAGCCTTGAATCTGTAACGATACCAAACAGTGTTACTGTAATAAACGAAAGCGCGTTTCTCGGCTGCGACAGTCTTGAATCTATATCGATACCTGAAAGCGTGACGGACATAGGTGACAGTGCGTTTCGGTACTGTGAAGGCTTA
>JAFWUC010000069.1 GCA_017518705.1 Clostridia bacterium
CAGCAGTTGTCAGGCACAGTGCTGGTGGCACGTTCGGTAACAGCCGAGCAGATAGCCGCGGCCACTATTACTGCCAATGAGATCCTGGCAGGAAGCATAACCGGCGACAGGATAGCGGCGAACACCATAGAGGGCAGCAGCATAAAGGCGGGCGCTATAACCACGTCCCACGTTGCCGCCAACTTCGGTGAGCAGCTGGACCTGTCCTCCAACAGGGGCATCAACCTGAGGGTACAGGCGATAAACGACGACATAAATGAATTAAAACAGACTTCGGTCGCTTCCGTGACCGTGCTGTACGCGTTATCCTCTTCGTCAGCGACAGCGCCTTCAAGCGGTTGGTCGGCTACCGCGCCGGCCTGGGAGGACGGCATGTACATGTGGCAGAAGACTGTCACGACTTATGCCGACGGGAGTGGGGATGAGAGCGATTCCACATGCCTTACCGGCGCCAGCGGCATGGATGCCACTGTGCTCAGGATAGATTCTTCCCGAGGCACGGTATTCAAAAACAACGCTGTGTCCACGGTATTGACGGCGGTCATATACCACGGCTCACGGCGTATAACGGATATAACGGCGCTGCGATCGGCTTTCGGGGCCGGCGCATACCTGCAGTGGAAATGGCAGCGGCTGAACGACAGTACGTTCGGGGTCATATCCGCTTCGGATTCCCGTTTATCGCAGGACGGGTTCTGCCTGACGCTGTCACCAAACGATGTGGACGTGAAGGTCACGTTCATGTGCGAGCTGATAACGGAGTAGAAGTTGGGCTTTACGCCATAGTTCGGCGTGACAATCGTCTGCGCGTATGCTATAATAAAAACGTTACAAAACACAAAAACCGCCCGGCAGGCGCCGGCCCCGCGGTTTTGACACACGGCCTTTCCTAAACGTATAAAGCATCGGACGCTTCGGGGCGAAAACGCGCGATACGGTCCCCGGCGCGCATGCCTGACCCGCACTACCTTAAAGGGAGGAGACACAAAATGACGGTCAAACGTGTTGCAGCCTTACTGCTTTCCCTGCTCCTGCTGCTGGGCGCGCTGCCCTCCGCGCTCGCAGACAGCCCACACACCCACAACTGGAAGGAGAAAAGCCGCGTAGAACCTACCTGCACAAAGGACGGCTACGCCGTATATACCTGCTCCTGCGGGGCGAGAAAAACCGAAACGCTTCCCGCCCTGGGCCACGAATTCTCCAAACAGGTGTATACCAGCTACGCGGACTGCGAACACTACGGCGTGTTTTACTGGGTGTGCGAGCGCTGCGGCGCCCATTCCCTCACGGGCAACGACGCGCCTTTAGGCCACGACTGGGACGACGGCACCGTGACCAAAACGCCCACCGAGACCGAAGACGGCGAGATCACCTACACCTGCCGCCGTGACCCCTCCCACACCAGGACGGAGGTCATCCCCGCCACCGGCAGCGGCGAAAAAACGCCCGCCCTCAAGCTGCACTGGCTGGACGCCGACCCCACGCAGCCCCTGGACCCCGACGGCGAGTGCGCGGTGCCCCTTTGGGTGAGCAACTCCGGCAACGTGACGCTTGACCTGGTTTATTACGCGGAATTTGCCGACGGCACCAAGGACAGCCGCGGCAAAGCGTCCGTGGGCGAGTTCGCCGACTTCGTGCCGGGCAAGGATGCTCACCCCGTCTTCGGCTACGGAGCCGCATCGGAGCACGTGACCCCCGGCACCGAGACCGAAGATAAGCTGGGCACCGTCTCCGTGACCGTATGGGTGGCGGGCTGCGACCCCGAAACGGGCAAGGAACTGTGCGTGTCGCCCGCTATCACGCGCTCCTGGGACGTAGCCCGGGAAGGCGGCGGAGTACACCCCGCCTTTGTGGCAAGCGGTTCCTGGGCGGATGACGCGGGCATCGGCAAGGGCTATGACGGCGCGATAGTGGAGTACACGCTGGGCGCGCTCAACACGGGCGACTGCCCCCTCACTTTCAAGCCCAACGTGGGCGGCGACGCGGTGTACGTAAACGGGCCGTCCGGTCCGCTGCCTTTAGACAGCCTCGTCACGCTGGAGCCCGGCCAGTCCTTCGAGTACGGCATACTGGGCAAGGTGAAGCAGGACTTCCACGTCAAAACCATGCAATTCTACGCGGGCAGGACGCTGAGGGCCGCATATACCGACAAAAACGGCGAAAAGCAGGATGATCTGGCCCAGTACGTGGAGATAACCTTCCCCCTCACCGCCCCCGACGAGGGCCCGCACCCGTCGCTGAACGTGAGCGCTTCCTGGGCGGACGACGCGGGCGAAGGCAAACGCTACGAGGGCGCGGAAGTGGATGTTGCTTTTACCGTGACAAATACCGGTAACTGTCCTGTCGAGTGGTATTATAACGCTCCCCAAGTCATCAGCTGCACAGGGCCATCCGGTTCTCTTTCTGCCAATACCCACATCGAAATGCAGCCGAGCGAACATGTGACGTACATATACAGGTATACCGTCGCCCAAAGCCATGTGGAGAGCGGGTTGTTGGAAGTGAGCCAGGCCAGCTGGGGATGGTATACCGATAAAAATGGCGAAAGGACAATTGTTTACAGCAACACTGTATTTGAGGAATACATCCCCTTGACCTACCCGGAGGTGGAGCCCGAACACCATCCCTCCCTGCTGCTTTCCATATGGAGCGACGGTCACGTATATATATCAAGTGGTTCCGGTATTGATCATTACGAGTACGCAATAAAGATAGATTATATCCTGAAGAACACAGGAGATATACCTCTGAAGTTCCGTACGCCGAGCTACTACGCTTCGGTAGAGGAATACGCGGTCCTGGATCCGGAAGAAGCGTTCGATTCCCACTTTTCGTGGATTATAAAATATGATACGGGCAGCTCCATAGGTGGGTTCGACGACATCGTTTACACGTCCGAAAATCCCAAGTATATCGGATATTTTGATTTTTCGCTCAAGATCCCGGGATACGATGTGGACGATAAAGACCCGGGCCCCGGGACTGAGCTCTGCGTGAGCAACGAGGACAGCCTGCGCGTGTGGATCAAAAACCCAGACTATATCGAGGAAGGCGGGCCTGAAAGCGGAAACGCCGATTTCTGCTCGCTGGCAACTACGGGCGTGAGCGACACAAGCGTTTCATATAACCTGCACACCTGCTATAAACATCTTGAGACTGCCGAAGCCGCTGAAAAACTGTCCCTCGCGGGCGACTGGGCGGGCGCCGCGGAGCTCTGGCGGGAAGAGACAGAAAAACTGTACGCCAAGATGGCGGAAAACGCGGGCGAAGCCCTTGCCGAAGCGCTTAATGAGGACAAAGAGGCCTTCTTTGAGTACGCGGACGCTGTACAGGCGCTGTTCGGGGACGAAAAAGCGGCGGAACTTATGCGCCTGCGCTGCGCCGAGATGTGCTGTGTAAAGGGCACTGCCCCCATACGGCTGCCCTCGAGTCTGCTGGGCGGGTATGAGACGCTGGACGCATCCGAGAGCTTTGAAGTCAGCGGACGAAAGGTCGGCGCCTTGAACGGCTGCAATAGTGAAGTGGTGGAACACTACGCCGGACCAGCCGCCGAAGCGATGGCGAAAACGCGGGCGCTGCTGGA
>JAFWUC010000070.1 GCA_017518705.1 Clostridia bacterium
ATCGTCGTCATCATCGTCGTCGTGGTGATGGTGATGATGCTCGTGCTCCTCGTGCTCATCGTCGTCGTCATCGTCGTCATGATGATGGTGATGATGCTCGTGCTCCTCGTGCTCATCGTCATCGTCGTCATGGTGATGATGATGCTCGTGCTCCTCGTGCTCGTCGTCATCGTCGTCATCGTCGTGATGATGCTCGTGCGGCGGCACCACACTGTCCACGTCGATAAGGGAAGTGGGATGCTCGATGGCGTCAAAGATTATCTGGCCGGAGATCTCGCTCCAGGGCGTGGTGATTATGCGCGCGTCGGGGTTGAGCTCGTGGATCATGTCGAAGGCGGTCTTGAGCTTGTCCTCGCTCACCAGCTGGGAGCGGGAGAAGATCACCGTTTCGGCGCACTTCACCTGGTCGATGAAGAACTCGCCGAAGTTTTTGAGGTACATTTTGCACTTGTTGGCGTCCACCACCGTGGCGCTGCCGCCCAGGCGGATCCTGCCTTCACGGGCAACTTCCTCCACCACGCGGCGGATGTCGCTGAGTTTGCCTACGCCGCTGGGCTCGATGATCAGCCTGTCGGGCGCGAATTTGTCAACTATCTCGTTTATGGCGTCCTGGAAGTCACCCGCCAGGGTGCAGCAGATGCAGCCGCTGTTGAGCTCGGTGATCTGTATGCCGCTGTCCTTCATGAAGCCGCCGTCTATGCCCACCTCGCCGTATTCGTTTTCCAGCAGCACCACTTTCTGCCCTTTGAACACTTCGGAAAGGAGTTTTTTTATAAGCGTGGTCTTGCCCGCGCCCAGAAAACCGGAAATTATAGTTACGTCAGTCATTTTTTGCACCTTCCTTCAAATTCGGCATACATTGTATCATATGCAAGGTTAAATGCAAGCACGATAGTATTAAGAATGATGGCACTCGGAAGCGCGGGCGGCTGATTGCGCAATTTTGCACATATTGAAAAAATATTCGGGAAATTGTGCAGAATTTCGCTTGACACGCGGGAACAATTGCATTATACTATGTGTGCAAAAACCAAGAAATGTGCAAAAAGGAGCGCTGAATATGCAGTTCGCAGACAAGCTTATAAAGATCCGCAAAAGCCGGGGGCTGAGCCAGCAGGACCTGAGCCGCCTTTCGGGGCTGAGCCGCCGGGCGCTGGCGTATTACGAGAGCGGGGAAAGGCTGCCCCGCCACCGCGCCACCATAGAGGCGCTGTCCCACGCGCTGAACGTGGACAGCGGCGAGCTCATGGACGAAAACTGCGACTTCATCTACAAGGCGGGCGAGACCTACGGCGAAGGCGCCAAGCAGGAAGCCGCCCGGCTGATAGGCCAGATCAAGAGCCTGTACGCGGGGGGCAGCCTGAGTTCCAAGGACATGGACGAGATGATGCTCGCCATACAGGACGCCTACTGGATCGCGAAAAAGCGCATAAACAGCGCGCCGGAGGCCGCCGACAGTGAAGACGACTGAGCTTGCCCGGCTTGAAGCGGAAAAGCTGGTAAGGCGTTTCGGCACCCGGGATCCCTTCCTGTTGGCCGAGCGGACGGGCGTGACCGTGCTGTACCGGAATTTCGAGGCGCAGAAGGGCGCCTTCAGCCTGGTGCTGGGGCAGCCGTTCATATTTCTGAACGCCTCCCTGGACGAGCACGAAACCGCCGCCGTGCTGGCCCACGAGCTGGGACATTCGCGCCTGCACCTTGACCTGGCGCAAAAGGGCGCGCTGTGCGAATACGACCTGTTCAACCTGAAGACCAGCGTGGAATACGAAGCCAACGTGTTCGCCGCCCACCTGCTCATAGACCCGGACGAAATGCAGGAGTGCCTGGGCCAGGGCATGGACCTGTACGCCTGCGCGGGCACGCTGAACGTGAACGTGAATCTGCTTATAATCGAGCTGGCGGAAATGAACCGCCGGGGCGGCCGCTATGCCCTGCCCTACCTGCCGCCCAACGCATTTATGGGAGAATGATATGGCTTACACAAATCCGCACAAGGTATACGTACGCGTCCGGGCGGAGTTCGACAAGGACGGCTTCGTGCATCCCCGGGCCATAATCTGGAGCGACGGCCAGGTGTACGACATCGACCGGGTGCTCGACGTGCGCTTTCTGCACTCCTCCAAGGCGGGCGGCATGGGCGACCGCTTCACCATACGCGTATGCGGCCAGGAAAGATACCTGTTCTACGAGCGCATAAGCGAACTGGAAGGCAACCACATAGGCCGCTGGTTCATAGAGCGGTGACACACTATAAGGAGCCAAACGCATGAACGCACACCTGCGCGCCGACGCGGAATACATAGTCCGCGAAGCGATAAACGCGAACATCCCCGACAAAAAGCGGCCGACGCCCTGTCAGGCATGGAGTTTCCGGGCAGGGTGCTGGTGCTCAGCGTGGGCAAGGCCGCGTTCCCCATGGCGCGGGCCGCGCTGGAAACGCTGAAAACACCGCCGGACCGGGGCATCGTGATAAGCAAATACGGCCACATCCCCCATCCCCTGCCGCCTTTTGAGTGCTTTGAGGCCGGGCATCCCGTGCCCGACGAAAACACCGTCAGGGCCACCCGCGCCGCGCTGGAGATGACAAGGGATCTTTCTCCATCCGACACGGTGCTCGTGCTGCTCTCCGGCGGTGGCAGCAGTCTGTTCGAGGACCCGCTGATCCCCCTTGAAGACCTTAAGCGGCTCACGGACGGCCTGTTGGCGAGCGGCTGCGGCATAGAAGAGATAAACGCCGTGCGCAAGCGCCTGTCCCGGGTGAAGGGCGGCAGGTTCGCCCTGTGGTGCAACCCCGCGCATGTGGAGTGTCTGGTGCTTTCGGACGTGATAGGCAACAGGCTGGACATGATCGCGTCCGGTCCCTGCGCCGCCGATTCCTCCTCCTGCGAAGACGCGCTCAGGGTGATAGACGGCTACTCCATACCCGTAAGCGAAGATATCCGCCGCCTGCTGGCAAACGAGACCCCGAAAAGCGTCCCCAACGCCCGCTGCAGTATAATAGGCGACGTGAACTCGCTTATAGACGCGGCGGCGCGGGCGTGCGCGGAAAAGGGCTACTCCCCCGTCATTCTGAGCCGCGAATTGCGCTGCGAAGCTAAGGACGCCGGGAAGCTCCTGGCCGAAAGCGCCCTGAGCGCTCCCGAAGGCAAAACTGCCTTTATCGCGGGCGGCGAGACGGTGGTGCGCTTGAGCGACCCCCACGGCAGGGGCGGCCGCAGCCAGGAAGCGGCGCTTTCCGCCGCTGGCTTCCTTTCCGGCAGACCCGGCGCGGCGGTGTTCGCATTTGGCTCGGACGGCACCGACGGCCCCACCGACGCGGCGGGCGGCTACGCGGACGGGGACACGCTTAAGGACCTTAAGCAAGCCGGAGCGGACTACGCTTTCGCGCTTGGTTCCCACGACGCCTATAACGCGCTGAAGGCTGTCGGAAACCTGATAGTCACCGGCCCCACCGGCACCAACGTAAACGACCTGTACGTCGCGCTGAAAGGATAGACCGATAAACAACAAGGAGGAACGGCATACCGTTCCTCCTCTTTTTATGACAAAAAATCGCCCTGCCTTGCGGCAGGGCGAGATCGCTTAGATCAGATTACTGATTGGCGAGGTACTCATCGAGCTGGCGCTGAGCGTCGGCGATGAACTCCTGCAGACCAACAGCATTCATCTTGGCCAGGAACTCGTCCTTGACTTCGTCGATGGGAGTGGTGCCGGAGCAGAAATTCTTGTAGTAGGAATCCTTAATGGCGCTGAACTGAGCCAGGGCTTCCTTCCACTCGGAGGTGTCCATCTTGAAGCCGCCCATAGCGGAGGACTTGCCTTCCGCGGCGATGGTGGCCAGGTACTGGTCATACTGAGCGAAGTTGGGGATCTGAGTGTTGGGATCCTCGGGATCGCCTACAGCGATGGAGGTGAAGAAGTAAGCGGGCTGAGCGAAGGCCCAGGGGCATCCGCCGCTGTCTTTACCTTCCTGAGTGCGCAGCACGCCGCCGGCAAAGTCAGGATACTTCTCGCCGTCTACATAGTTCCAGTGATATCCGGGTACGCCGTAGCGCAGGCAGTCAGCGAAGAGCTTGTCGGTGTGGATGAGCTCGAAGAGCTGCAGGCACTTGGACAGCTTGTCCTCGTCATTGGCGAGGTGGGCGCCGAAAGCGTTCATGGAGCCCTGGATGGAGTCCACGGACAGCTGGGGGCCGGCGTAGCGGGTCATAGCGGTGTTGTAGCCGTTGGACACGGTGTATCCATCGTAGCCGTCCCAAGCCTGGGCAAAGCCGATGTGGGGCTTCTTGGAGTCGATGGCTTCCTCGGTCAGCTGAGCGGCGTCGGGATTGACAAGACCCAGCTTCATCCACTCAGCCATGGTCTCGTAGCGCTCCATGACCTCGGGATCGTCAAACACGAACTTCACTTCGGTGGTGCCGAAGATGCAGCCTACCATGGCGGTCCTATCGATGAAGTCGAAGGAGGACTCCAGACCGGCGGGGTTGCCGCCTACCAGCACGGGATACTCGCCTTCGGGCAGAGTGGCTTTCCAGTCTACCAGGAAGTCGGTCAGTTCGCCCCAGGCAGAGATCTTATCGGGGATCTCGTAGCCGAGCTCTTTGGCGACGTCGGCGGGGTAGGTGATGAAGTTCTCAGCGGCGTAGTCCTTCCAGTTCGGGATGGCATAGATCTTGCCGTCCGCGCTGGCAGCGGTCTCCCACACGCTCTCAGGCAGAGCCGCCCACAGGCCGGGGGCTTCTTCCTGGATGAACTGGGGATCCAGGCCTACGAACAGACCGTCGGAGATCGCCTGGTTGGTATTGTTGTACCAGGAGCAGGTGAAGTAGATGTCGAACACGGTGCCGTTGTTGATGTCGGTCCTCAGAGTAGCATCGCTGTCATAGTACTGGATGTCCAGCTGGATGCCCATCTCGTTCAGGAAGTGCTCATTCAGATAGTCGAGAATCATCTGGTTGTCTTTCACGGCGCTGGAGCCGGAAACCCAGACGATCTTGGTGAGCTCTTCTTCGGCGCTTACCATGCTCATGCAGGTAAATACCAGAGCGAGAGCCAGGACCAGAGTCAAGAGTTTCTTCATTCAGGTTTTCCTCCTGTTTTGTTATATCTAAGCCCAATGGGCTAAGATTCGCTGGAAAGTGTGCGCCTTTATCCCTTTACGGCGCCGATGGTCAGGCCGCTGATAAAGTACTTCTGGAAGAAGGGATAGGAGCAGGCGATGGGCACCACGCTTATGACGACCATGGTCATACGCACGGTCTCGCTGGGCAGGTTGTTGTTTTCGCCGGGAGTCATGAACTGGCTGTTCCTGGACAGGAAGTCTATGTTGTTCTCCAGGTTGATCAGCACGTACTGCATGGGGAACAGTTCCTGCCGGTTGGTGTTCAGGTAGTACATGGCCAGCATCCAGTCGTTCCAGTAGGCGAAGGTGTAGAACAGGCCTATGGTGGCGATGGCGGGCAGGGAGATAGGCAGCACTATCTGGGCGAATATCCTGATCTGCCTGGCGCCGTCTATCTTCGCGGACTCGATTATGGCGTCCGGTACCGAAGTCTGGAAGAAGGTGCGCATTATGATTATGTAGAAGCTGGAACAGCACATGGGGAACACCAGCGCCGCGTATGTGTTCTTCATCCCCAGCAGCTGGGTATTTATCATGTAGCTGGCCACCAGGCCGCCGCTGAAGAGCATGGGGATGAATATGAACCAGGTAAAGAAGTTCCTGAGTCTGTAGTTGGGGCGGCTAAGCGCGTAGCCCATGGTGGAGCACAGCACCAGACCGATGATCGTGCCCACCAGAGTGATGCCCAGGGAGTTCACGAAGGAATGGGTTATATATTCTCCCTGGTGCAGCAGGTATTTGTAGCTCTCCAGGCTCCACTCGTAGGGTATGTAGCTGTAGCCCTTATTCAGCACACTGCTCTCCGAGGAGAAGGACACTATCAGCACCAGCAGCGCGGGCATCAGGCACATGAGCGCCAGGATTATGAACAGCGCGGAGATGAATATGTTGGTCACCGGGGAGACGCGGGTATACTTGAGCACGGCGTCGCCCATTTTCTTGGCTTTTTTGGTTTCGGCTGTAGTCATTGCTTTATCTCCTTTCCCCGGTTTTAGAACAGTCCCGCTTCGGGGTCGATCTTCTTGACCGCAAGGTTTGCGGCGACGACCATTATACAGCCGCAGACGGACTGCAGGAAGGAGGACGAAGAGGAGATGTTGATGTTGCTGTTTACCAGCAGCGCCTTATACACGAACACGTCGATGGTGTTGGTAATGGACACCAGTCGGCCGTCGTTGCGGGTCGCCTGATAGAACAGACCGAAGTCGCTTCTAAACACGCTGCCCACGGCAAGTATGAGCATGATGGACATTATGGGTCTGAGCAGCGGGATGGTTATGTACTTGGTCTGTTTCCACTTGCTGGCGCCGTCTATCAGCGCGGCTTCGTAAAGCTCGCCGTCAATGCCGCTGATGGAGGCAAGGTAGACTACCATGCCGTAGCCCATGCCCTTCCACTGGCTCAAAAACACCAGGAACCAGCGCCAGAAAGGCACGTCGCCGTACCATTGGTGTTTGGCTTCGCCTATGCCGAGAGATGAGAAAACGCGGTTGAACAGGCCCTTGTCGGTAGCCAGGAAGGCGTACACGAAGTAACCGATGACGACCCAGCTCAGGAAGTGGGGCAGGAACATCATGGTCTGGCACACCTTGGCCAGCTTCTTGGAATACATCTGGCTGATCAGTATGGCCAGCGTGACGGGAATGACGACGCCCAGCACGATGAAGATCAGGTTGTAGACCACCGTGTTCCTGAGCATTATGCTGAAGTCCGGGGTATTGAACAGGAAACGGAAGTTGCCCAGGCCGCTGAAACGGCTGTTGATGAACAGGCTGTACAAAAAGCTGTGTCCGGGCGCCAGTTTGTAGTTCATGAACGCGATGACCACGCCGAACATGGGGGCGTAGCAGAAGATCAGGAACCAGATGGTGGTGGGCAGATGCAGCAGGAAAAGCTCCACGTCATCAAAGGAAGATCCCGTGCTGCCGCCGTTGTCGCCTTTTTTGGGCTTTACCACCTTTCGGGGAGTCTGGGTCACGGCTTTGTTCACAAAATCCCTTCCTTTCGTTTCCGTTTCTTTTGATTTATTAACCTGCATTTGCCGGATATGATGAGATTTTCTAAACACTATGTCCAGCGTATGCTGTTTTTATATGCTTTTTTGTGTAGTTTGCAGAGTATGTTACGATTAACGTACTTTGTATTATAATATACTTTTTATCATCTGTCAACATCTGTTTTTAACATTGCGGCATATTGCCGCCGCACGTGGCTTATGCCGCCCATGAGCGGGACGCATGCCGGATATCTTTTTATCGTCCGTCTGCCGCATCCGTGCAGGATTTATGCCAGCGCCGGGAGAATTATAGAAGGATGGAAATCTGATATTTCGGAGGATCTGTGTTTAAATGGACATACGTGAGTTTCGCTTAAGCGACCTTAAGCAGCTGATCGGGCTGTGGAACGACTGCGCCAAAGCGGGAGAGATCCTGAACGTGCCCCTGGACGAAGAGTATTTCTCCCGGAAATTCCTGCCCCTGGACGAGTCCCGCCTGTATTTCACCGCGGAAGAGAACGGCGAAATACTGGGCTTCTGCCTGGGCAGCGTAAAGACCGAGTTTCTGCGGGGCGAGACCCCGCTAAACACCCCCGCGTTCCTGAGCATGCTGTTGGTAAAGCGGGACAGGCGCGGCGAAGGCATCGGTTCCGCGCTTTTGTCCGCGTTCGAAAACAGGGCGAAGGCGCTTGACAAGTCCCGTGCGGAGATCTCGAGCCTGAGTCCCGTGAATCTGGACTGGATGATCCCCGGCACCCCCGGGCACGGCCACAACAACATGCCCGGCCTGGACACCCAGTCGATGGCCTATCCGTTCCTGGAGAAGCGCGGCTATGTCTCCTACGTGGGCGAAGTGGCCATGTACATCGACCTTGCGACTTACGAGAAGGCGCCCCGCGTGGAGGAAGCGCGCGCAAGGCTCAGGTCGGAAGGCATCACCGCGGGCCTGTACGACGTAAGCGAAAACTGCTCCTGGGACGGCATGTGCGACCGGGTGGGCAGCGAATACTGGCGCAAGGTGCTTAAGGACGAGACCTCCTCCCCCGCGCCGCGCCCCATACTCGCGGCCAGGACGAACGGTCAGATAGTGGGCTTTACCGGCCCCGCGGATGTGCAGCCCAACGGCAGGGGCTGGTTCACGGGCATCTGCACCGACCCCCTGTACGAACAGAGGGGGATCGCCACGGTGCTGTTCAACGACCTGATGGGCGAATTCATAAAGATCGGCGCGAAATATACTTCCCTGTTCACCGGCACGGAAAACCACGCCCAGCGCCTGTACATCAAAACGGGGTTCAGGCCGGTGCGCAGGTTCGACATGATGAGAAAGGAGCTGTAAGAAATGGGCACCGTAATGGCTGTAGGCGCGCACACCGGCGACGCGCAGCTCACGATGGGGCTGTATCTGGCCAAAGCCGCCTCAAAGGGACACAAGATCGTTACGCTG
>JAFWUC010000007.1 GCA_017518705.1 Clostridia bacterium
CGGAAGAGATGAAGTGGATGTACGCGCCGTACATGTAGCCTTCCACTCCGGTCCTGATCACCCTGACCCGGTGCCAGGTGTTGCCTTTTTTAAGGATTATCAGCGCGTCGCCGTTGTTGGCCACGCCCATTATGGGCTGGCCCGCGCCCGCCACCTTGCGCACGTACACGGTGCCGTCCTTGGTGGGCGTCTTGACGTAGGCGTAGGTCTCCGCGAAGGCAGGCGCGGCGACGAGCGCGATCAGTATCAAAACGGTTATAAGGGATATCAGCCTTTTCATATTACGACCCCCTTTGGTTCGGTTGTCTTTTAGACGGCGGCCGCAAAAGGATTGTTCCACGTTTCGGGAGGAAAAAATGCGCTGGACGCGGGAAGAGTATTTGAGCCACATGACCTTCGGGGAGAGTCCCAGGGAGATGTTCACCGAGCTGTTCGGGCTATTGATAGGGCTGGACCGGGAGTGGAAAAGCCAGGGCGCGGACGAACGGGAGATCTCGCTTGAGGCGTTCGGCTGGGACTACGTTCCCTGGGCGGCGGCGCCCTTTGACGTGTCCCCGAAAAGCGGCATCGCGCCGCGCGTGATCTCCGAGACCGAGAGCGAGCAGGTCTCAATAGACTCGATGGGCAGGAAGATGCGCCTGAGCAAAAAGTGCGCCACCATACCTCTGCCCTTTTCCTATCCCGTTCAGACGCCACAGGACTGGGAAAATGTGAAAAAATGGTACTCCTTCGACATTTCGAGGTTGGACAGGGAGGCGCTCAAAAGGCTCAAAGCCGCCCGCGCAAAGGGCGCGTTGGTCAACGTCTGGATGCCGGGCGGCTTCGACGAGCCTCGCAACCTGATGGGGGAGGCGGAGCTGTGCTGCGCGTATTACGACGAGCCGGAAATGATCCGCGACATGCTGGACACCTTCGGGGAGCTCTGCCTTAAGGGCATCGAAGTGATCGCAAACGAGACGGACATAGACGTGCTGTGCGTGCACGAGGACATGGCGGGCGCGTCCGGGCCCATGATCGGCCCGAAGCTGTTCAAAAGCTTCATAAGCCCCTATTACGCCCGCGTGTGGGACCGGGCGAAACAGGCGGGCGCCCGGCTGTTCTCCCAGGACTCGGACGGGGACATAAACCCCATACTGGACGAGATAGTCGCCGCGGGCGTTAACTGCGTGTACCCCCTGGAGCCCAAGGCGGGCATGGACATGCTGAAGCTCAGGGAAAAGTACGGCACAAAGCTGGCGTTCAAAGGCGGCATAGACAAGTTCGCCCTGAGGGGCACCGCCGATGACGTCAAAAGGGAGCTGGACTACAAGCTGCGCACGCCACTTACGGGCGGAGGCACCGTGTTCGCCCTGGACCACCGCATCCCCAACGGCGTGCCGATCGAAAACTACAGGCTTTACGTGAACTACGGCAGGGAAAAACTGGGTCTGCCGCCCGCCGAGCCGGAAAAGCACGTGAGGATGGCGTTCTGACGGGCGGATACGCTTCTTTCGCAGACGCGGGAACGCCGAATGCCCCAAAGCCGGGCACTCGGAAACCGGATACCCGGAAAGCGAACACCCGGAGACCAAACACCCGGAAAGCGAGCACCCGGAAACAGAGCGGCATACCAAGAACCGAATGACCAAGGACCGAATAACGAAATAAAAAACCACCAAGTACACAAAAAAGGCGGGGGCGGCCCCGTCTTTTTTGTTTTCGGTTTTTGAAAACGGCGAAAAGTTATTTGTGGTACAGCTTGCTCAGTTCGTACTTGGGTTCGCAGCTTAAGTTGATGCCCAGGCGCTTGTATATCTTTTCGTCCACCTGGGAGGGGATGATGGAGAAATGGGCGTCGCAGCCCTTGAGCTTGGACAGCTGCTGCTGCGCCAGGGCGGCGACGGGGTTGGTGGTGGCGGACACGCACAGCGCCACCAGGATCTCGTCCGTATGCAGGCGGGGGTTGTGGTGACCCAGGTTGTTTATCTTGAGGTCGGCGATGGGCTCGATTACGTTGGAGGGGATGAGCTTTATCTCCTTGGGTATGCCCGCCAGCGCCTTAAGGCAGTTGAGCAGCAGCGCGGCGGCGCAGCCCAGCAGCGACGAGGTCTTGCCCGTGACCACCCGTCCGTCGGACAGCTCCAGCGCGGCGGAGGCGAGACCGGTGGTCTTTTCCCTGAGCAGCGCCGCGCCCACCGCGGGGCAGATCTCCGGGGTTATGCCCGCTTTTTTGATGATTATCTCCATCTTGCGCAGGGTGCCGGTGACTTCGCCCTTGCGCTTGGCCTCCACCTGGGCGCTGTAGAAGCGGCGCAGGATCTCCCGCTTGGAGGCTTCGCGGCACACCTCGTCGTCGGTTATGCAGGCGGCGATCATGTTCACGCCCATGTCGGTGGGGGACATGTAGGGGCTCTTGCCCAGCAGGCGCTCAAACAGCGCCCGCATCACGGGGAAGATCTCCACGTCGCGGTTGTAGTTGACCGCGGTGACGCCGTAGGCTTCCAGGTGGTAGGGGTCGATCATGTTCACGTCGTTCAGGTCGGCGGTGGCGGCCTCGTAAGCCTGGTTTACGGGGTGGTTGAGGGGCAGATCCCACACGGGGAAGGTCTCGAACTTGGCGTAGCCGGAGGAGATGCCCCGCTTAAGGTCGTGGTACAGCTGGCTTAGGCAGGTGGCCATCTTGCCGCTGCCGGGGCCGGGGGCGGTCACCACCACCAGGGGACGGGTGGTGGGCACGTACTCGTTGCGGCCGTAGCCTTCCTCGGACACTATGTCGTCCACGTTGTGGGGGTAGCCCTTGATGGGGTAGTGGATGTAGCTTTTGATGCCCAGGCTGGTGAGCTTTTTACGGAAATTGTCGGCGCCGGGCTGGCCCTGGTACTGGGTGATGACCACGCCGCTCACCAGGAAACCCATGGAGCTGAACACGTCCATGAGCCGGAGCGTGTCGTCGGCGTAGGAGATGCCAAGGTCGCCCCGCTGCTTGTTTTTCTCTATGTCGTCGGCGCAGATGGGGATGATTATCTCCACGTCGCTGCCGATGGCCTTGAGCATCCTGAGCTTGCTGTCCGGCTCGAAGCCCGGCAGCACCCGGGAGGCGTGGAAGTCGTCGTAGAGCTTGCCGCCGAACTCGAGGTAGAGTTTGCCGCCGAACTCCGCGATGCGCTCCTTTATGCGCTCGGACTGGATGCGAATGTATTTGTCATTGTCAAAGCCTGTTTTCATCGCTGCCCCCTGTGATGTAAGATTTTGCCTGTATCAATCAAAACGGGCGGAGAGTATCCGCCCAATCGATCCCAATGTGCTATTTTTGCGCCTGGAAGAAGAGGATGCCGAGGGTGCCGGGGCCGCAGTGGCTGGACACGGTGCAGCCCGCCAGGGAGTGGATTATCTCCTCGAAGGGCGCCTCTTCCAGTATGGCCTTGCGGCATTCCTCGACGATCTCGGGGTCCACGCCGCTGTCGGTGATGAATATGCGCTTGAGCTCCAGCGGGCCCGCCGCCTGCAGCCGCTCGTGCACGTACTGCTTGAGCACTGCGGAGAGCTTGCCGCGGTACTTTTTGCCCACGCCCATCTTTCCGTCCCGGACCTCGATCATGGGCTTGATCTTGAGTATGCCCGCCGCCAGGGAGACCACGGAGGAGCAGCGGCCGCCCTTGGCCAGGTACTCCATGGTGTCGATCACGAAGGACACGTTCAGGCGCTGCTTTTTCTCGTCCAGTATTTTCTGGATCTCGGCGCCCGTCTTGCCCTCTTCCGCCAGTATCGCGGCCTCTATGGCCAGATGGCCGGAGCCGCTGGACAGGTTGCGGGAGTCCACTGGATACACGTGGCCCATCTCCTGCGCCGCCATGCACGCGCTCTGGTAGCAGCTGGAGAACTCGCTGGAGATGTTTATGTGGACCACTTCGTTGCCCGCGTCCACAAAGGGCTTCCAGAAGTTGGTGTAGTCCTCGGCGGAGCAGGCGGCCGTCTTGGGCAGCACGCCCGTCCTGGACACGTACTCGAACAGCTGGGGGGCGGTGATGTCTACGCCGTCTCTGAACTCGCCTTCAGCGGTGCGCACGTAGAGAGGGCAGATGGCTATGCCGTATTTTTCTATGGAACCCCGGTCCAGGTCGCAGGTGGAGTCGGCGGTAACGATTATCTTGCTCATAAAATGCTCCTTTTGATTTATGGGGCCAGCATGCCGGTCATGTAAATGTCACGCTCGCCGGAATAGTAATCCTCGCTGAGCACCTCGCGCTTGACTTCGCGCCCGGTGTCCCAGTCGTAATACACACGTTCAAGCATACTTCTGCGCCCGAGCTTGCCCTCTTTGTAGAGTATCCTCTGGGAGGTGTACTGGGCGATCTTGCCGGTGGTGTCCACGCGGACTTCGATGTTGGGGTTCTTGATGTTGTTCTGTATGATGGTGGAGACCAGGTCGATGCGGTACTCCGGGCGGTTGGAATAGACGTAGACCGTGGCGGATTCCTTGTTTATGACGCTGGTGTAGATGTAGATCGCGTAGTCAGTGTCGTTCACGAACACGAAGTCGTCCATGGCGTCTTCGCTGACCGCGGCGTCCATGGATGCCGCGCAGTAGTCGACCACCAGGGAGTGGTGATGCCTTTCCACCGTGGTCATGCCCGCGTACATCAGCGCGCCGTAGAGCGTGGATGACGCCTGGCACACGCCGCCGCCCACGCCCGTGGTGACGGAGGTGCCGTAGTACACGGTGCCCACCTCGTAGCCCCTTATCACGCTGCGCTCGCCCACCACTTCGTTGAAGGACACGGTCTCGCCCGGGGCGACCTTGAAGCCGTTGAAGTTGTTGAGCGCGGTCCTCACGTTGCTGCAGCGGGAGGAGGATGAGGTGGTGAGGGGAGTGGTGTATGTCACGATCAGCTGCAGGCCGTTTTCAGCGGAGTCGGAGGACACGCTGGGCAGCTTGATCTCTACCGGCAGGGGGTACAGGGTGGTCTCGGAGCCGCTGCGCATGAGGCTCAGCAGGGTGTTTACGAAGCTTTCCCTGTCCAGTTCGCGCCCGTCCACGGAGGAGGACACTATCATGGGCCGGGTGGGACCCAGGACTATGTCCGCGTCCACGGGCTGAATGAACACGGCGTTGTAGATCTCGTCCACGAACTTGTCCAGCTTGGACTGGTTATAGCTGAGCTCCGTGACGAAGAGCTGGGGATTGATCCTAAGCGACTGGAGCTGATTCGAGCGGTCGGTGTTGGAACCCACGTGCCCCAGGCTCCAGGCGGAGCGCAGTATCTCGTCGGTGTTGAACCTGGCGTCCACCTGCTTGGGGGTGAAGGTCCAGATCCTGTCCTCGAAGGTAAAGGTATAGGAGGCGTTGACCAGCCTGTCCGCCCAGGCGTTCAGGCGGCTCTCGCCCTGCGCCTTGGTGTAGGGGGACATGTCCACGCCGTTTATGTATACGCCCTGGGCGTAGAAGCTGGAGGAGGAAGAGGATGCGCCGCCGAACAGCTTTATCCCCAGGAACACCGCCAGTGCCACCACGACCAGCGCGAATATCGGATTTGAAAACAGGCTGCCGGGCCTGTATCTGCGTTTTGCCATATAAACTCCCGAAAAAAATAGACCAGCAAATATTATACTACAAAAATCTGCGGCACGCAAGTGCGCGGCGGCAAAAAAGCTGAAAATCCGGGGCGGAACGGGAGCGCAAACTGCCGCTTGCAAGTTTTTGATAAATGTAGTATAATACAACGGACTATATATGTAAGCATTCGTGGAGGGGCTATGGAACACAGGGTAGTGGTGCTGGACGGCTACAGTCTTCTGTTCAGGGCGTTTCATGCGCTGCCCCTTATGGACAACGGCGAAGGCGAGTACACCAACGCCGTGCACGGCTTCATGCTGATGCTGCAGAAGGTGCTTTCCTCCGAAAAGCCCACCGCGCTGGCTGTGGCGTTCGACATGGACAAGCACACCTTCCGCCACGAGAAGTGCGATTTTTACAAGGCCAACCGCGCGCCCGCGCCCGAAGAGTTCAAGCCCCAGGCGGAGCTTGTAAAGCGCCTGCTCCCCGAGATGGGCATAAAGGTGCTGGAAAAGCAGGGCTTCGAGGCGGACGACATACTGGGCACGGTGAGTTTGGAGTGCGAAAGGCGGAAGATCCCCTGCCTGCTGGTCACGGGCGACCGGGACAGCTACCAGCTGGCGGGCGAGTACACCACCATCCTGTACACCAAGCGGGGCATAAGCGACACGGTCAGGGTCACTCCCGAATGGATAAAGGAAAACTACGGCCTGGAACCCAGGCAGCTCATAGACGTCAAGAGCCTGATGGGCGACCAGTCTGACAATATCCCCGGCGTGGCGGGCATAGGCGAAAAGACCGCCGTAAAGCTCATACAGAAATACGGCAGCGTGGAAAACGCGCTGGACGGCGCGGACGCGGGGGAAAAGGGCGCGCTCAGGGAAAAACTGTTAAACGGCAGGCAGGACGCCATGACCAGCCGCTTTCTGGCGGAGATAGTCCGGTCCGTCCCCATAGACATGGACTTTGACGGCTGGACGACGGACGCCCTCGCGGGCGGGTACGAAACGTTAAAGCGCTTAAAGCTCACCCAGGTGATAGAGCGTATGGAGCTTAAGCCCGAAGCGCCCGCGCCGGAAAAGACCGAAAGCTTTGCGGCCGTATCGCTTGCCGAGGCGGAGCCGGAAGAGCTGGAAAAAGCGGTAAAGCCGCTTATGGACGTGCAGGGCATCATAGCGGTGCACGCGGGCGAAAACTTCACCCTGGCCCACATAAACGGCGCCTGCCTGAAAGTGAAAATGCAGGGTGACCTGCTCTCTCCGGGCCTTGAAACCGAGGACGTGCTTAAGTGCCTGAAGGCGCTGTCCGAAGCGGGCCACACGCTCGTGTTCCACGACATAAAGGCGCTGGAAGGGGACACCTCCTTCCTGGAAGGCAAAAGCGAGGACACCATGCTGGCCGCCTACGCGCTCGATCCTTCGAAGGACGTGATGTCGCTTAAGAGCGCCTGCGCCGGTCTGGACTGCGAATATGACGAAACGAATCCCGCGATAAGCGTGATGAGCCTGTGGCTGAAGGCGCAGGCTGCCCTTGACAGGGACGGGCTTACGAAACTCTACCGGGAGATAGAGCTGCCCCTGTGCTTCGTGCTCAAGCGCATGGAGACGGCGGGCTTCCTGGTGGACAGGGAGTATCTGGCAAGGCTGGGGGAGACGTTCCGCCAAAGGCTGGAAGCCGCGGAAAAAGAGGTCTACCGCCTGGCGGGCAGGGAAGTAAACATCAACTCTCCCAAGCAGCTCAAGGAACTGCTGTTCACCGAGCTCAAGCTGCCCGTGCCCGGGGGCAAAAAGACGGCGGCGTCCACTTCCGCGGAAGTGCTGGAGGAATTAAAGGACGACTATCCGGTCTGCGGCTGGATACTGGAGTACAGGAAGTACCAGAAGCTGCAGTCCACGTACATAGACGGGCTGCTTAGTCAGATTTCTTCCGACGGGCGGATACACACCCGCTTTGAGCAGGCGGTGACCGGCACGGGCAGGATCAGCTCCCGCGAGCCCAATCTGCAGAACATCCCCGTAAGGACGGCGGTGGGCCGGGAACTCAGGCGCGCGTTCATACCCGAAGAGGGCTGCGTGCTGGCGGACGCGGACTACAGCCAGATAGAGTTAAGGGTGCTGGCGGCGCTAAGCGGCGACGAAAACATGACGGACGCGTTTGCCCGGGGGCAGGACATCCACGCCTCCACCGCGTCCAGGATATTCGGTGTGCCGATAGAGCTGGTGACGGGGGAAATGCGCTCCCGGGCGAAGGCGGTCAACTTCGGCACCGTGTACGGCATAAGCGGTTTCGGCCTGGCCAGGAACACGGGCGTCACGCCTGCCGAAGCCAGGGGCTTCATAGACAGCTATTTCGCCCGCTATCCCCGGATAAAGGAATATCTGGAGGCGAAAAAGCGGGAGGGGCGCGAGCAGGGCTACGTTACCACGCTGTTCGGGCGGCGCAGGTACCTGCCGGAACTGGAGTCCTCCAATTTCCAGACCCGCGCTTTCGGCGAGCGCGTGGCGATGAACAGCCCCATACAGGGCACCGCGGCGGACATAATCAAGATCGCCATGATAAACACCGACCGGCTGCTCAGGGAAAAGGGGCTCAGGTCCCGCCTGATACTGCAGGTGCACGACGAACTGATACTGGAATGCCCTTCGGAGGAAGCCGAAGCGGCGGGAAATATACTCAAACAGGCCATGGAAGGCGCTGTCACGCTCAAGGTGCCTCTTACGAGCGAGGTACACACGGGAGGAAACTGGGATGAGTGCAAACCGTAACATTTACATTGTGGGGCTGACCGGCGGCATCGCTTCGGGCAAGAGCGAAGCGGCGCGCATGCTGGGCGACATGGGCGCCCGGTGCGTGGACGCGGACGCCATATCAAGGCGCCTGACGGGCGAGCCCGGCGAGACGCTGGACATGATCCGCGCCGAGTTCGGCGACGGCGTGTTCGACGAAAACGGCGCGCTCATCCGTTCCAAACTGGCGGACATAGTGTTCAGCGACCCCGCCAAGCGCAAGGCGCTGGACGCGCTCACCCATCCCCTCATACAGAAGACCATGCTGGACGAGGTGGAGCAGGCGGACAAAGCGGGGGAGAAGATAGTGTTCCTGAACGTGCCGCTGCTGTTTGAGACGGGCATGGACGCCCTGTGCGACGAGACCTGGCTGATAAGCTGCGACGAGGACGTGCAGCTGGAAAGGCTGATGGAGCGGGACAGCATGGACGAGGACCAGGCCAAGGCGCGCATCGCCTCCCAGATGTCCCTGGAAGACAAGACCCGCCGCGCCACTGTGGTGATAGACAACCGGGGCCAGCTGGACAGGCTGTACGCCCAGCTGTCCAATCAGTACCAGGCGCTGGTAAAGAAAGTCAACCGCCTGGACAGGGAAGACGACGAATAATGAAGAAACGGATCTTCTGCGCGTTGCTGGCGCTGGCGCTGGCGTTTTCCGGCGCCGCGTGCGCCGCGGGCATGTCGCGCTTCATAATTGGCACGGTGTACCAGCGGGGTGCGGCCATAAATCCCCTGTACTGCACTCAGAGGGACCTGGTGAGCGTGAACAACCTGGTGTTCGAGGGCGTGATGACGCTGAGCGACGAACTCAGGCCCACGCCGGAGCTGTGCCTGTCCTATTTCGTGAACGGCAAGACGGTCACGTTCGAGCTCAGGCAGAACGTGCGCTTCCACGACGGCACTTACCTAAGCGCCAACGACGTGTACGAGAGCTACCGCAGGATAAAGAACATAGGCGAGAATTCCCCTTATTACAGCCGCTGCCAGTACATAAGCAAGATGGAGGTAGTGGACCTGTACACGGTCAGGGTCACGGGGGAGTACGAAAGCGTGATGACCCTGTACGCCATGACCTATCCCGTGCTGCACCGCAGCACGCTGGACGAGACGCTGCCCACGGGCACCGGTCCCTACATGTACAACTATTCCGACGGGGACTGGATCCAGCTGGACGCCAACCCCTACTGGTGGAAAAGGGCGCCCGTGGTGGACACGGTGTACATCTACCGCTACGACGAGACCGGGGATGCGTTAAGGGCGCTTACCATCGGTGAAGTCAACGCGGTGCCCACCCGCAGCCAGACCGCGGCGCTGGGCCGCCTGCTGAACGACCGCATGAGCGTGGACTATTCCACCCTTACCTACGAGATGCTCATCCCCAACACTAAAAAGCAGATATTCAACGACGTGCGCACCCGCCAGGCCATAATGTACGCCATAGACACGTCCATAATCGCGAAGAACATATACATGGACATGGTCATGGAGAGCGAGGTGCCGGTGATCACCGGGTCCTGGCTGTACGAGCCCCAGAGCGCCGTGTACTACAAATCCCCGGAAAGGGCGCTGATGCTGCTGAAGGAAGCGGGCTGGGGGGACTTTAACGGCGACGGCATACTGGACAAGGTGGTGGACGGCGTTTTGGTGCAGCTGGAGTTCACCATCACCACCTGCGTGGACGACGCCGCCAACACCCGCGCCCACGCCGCGGAGCTGATCAGCGACCAGCTCAGGATACTGGGCATAAACATAAGCGTGAGCACGGTCAGCAAGTCTTCTCTGCAGAAGCGCCTTAAGAACGGGGACTTCGAGATGGTGCTGTGCGGCATAAACCTGTCTATAATGCCGGACCTCACCTTCCTGCTGAATTCACAGGGGCGCATGAACTATTCCGGCTATTCCTCGGCGGACATGAACTCGTTTTTAAGGCAGCTGTACGACGCCAAGGACGAGACGACGTTCAAGGCAGTGATGAGCCAGATACAGCTGAAGATCGCGGAAGACCTGCCGTTCCTGGGGCTGTTCTTCAGGAAGGGCACGCTAATGACCACTTCCCAGGTGAGCGGCCTGGGAGCCATAATCGAGGGAGACGTGTTCAAGGGCTTCGAGTACATCGAGTTCCTTGAGACCAGATAGATATTTGCAAAAAAAGGGAGAAATTATGGACTTATTGCGGCTTTACGGCACCCAGGAAAACGTTACGAAACAGCAGCAGCGTTTTGAAAGCATGAAAAGCGCGTTCGCCGGCATATTCGGCGATGCGGAAGGCGCCTGCCTTATCTCCGCTCCCGGCAGGACTGAGATAGCGGGCAACCACACCGACCACAACCACGGGCGGGTGCTCGCCGCCAGCGTGGATCTGGACACCGTGGCGCTGGTCAGGAAAAACGGCACTGACACGGTGCGCCTGGTCTCGGACATGCTGAAGGCGCCGGTTGAGTGCGACCTAAAGCAGCTTGATCCCGTAAAGGAAGAAGCGGGCACCAGCCCCGCGCTGGTAAGAGGCATGGCGGCCGGGCTCAAAAACCGGGGCTATGAAGTGGGCGGCTTTGACGCCTACGTGACCAGCAATGTATTGAGCGGCAGCGGCTTAAGCTCGTCCGCCGCCTTCGAGGTGCTGGTGGGCAAGATATTCAGCGCCTTGTTCAACTCGGACGCGCTGTCCGCGCTGGACAACGCCGTGGTCGCCCAGTGGGCCGAAAACAACTATTTCATGAAGCCCTGCGGGCTGATGGACCAGATGGCGTCCTCCGTGGGCGGACTGGTGGCCATCGATTTCGGCGTGACTCCCGCCAGGGTGGAAAAGATAGAATACGACTTCGCCGGGAAGGGCTACTGCGCCTGCGTGGTGAGCTGCGGCGGCGAGCACGGCAACCTGACGGACGAATACGCCGCCATACCTGCCGAGATGAAGCAGGTGGCGCGGCTGCTGGGCGGCGAGACGCTAAGGGACGTGGCGGACAGGATCGAGTCCTCCATACCCATGCTCAAAAACAAGGTGCCCGACCGGGCGATACTGCGCGCTCTGCACTTTCTGGACGAGGACAGGCGCGTGCCCGAACTGGGCAACTGCCTTAAAAGCGACGACTTGGAAGGCTTCTTCAAGGGCATAATCGAGAGCGGCGAAAGCAGCTGGAAACTGCTGCAGAACCTGTACGTGGCGGGCTCTTCCAACCAGGAAATGCCCCTGGCGCTGGAGATGAGCCGTCGCTTCCTTGAGGGCAGGGGCGCGTGGAGGGTGCACGGCGGCGGATTCGCGGGCACCATACTCGCCTTCGTGAAGCTTAGTGACCTGCCCGCATACACCGAATATATGGAAGCGGTGTTCGGCAAAAACGCCGTGAAGCCGCTGTTCTTAAGACCGGTCGGAGCGGTCAGGCTGTGAGGCTCGTAAGCGGCAGCGAAAACGAGACGTTCCGTATCGGCAGGGCGCTGGGCAGCTGCCTGAAAAAAGGGGACACGGTGCTGCTCAGAGGCGACCTTGGCACGGGCAAAAGCGTGCTCGCCCGGGGGATCGCCTCCGCGCTGGGCATCGACCGGCCCATGGCGAGCCCGTCCTTCACCATAATGCAGCCCTACGAGGGCGTCTGCCCGGTGTACCACTTTGACCTGTACCGCCTAAGCGACCCGGAGGAGATATACTTCGCGGGCCTCGAGGAGCACATTGGCGGGGACGGCGTGGCGGTAATAGAGTGGCCGGAGATACTGGACGAAAAGCCGTCCATCCGCTGCGAGATAGAGATTTCCCGGGGAGAGGGATACGAAACGCGCGAGCTGGAGGTCGGGTGCACCGGCATGGACGGGCGCGCGCAGGAGATATACCGCCTCCTCGAACCGTTTTCGGAGGCGAAAGCTTGAACATATGCGCGCTTGATACCGCTTCCCTGGCCTGTTCCGTCGCGCTGATGACGGACGGGAAACTGAGGGGCGAAAGACTTTCCAACAACGGGCTCACCCACTCCCAGACGCTCATGCCCATGCTGGAGGAGCTGTTAAGGAACGAAGGGCTGCGCCCCGCGGACATAGACGTATTTGCCGCCGTGACGGGGCCCGGCTCCTTTACGGGCGTGCGCATAGGCGTTTGCGCGGCAAAGGGGCTGTGCGAGGCCACGGGCGCGAAGGCCGCAAAAGCGGACGCGCTGGAGACGCTGGCCTGGGCCGCCGCCTTCGAAGGGCCGATACTGCCCATACTTGACGCGAGGCGGCAGCAGGTGTATACTGCCCTTTTCAGGAAATCGGGGGGAGAGCTCGCACGGCTCACGGACGACATGGCCGTGCCGCTTGCCGAAATACTGGCTTCCCTGCCCGAAAACGAGCGCGTGCTGGTCACGGGCGACGGGCTGAACGTGCACGAAACAGCGGTTAGGGCGGCGCTGGGGGACAGGGCGGTTATCGCGTCCCAGTCCCAGAGAGTGATACGGGCGTCCGCCGCCTGCGAGATAATATACGCAAGGCCGGAGCTGCTTATGGACGCGCTGGAGCTCACGCCCTTTTATTTAAGGATGTCCCAGGCGGAAAGGGAACGGGCGGAAAGGCTGAAAAGCGAATGACCCTCCGCTGCCTGACGGACGATTCCCTGCTGGACGGGATGATGGCGGTCGAGCAAAGCAGCTTTGCCTCCCCCTGGAGCCGGGAAGACGTTAAAAGCACGTTGACTTCCCCGTGGCTGCGCGTAATAGGCGCGTTTGAGGGGGAAGAGCTGGTCGGCTGGGGCTGCGCGGGAGTGAATCCTCCCGAGGCGCGGCTGATGACCATAGCGATACTGCCCGGCTCCCGCCGCAAAGGTCACGGAAGACAACTGCTCAGGGCGCTTTTGCAGGCGGCAGCGGACGCGGGCTGCGGTTACATGGAACTGGAGTGCCGCAGAAGCAATCTGTCCGCCCAGCGGATGTACACGACAAACGGGTTCATAAAGGTGGGCGTGTCGAAGGGCTATTATACCGACACGGGCGAGGACGCGTTCATATACTGCCTGCCCGCGCTGCCCGAAGGACACCCGGAAAACGACCCGTATATCACCGAAAACTGACGGAGGACGCCTTTGGAATTCACATATTCCGGCATAAAACTGCATTATGAGATCGCCGGGCAGGGCGGCTGGGTGACCCTGCTGCACGGCTGGGGAGGCTCCGTTCAGAGCTTCTTGGGCGTACAGAATCAGCTGTGCGGCCGCTTTAAGGTGCTGAACCTGGACTTTCCGGGCTTCGGCGCCAGCGAGGAACCCGGTGAAGACTGGGACGTGGGCGGGTACGCGAAGTGCGTGCTGGCGCTCATGGATGAACTCGGGATCGAAAAGACCGCGCTGATCGCCCATTCCTTCGGAGGCAGGGTGGCACTTAAAATAGCCGACCTGCGGCCCGGCATCGTGTCAAAGCAGGTGCTTACCGGCTGCGCGGGGCTCAAGGCGGAGGAGAGCAAAAGCGGCGTTTCCCTGGCGTCCCGGCTCAAAAAGGTGTACGACAATCCCCTTACACGGCGCGTGCTGGGGGACGGGGGCGTCGAGAAGCTGAACAACGCCGTAAGGAGCCGTTTCGGGTCGGAAGACTA
The DNA here is from genome assembly GCA_017518705.1 of Clostridia bacterium. The sequence continues at coordinate 13,867 of JAFWUC010000007.1, forward strand.
CAAAAACGCCTCTCCGCGCATGAGGGAGATATTCAAAAAGGTCATCGACGAGGATCTGTCATACTGCCTTGGCAGGGTCGCCTGCCCGACGCTGCTGGTGTGGGGCGAGTACGACACCGCCACTCCACTGTGGATGGGCAGGAAGATGGAGCAGGAGATAAAGGACGCCGCGCTCATCGTGTTCGAGGGCGGCACGCACTACGCGTATATCGAACAGTTCGGCCGCTTTATGGCGATAGTAAACAGCTTTCTGGGGGCATAGTTATGTGGAGTTTGCTGATATTGGAACTTGCGCTGACCTGGCTGGGGCTTAACCTGGTCTCGCTGCACTATATCCACATGCTGCAGCTGGAGAGCTACCAGCCCGACGGCTACATGCGCCATCTGATGCGCTACAAGGCGGAGTGGCAGGGCGTGACGCTGCTGACGGGGGCGATCTGCCTGGCCGCGCAGCTGATACTGCCCACGATCATCTTCCCCCTGTTCACCGGAGAAAGGGTGTACTCGATGATAAGCTCCCGGGTGCTGATAATGGCGTTTTACGCGTTCATGTGCGCGCGGGAAGGCTACGGATTCTTTACCGCCAAGCCTAAAAAGCCCCTGGTGTACACCAAACGCTGCAAGCGCCTGATCGCCACAAACGCTTTGGTCACGCTTCTGTGCGTGGCGCTGCTCGCCCTGATAGTCGCCCGCTTCGACTCCTCCGACCGGCAGACCATGCTCATGTGGGTGTCGCCCATGGCGCTCATCGCGGCGCTGCCGTTCATAGTGTACCTGAGCTCCCGGGCGATTCTCCCCGTGGAAAACGGCATAAACGAGGGCTACAAGCGCGCGGCGCGGGAAAAACTGGCCAAAAATCCCAAACTCGTCAAGGTCGCCATCACCGGTAGCTTCGGCAAGACGGGCACCAAATACGCCCTGGGCACCATACTTGAGGGCAAGTACAAGACCTACATCAGCCCCGGTTCAACCAACACTCCCATGGGCCTGTGCACGGTCATAAACAACCGCATGCCGGGCGACGTGCAGGTGTTCCTGGCGGAAATGGGCTCCCGCCACGTGGGCGACATAAAGGAGCTCACCCAGATCGTCGCTCCCGACATAGCGCTTATCACTTCCGTGGGCGCGCAGCATCTTGAGACCTTCGGAAACGTGGAGACGGTGGCAAAAGCCAAGTACGAGCTTATAGAGGCGCTGGGCAAAAAGGGCAAGGCGTTCTTCGCCTCCGACGGCGCTTTCGTGGACAAGATGTACGAAAAGGCTTCCTGCCGGAAGTTCCTAAGCGGGCTTGAGAACCCCGCCTGCGACATGTGGGCGGAAAACATAGAGACCGGCGCCTTCGGTTCCCGCTTCGAGCTGGTGACGAAGGACGGAGAGCGCCAGGCGTGCGAGACCGAGATCCTCGGGCGGCACAACCTGTCCAACGTGGTCCTGTCCGCCCTGGCGGCGAAGGAGATGGGGCTGTCCCTTGAAGAGATAGCGGCGGGCATCTCACGCTTAAAGCCCGTCGAGCACCGCCTGCAGCTGATAAAGGGCGATATAAACGTGCTGGATGACGCGTTCAACTCCAACCCCGTGGGCGCGAAGGAAGCGCTGAGGATACTTTCCTGCTTCCCCGGGAAGCACCTGGTGGTCACCCCCGGTTTCGTGGAGATGGGCGCGGACGAGGAAAAATACAATTTCGAGCTGGGCGGACAGATCGCCCAATACTGCGACGCCGCCATACTGGTGGGCAAAAAGCAAACCGCGCCAATACTCAAGGGGCTCATAAAGGCGGGCTTCAACTGCGGGAGCGTCATCCAGGTGGACAGCCTTAACGAGGGTTCCAGGCGGATAAGGGAGTTCATCTCTTCCGGCGACGCGGTGCTGTTCGAAAACGACCTGCCCGACAATTACAACGAAAACTGATTTATTCCACACACAGGAAGGACAAACTATAATGAAACTTAAACTGGCAGTCATCTACGGCAGCCGCTCCTGCGAGCACGACGTGTCGATCATCTCCGCGCTGCAGGCGGCGGGCAAGGCGAATCCCGAGGAATACGATATCGTATACGTATATATCGACAAAAACGGGGACTGGTACACCGGCTGGCGCCTGAACGACATCAGGCTGTACCGTGACTTCGACCCCAAAGCCGCCACCCGCGTGATCCCCATGGGCGAAAACGGGAAACTGGTGCTGCTTCAGCATCCCTCGGATAAGCTGCTGCCCTTCGGCTACCTAAAACGCGTGGCGGAAGCGGACGTGTGCCTGCTGGTGCTCCACGGCATGAACGGCGAGGACGGCACACTGCAGGGCATGCTGGAGATGTGGCAGGTGCCATACACATCTTCCGGAGTGATGGGCAGCGCCCTGGGCATGGACAAGATCGTCATGAAGCAGGTATTCAAGGCCAACGGGCTGCCCGTGGTCAGGGACGTGTGGACGGACCGCAATTCCATCAAGAAGGACAAAAAGGCGGTCATGGAGCGCATCTGCTCCAGCCTGAATTTCCCCGTGTACGTGAAGCCCGCGAACCTGGGCTCCTCCATAGGCATCTCCCGGGCGGAGGACATGGACGGCCTGTCCGAGGCTCTGGACGTGGCGGCGGGCTACGACCGCAGGATCCTCATAGAGGAAGCGGTGCAGGACCTGATGGAGATCAACTGCTCCGTGCTGGGCTTTGACGGCGAGGCGGAAGCGTCAGTGACCGAAATGCCCGTGAGCTGGACGGAGTTTCTGTCCTTTGACGACAAGTACCTGCGGGGCGGCAAGGGCGGAGCGAAGGGCTCGAAGACTGCCGGCACCAAGGGCGGCATGGCGAACCTGAGCCGCAGGATGCCCGCGCCCATATCCGAAGAGATGACCCGGAAGGTGGAAGAGATGGCGATCACCGCGTTCAACGCCCTGGACTGCAAGGGAGTGGCGAGGGTGGATTTCCTTTTGGACAAGGCCACGAACGAACTGTACGTGGGCGAGATAAACACCATCCCCGGCTCCCTGTCCTTCTATCTGTGGGAGGAAAAGGGCCTGAAATTCGACAAGCTCATAGACAAAATGGTGGAGTACGCCTTCAAAGCCAAGGCGGAGAAGAGCGAAAACGTGTTCTCCTATTCCTCCAGCATACTCAGCGGCTCCGCGGGAGCGAAAGGCGCGAAAAGATAGGCTTTTTCCGGGTAGCTCTTCCTTTTCCGCGGCGCGGCATAATATATTTGTCACAGGAGCAAGCATATGCGCAGATTTATAATGAACCTGCTGCCCCAGCTCAAGGACATCTACTCTCCCGGGGAGGCGAATTCCCGGGGGAGACTGATATCCCTTGTCTCCAGCCTTGTGACTTCGTTTTACAACGTTTTCATAACGGGCATATTCTACACGGGCTTCCTGTCCATGTACGGCATATCCATAACCGGCGTGGGCATCGTGTCGTTCATTCCCTACATAGGAAGCCTGTTCTCTCTGTTCAGCCCCTTCGTGCTCAAAAGGTTCCAAAAGCGCAAGACAGTCATGCTGTCCAGCAAGCTGTGCTTTTATTTCCTGTTCATCGTCGCCACCACGCTCATGCCCACCTTCGTCACCGACGGGCAGGCGCGGCTGTACTGGCTGATAGGCATACTGTTCGTGGCGTACGCCCAGTACGCGCTGTTTTCACCGGGCATCACCGTGTGGTTCTACAACTTCTATCCCAAGGAAAACGAGCGGCGCACCCGCTACATATACTTTAACCAGCTGTTTTCTTCGATAATGAGCAGCCTGGTGCTGCTGGTGAGCGGCGTGATAACCGACGCGGTGAGCGGCTCCAGCCACCAGAACACCATTATCCTCGCGCTCAGGTATTTCGCGTTTCTGCTGGTGATCATCGACGTGACCGCCCAGTCCCGGGCTACGGAATATCCGTATCCGGACAGGGGCTCCATGCGCCTTAAGGACGTGTTCACCGTGCCCATCAAAAACCGGAAGTTCATGATGTGCATGCTGCTCATGTTCTTCTGGAACTTCATCTGCAACCTGAACAACGGCACCTGGAACTACCATCTGCTCAACCACATGGGCTTCGGCTACACCGTCATAAACCTGATGAGCGTGAGCTACACGGTGCTGCTGCTGGTGTTCAGCAAGATGTGGCGGAAGCTGTTAAGGCGCTTAAGCTGGGTAAAGACCTTCGGTGTGTGCTGCCTGCTGTCCATACCGATAGACCTGATGCTGTTCATGATGAACCGGCACATCTGGGGGCTGTACGTGCCTTTGTCCCTGTGGCAGAACGTGATAAACGTGGGGTATAACCTAAGCTACGCCAACATCCTGTACATGAACCTGCCCGACGGCGACTCCACCAGCTATATCGCGTTCTATTCGGTGGGCGCGAACCTCTTCGCGTTCATAGGCATGATCACGGGCGTTTGGATAGTGAACCTCAGAAGCGACACGCCGTTCCTGTTCATGGGCTTTGAGATATATACCGTGCAGCTGACCATGCTGGTGCACGTAGTGTGCCTGCTGATAATGGGGCTGATGTGCTTCTTCCTGTGGCGAAGGTTCACCAGCGAAAGCGAGATAAAACTCGTGGAGATCACATGAAAAAACTCCCGCGTCGCCTGACAGGTGCGCGGGAGTCATGCTTCGTTCCAGAAATCCGTGAGCGCGCCTGCCAGCGCGCTTTCTTTTATGCGTTTCGGGCGCAGGTGACCGGGCAGCAGGCGCCGGTAGGCGGGCAGGCTGTAGCGTTCGTCGATAAACAGGAGCGCGCCTCTGTCGGTGTCCGAACGGATCACACGGCCCGCCGCCTGCAGGCACTTGCCTATGCCGGGGTACACGTAGGCGGTCACGAAGCCGTTTTCGTCCTTTTCGTCGTACAGGGCTTTTAAGCAGTCCCTTTCAAAACCTATCTGGGGCATACCAACGCCCACTATGGCCGCGCCTATCAGTCTTTCTCCAGCCAGGTCCACGCCTTCGGAAAACACGCCGCCCAGCGCGATAAAGCCCACCAGGGATGTTTCGGGCGCGTCCTCGAAGCTGTCCAGAAAAGCCTTGCGGGCGGCTTCGTCCATGTTCCGGGCCTGCCTGATGGCGCGGATTTCAGGGGCGATAAGGGTGAATTCCCGGTACACCGCCTCCAGGTACGAGTGGCTGGGGAAGCAGGCGATGTAGTTGCCCGTTCTGCTTTCCGCAAGCGTTTTGAGCGCCTGCGCCACGCGGGGAGCGCTTTCGCCGCGCTTTGAGAACACCGCGGGGATGTCCAGGCACAGGCTTTTAAGGTTTTCGCGGGGAAAAGGGGAGGGGAGGGAGAGCGTCTCGTCGCCCCTGTCCCTGTCCAGCCCCAGCAGGTAGGAATAATGCTCGACGGGCGACAGCGTCGCGGAGAACAGCAGCGCGCCCCGGGCTTTTCTGAGCACCCGGGAGATCGCCTGGGTGGGCTGCCACAGCCAGATCTTCCGCTGCGCGCCGCCTTTGTCGGACAGGCTGAGCACCCGGTGGGTGGCGGTGTCGAAGTTCTCCGAGGCGCGGATAAACGCCAGGCAGTCGAAATACAGCTGTTTTAAGTCCTCCGCAAAGGACAGGTCCAGCCCCAGCAGGGGACGCAGTTCGTCCCCCAGTGCCCTGAGCGCGCCTATAAGCGTGTCGGGCTTTTCAAGGCTCATTTCGGGCACGGAGGCCGCGGGCAGCAGCGAGAGCACCCCGTTCACGGCGCTTATGAGCGGCGCGAAAAAGGACACCCCTGGGTCGAGCCTGGCCAAAAACGCCTTGAGCGCCTTTTCGCCGATGGAGGCGGAATGCATCTCCGTCACCCGCCCGGGCAGGTTGTGGGCTTCGTCTATCAGCAGCGTAAAGCGGCACGCCCGGTCGAAAAAACGGCGCAGCTTCACGGCGGGATCGAACACGTAGTTGTAGTCGCAGATTATCACCTGGGCGGTCTCGCACAGCGCCAGTGAAAGCTCAAACGGGCAGAGTTCGAACCTGTCCGCCAGAGCCAGGATCTCCTCCTGACCGAATTCATCCGTGCCCCAGCTTTCCTTCACCGCGTTTTTCTGCCGGTCGAAATAGCCTTTCGCCCTGGGACACAGGGCGGGGTCGCAGTTTATATGGGGCGTGGGGCAGAGCTTGCGCTTGGCGAACAGGGACACGCTGCGCAGTTTCAGCCCGTGCCTGCGCATGAGCTTAAGGCAGTTTTCCGCCGCCAGCCGCCCCGTGGAGCGGGCGGTCAGGTAAAACACTATATCGGTCAGCCCTTCGCCCAGCGCCTGCACCGCGGGGTACAGCGCCGCGGCGGTCTTGCCTATGCCGGTGGGCGCCTGGGCAAGCAGGCAGGTCCTGCCCTTTATCGTTTCGTATCCGCGCTCGGAAAAGATTTTCTGGCCGTCGCGGAAGCTGTCGAAGGGGAAAGCGACTTCCCTTGCCGAGGGCAGGGCGCTTTTCAGGTAGTCGTCCGAGCGCTTCAGGCGGGTGACGTACTCGTCCAGATAGGTGAAAAACCGGTTTTCCAGCAGTTCGAAGCTGTATTCCCGGGCGAACACGCGGCTGTGCCCGGTCAGGGAGGAATACTTTAGCCGCACTTCCGCCCGGGGCAGGGAGTTCAGCTTAAGCTCCATGTAGGCGTAGATCTCCGCCTGCGCCCAGTGCACGGGATAATCGTTTTCCCTGACGGCGGAGGGCGGCACGGCGGGGATCTTTATCTCCTCCACCACGCAGGCAGTCCCGTCCAGCAAAAGCCCGTCTATGCGCCCCTGGACGAGCAGCTCGATATCACAGTATTCCAGTTTGAGCTTTACCGGCACTTCCGCCTGCAGCGCGCCCTCGTAGCCGCTTTGCACCATAAAATGCCCTTTGGCGCCTTCCTGCATACGGGCAAATGCATTGGAGGCGGGGATAAGATCCCCGCCTTCGTAATATGTTTCGGCTATGGTGCGTACGTTTACGGAATATGTCATCAGTCGTAGACCTGGATTATGGCGCACTTAAGGTAGCGCGTTTCGGGGCTGGCGGGCAGCACGGGGTGATCGTGCCCCTGGGAGCGCAGTTCCACGAAGCGCAGGCGCTTTTTGGAGTCCCGTGCGGCGGTGTTTATGACCTCGACGAATTTGTCCTCGCTCACGTGCTGGCTGCAGGAACAGCTTACGAGGAAGCCGCCGTTTTTGACCAGCTTCAGGCCCCTTAAGTTGATCTCCTTGTATCCCCTCAGGGCGCTTTCCACCTGGGCGCGGGTCTTGGTGAAGGCGGGGGGATCCAGTATCACCACGTCGAACTTTTCCTTCGCGTCGGTGAGCTCGCGCAGGTGGTCGAAGCAGTTGTGCGCCTCGAACCGGGCGTTGTCAAGGCCGTTTATGCGGGCGTTTTCCCGGGCGACCTCCACCGCTTCCTCCGAAATGTCGACGCCCAGCACGCTTGCGGCGCCCGCCTTGGCCGCATGCAGGGCGAAAGAGCCGTTGTGGGTAAAGCAGTCCAGCACGCGGGCGCCTTCGCACAGGCGCATGACTTCCCGCCGGTTCTCCTTCTGGTCCAGGAAGAAACCCGTCTTCTGGCCGTTTATCACGTCCACCAGGAACCGGATGCCGTTTTCGACCATTTCCACCCTTTCGGGCACTTCGCCGTACAGCAGGCCCGTGGTCTGCTCCATGCCTTCCAGCCGCCTTACGGGCACGTCGCTGCGCTCGTATATGCCGGCGGGGGAGCAGGTCTCGACCAGCCCTTCGACTATGGCGTCCTTCCATTTTTCGATGCCCAGGGACAGGCTCTGAATGACCAGCGTGTCCGCGAACTTGTCGACTATGAGCCCGGGCAGGAAGTCGCTTTCGGAGAACACCAGGCGGCAGCTGTTTATGTCGCAGAAGCGCTGCCGGTACTCGAAGGCGGTCCTGATGCGGTTTTTGAAAAACTCTTTGTCAACCTTTTCGTCCCGGTAGGTGAGCATCCTTAACGCGATCTGGGAATTGGGGTTGTAGAACGCCTGGCCCAGGAAGGTGTCCTTGGAGCTTTCGACGTTCACCACGTCGCCGGGTTCGAAATCTCCCTGCGCACGGTCTATGTCGCTGGCGAATACCCAGGGGTGCCCGCTGCGTACGCGGGCTTCGCGGGTGGGACGAAGTATCGCTTTTGCCATGTTTTACCTCAGTTCTATTTCAAGTTCAAGAGTGTATGTGCCAGGTCCGACGGTGTATTTTTCGTCCTGCCGGGTGCTCCAGGCCATCTGCCCGCCTATGCCCGCGTGGGCGGCGTCTATGTGCAGGGTGGTGTCGTGCCTTATGGGTATCTCATGCTCGTGCATGGCGTCCCTCAGGTCGCAGGGGGTGTAGTTGTGGGCGTCGAAATGGAAGGAGGAGGGGGAACTGAAGCGGATCGCCCGTCCGTCTTCCGAAGCCAGCGACACCCGCAGGGTCTTTTCGTGGCCGCCGTTCTCGGCGGGGGGATTGTACGGGAAATGCGTCTCTTCGACTTCGCAGGCGTACACGCCCATGCGGGAAGCCAGGCAGCGGTCCGGATAGCTTTCCCCGGGTCCCATGCCCAGCCATTCCAGATGCCGGAAATCTCCCGGCAGGGTGAAGCTGAGCCCAAGCCTTTCAACGCACTTTATGCCACTTAGGCGGAAGCACGCCTCCAGGTTTATGCGCCCGTCGCCGCTGATGAGCAGGCGGGTGGTGACGTCTGCGCAGGCTTCGTCTATGAGCGTGGAAGTCAGGCGTGTCGACCTTTCTATCATCACCCTTCCGTCCGACAGGGCGGACGCGGACAGGGAGAGTATTTTGCGCACGCAGTTTTCGGGGGCAAAGGCGGAGAAATTGTCCCATTCGCCCCAGTCGGGACCTGCGTTCAGGCCGCTCAAGCCCCTTATCAGGCATTCGCTCAGGCCGCTTAACATGTATTCCCTGCCGCCTACGGCTATGGAGACTATGTTGCCGGAGGACTTGAGCAGCTGCAGCGTGAAGCCGTCCCCCGTGACGCATATCTCGCCCCGGGCCTCGTCGAAACGGGCGGGGGAGTACCTGCCCTTTCTGACAGGCAGCGGCAGCGCGTCTATGGAGAACTGGAAACTGAGGGCCTCGTCGCCGTCCGTATCCAGGTCCATGTCTATCCAGCACGCCTGTCCGGGCAGCCGCGCGGGGCCGGCCTCGAAACGGTGCTCCTGCATGGGTTCAAGGGCGGGCAGAAGCAGTTCGCCCGTGGACTGGGCCTCGCCGTCGGCGTAGGCGGTCCAAGTGAGCCTGAGCGCGGGCACGGGAGTGAACAGGTTGCGGTTTTTTATGACGTAGCCCTTTTCGGCCTTCTCTATGAACAGCGGGCGGTATATGAAAGCCATCTCCGCGCCCGCGGGCTTCACGGTGAGCTCGTGGTTCACTATGCCGTTTAAGCACATGAAGCGGGGGCAGAAGGGATCGGTGACGCTCTCGTAGAAGTCCCCGCCGTAGCCGGGGAAGCGGTTTCCGTTTTCGTCCGTCTGCCACAGCGCCTTGTCCTGGAAATCCCACACGAAGCCGCCCTGGAAGCGGGGATAAGTCTCGGTGAGCTTCCGGAAATACTCGAAGCCGCCGCCGGAAGACAGTATCTGGTAGGCGTACTCGCACAGCAGCACGGGGCGCTCGTCGTCCGCGTCGGACAACAGTTTTTCGATCTGTTCCACGGCGGGATACATGGGGCAGCGGATGTCGCTTATGCTCTTTCCGGGAGCGCCGGATTCGTACTGTACGGGGCGGGTGGGGTCGTAGTACTTGAGCCAGCCCGCCATGGCGGCGTGGTTGGGACCCAGTCCGCTTTCGTTGCCCAGTGACCAGATTATGATGGACGGGTGGTTTTTGTGTATCTGAGCCATGTGCCGCGCCCGCTGCAGGAACGCTTCCGCCCACTCGGGGCTGTTGGTCAGCATGGCGCCCACGCCGTGGGTTTCCAGGTTGGTCTCGCATATCGCCATGAGCCCGTACTCGTCGCATAGATCGTAGAAGTACGGGTCGTTGGGGTAGTGGCAGCTCCTTACGGCGTTCACGTTCAGCTGTTTGAGCAGGAGCACCTCTTTTTTCATCTGCTCGCGGGGGATGTACCTGCCGGTGGACACGTTGTGCTCGTGGCGGTTCACGCCCCTGACGATCAGCCGTTTGCCGTTGAGCTTGAGTATGCCGTTTTCGATGTAAATGCTCCTGAAGCCGAAGCGGGCGCGCTCCCGGTCGGCGGCGTCGGAACCGGAGGGATCCATAAGCGCCAGGTGCACCCGGTACAGGTTCGGCTGTTCGGGCGACCACAGCAGGGGATCGTCTATGTGCACATGAAACACCGCGTGTCCGGGCTGGGGAGCGGAGCTGTCCCACAAAGGAGGGCACACGGCGGAAGGAGCGCGTTTTTCCTTGTATATGATGTTGCCGTCGGGGTCGTAGATGTGCAGCCTGACAAGGGTGTCCGCGTAACCGCTCACCCGGGTGACGGACACGTCGAATACGGCGTCGCCGTGCATGTCGGCGCTGATTTTCACGTCCTCTATGTGCATGCGGGGCTTGGCAAACAGCGTCACGGGACGGAATATGCCGGACAGGTGCCAGTAATCCTGATCCTCCAGCCAGGTGGAGTCGGTGAAACGCATGACCTGCAGGGTGATCTGGTTGGAGCCCAGGTAGGTCATGCGGGTGATGTCGAACTCCGCCATGAGCTTGCTGTCCTGGCTGTAGCCCACGGGATTGCCGTTGACCCACACGTAGAAGCCGCCTTCAACGCCGCCCAGGTTCAGTATCAGCTTTTTGCCCACGAAGTGCTCGGGCAGGTCGAACCTGCGCCGGTACAGGCCGGTAGGGATCTTGTCGGGCAGGCCGGGCGGGTTGCAGCCTGCGCCGTAATCGCCCTCGGCTATAAAGCCGGGGGTTATCCGGTGCGCGCCGGGCTCGTCAGTAAAGGGATAGGCGAAATTGGTGTATATGGGCTCGCCTTCGCCCTGCAGCTCCCAGTTGCCGGGCACGTTTATCTGACGCCAGGCGTCGTCGTTGAAATCAGGCAGATAGAAACCCGCGGGCAGCAGGCTGGGGTGCTCGCACAGTTTGAACCTCCACGTGCCGTCCAGCGACAGGGAATAGGAATTTCCATATGGCGAGTGGGCCGCCAGACGGTTTATGGACTGCACTTCTATGTTCTGCCATTCCGGCCTTGTATGGAAATTCATGCGCTGCCTCCCGTCTTACAGTCCGAAGATCTGGGAATTCTCCCGGGCGTCCAGTATGGCTCTGGCCATGTAGAAGTCCGACGCGGTGGTGATCTTTATGTTTTCGATGGGGCCTTCCACGGGGTGCAGGGTGGCGCCGTAGTGGTTCATGAGCGTGGCGGAGTCTATCGCGGTAAGATAGCCTTCCTTGCGGGCACGCACATGGGCGGAATACAGATCCTCGAGGAAGAACGCCTGGGGCGCCCTGACCCTGCGGGCGGAGGAACGGTCCACCACGTCGGCGATGTGCCCGTCGGGGCCCAGGGTCATTATGGTCTCTACCACGCCCGACACGGTCACGGCGTTGCCGTTTTCCCGGGCGCAGGCGATCACGTTTTCGATTATGTCAGTGTCTATCAGCGGGCGCACGCCGTCGTGCAGCAACACGAGGATGTCCTTCGTGTCGCGCTCGCTTTCGCGGATGGCCTTAAGGCCGTTGAATATGCTGTCCATGCCGGTCGCGCCGCCGGGGACGATTATGTTGACCTTGCTGATGTCAAAGCGCTTCACCAGCTGCTTGAGCTGGGGAATGCGGTTTTCCAGGCACACCACGCAGATGGAGTCTATGCCGGGAGAAAGCTGGAAATATTCCAGGGTGTGGATGATTATGGGCTTTCCGGAAAGCACCAGGAACTGTTTGGGCGTGGTGGCGCCGCTTAAGCGGGAGCCGGTACCGCCGGCGAAGATAAGGGCTATGTTTTTCATGGAAACGCGCCTCCCCGTTTATCATAATACAATTATAACAGAAATCCGGTGAGTGTTCAAGTGTTCGGGCGCAAAAACCCGGAGGCGGCGCGTTAAGTATACTAAACTTTGAGTAGCATAAAATTTAACACGGATACAAGGCGTTATATGTTGACAAACGCGCCGGCATGTTGTTTAATAAAACAGACTTTGAAGTTTAACAAAACTAAACCAAGGTCGGTTTTCCGGAGGCGTTCAAGTGGAACTGATCGGCGAGAGAATAAAAAGGCTGCGGCTGCAGCGGGGGCTCACTCAGGAAGAGCTGGCGGACAGATGCGAGCTGTCCAAGGGCTTTATTTCGCTTGTGGAAAGGGACCTGACCTCCCCGTCCATCGCCACGCTGGAAGACATACTGGTGGCGCTGGGCAGCGACCTGGGCAGGTTTTTTGCCCGCTCCGGCAGCGAAAAGATAGTGTTCGGCGAGGAAGATATCTCCGTAAAGCAGGACGAGGAAGGCATCAGGGGCTCCATTAGCTGGCTGGTGCCCGACGCCCAGAAAAACGAGATGGAGCCCATACTTGTGGAGCTCGGGCCCGGCGGGGCAACTCAGCTCCAGGATCCCCACGAGGGCGAGGAAGTGGGCTACGTGCTGGGCGGCCAGATAATCATCGAACTGGGCGAACGGCGGGAAAAGGCCAAAAAGGGCGAAAGCTTCTGCTTCAAGCCCGATTCGCCCCACAGGATAGTCAACGGCGGCAAAAGCGTGAGCCGCTTCATCTGGGTGAGCACGCCGCCCACATTCTGATTCTGGAGGAAGAACATGCTGGAAGACGTCAAGCTCATAGAGCTCAAAAACATATGCAAATCATTCGGCGACACCCAGGTCTTAAAGGACATAAACCTCTACATCCGCCGCAAGGAGTTCGTGACCCTGCTGGGTCCCAGCGGCTGCGGCAAGACCACCATGCTCAGGATAATCGGCGGCTTTGAGACCGCGGATTCCGGAGAGCTCATATTCGACGGCAAGGACCTAAGCGGCGTGCCGCCTTACAAGCGCAGGGTCAACACGGTGTTCCAGAAGTACGCCCTGTTCACCCATATGAACGTGTTCAACAACATCGCCTTCGGCCTGAAGCTCAAAACTCCCCAGGAACTGCTGCCGAATGTCGAGAACCCCTCCCGCGGCCAGGTGAAGGACGAGATCGCCCGCCGGGTCGAAAGGATGCTGAAACTCGTCAAAATGGAAAAATACGCTTCCCCTTCCGTGGACGCGCTCTCCGGCGGACAGCAGC
>JAFWUC010000071.1 GCA_017518705.1 Clostridia bacterium
CAGCGTGGCCGGGGCAGTCAACGTGCGCGTAGTGACGCTTGTCCGTCTCGTACTCAACGTGCGCAGTGTTGATGGTGATGCCTCTCGCCTTCTCTTCGGGCGCCTTGTCGATCTCGTCGTAACGCATGGCCGTCGCCTGGCCCTGCTGGGACAACGCGATGGTGATCGCAGCAGTCAGCGTGGTCTTGCCGTGGTCAACGTGTCCGATCGTGCCGATGTTTACATGCGGCTTCGTGCGCTCAAATTTTGCCTTTCCCATGAATATCAATCCTCCGATTTTGTAATTACTTGGTCAATATGTGCAATTGCCGCCGCCAAAGGCGGCCCGGCAGTGATGCTTAAGTGAGCAGGTTTGCGTTTCCGCTTTTACGCGTGCCAGTTGGCGGTGCCAAGGATCTTGGACGCCACGTTCTTGGGAACGCTCTCGTACTGGGCAAACTGCATGGTGAAGGTGCCGCGGCCCTGGGAACGGCTGCGCAGCTCCGTGGCGTAACCGAACATTTCGCTCAGGGGCACCAGCGCGTCCACCACGTGGAGGTCGCCGTTCTGTTCGGTGCCGGTAAGACGCCCGCGGCGGGAGTTCAGGTCCGCCACCACGGCGCCCAGATAATCGTCGGGCACCACGATCTCCACCTTCATCACGGGCTCCATGAGCGTGGATTCGGCCTTTTTGACCGCTTCCTTGAACGCCAGGGAACCGGCGATGTGGAACGCCATCTCGCTGGAGTCCACTTCGTGGGAGGAGCCGTCCAGCAGGGTGCACTTGAAGTCCACTACTTCGTATCCGCCCAGCGCGCCGCTTAAAGCGGCTTCCTTCACGCCGTCGGAAATGGGCTGGATGAATTCCTTGGGGATCACGCCGCCCACGGTCTTGTCCTCGAACTGGTAGCCGCTGCCGGGCTCCAGGGGAGAGATCTCGATCACGCAGTGACCGTACTGGCCGTGGCCGCCGGTCTGCCGTACGAAACGGCCTTCCGCGCGGGAAGTGCGGGTGATGCACTCCTTGTAGGCCACCTGGGGCTTGCCCACCGTGGCTTCGACGCGGAACTCCCTGAGCAGGCGGTCCACGATGATCTCCAGGTGCAGTTCGCCCATGCCGGCGATGATGGTCTGGCCGGTGGTCTCGTCGGTGTAGGTCTTGAAGGTGGGGTCTTCCATGCCCAGGCGCATCAGCGCGTCGGCCATCTTGTCGCGGCCCGCCTTGGTCTTGGGCTCTATGGCGACCCTGATGACGGGCTCCGGGAACTCCATGCTCTCCAGGATTATGGGCTTGTTTTCTACGCACAGCGTGTCGCCGGTGGTGGTCTCCTTGAAGCCCACGGCGGCGGCGATGTCGCCGGTAGCCACTTCTTCGATCTCCTCGCGGTGGTTGGCGTGCATGCGCAGTATGCGCCCGATCCTTTCGCGCTTGCCCTTGGTGGCGTTATATACGTAAGAGCCGCTCTTGAGCACGCCGGAGTATACTCGGAAGAACACCAGCTTGCCCACGAAGGGGTCGACCATTACCTTGAAAGCCAGGGCGGCGAAGGGCTCGCTGTCGGAGGGATGCCGCACTATCTCCTCGCCCGTGCTCTTGAGCACGCCCTTTATGGAGGGCACGTCGACAGGGGAGGGGAGGTAGTCCACCACCGCGTCCAGCAGGGGCTGCACGCCCTTGTTGCGGTAGGAAGTGCCGCACAGCACGGGGTTGATCTGCCCGGCTATGGTGGCTTTCCTGATGGCGGCTTTCAGTTCCTCGGGGGTGATGTCCTCTCCGTCCAGGAACTTTTCGGTGAGCGCGTCGTCCGTTTCGGCGACTTTTTCCACCATTTCGTCATGGTAGCGCTGCGCGTCCTCCAGCATGTCCGCGGGGATGTCGCTCTCTTCCATAACGGTGCCCAGGTCGTCGGTGTAGATCTCCGCCTTCATGGCAATCAGGTCCACGATGCCCTTGAAGCTGTCTTCGCGGCCTATGGGCAGCTGTATCGGCACGGCGTTGGAGCCCAGCTTTTCCTTCATCATGCTGACGACGCGGAAGAAGTTGGCGCCCAGGATGTCCATCTTGTTCACGTAGGCCAGGCGGGGCACGCCGTACTTGGTGGCCTGCCTCCACACGGTCTCGCTCTGGGGCTCGACGCCGCCCTTGGCGCAGAACACTGCCACGGCGCCGTCCAGCACGCGCAGGGAGCGCTCGACTTCCACGGTGAAGTCCACGTGGCCGGGAGTGTCGATTATGTTTATCTGATGCCCGCGCCAGAAACAGGTGGTAGCGGCGGAGGTGATGGTTATGCCCCTCTCCTGCTCCTGCTCCATCCAGTCCATGGTGGCCAGACCCTCGTGCACCTCTCCCATCCTGTGGGTGCGCCCCGTGTAAAACAGTATGCGCTCGGTGGTGGTGGTCTTGCCCGCGTCTATGTGGGCCATTATGCCGATGTTGCGCAGCTTTTCCAGCTCCTGTGTTCTTGCCACGAATTAATCCTTTCGGGGCTGTGCCCCAAGTTCCAAATATACATTAAAAACCGCGCGGGAAACAGGGACGTGGTTCACGTCCTTATGCCGCGCGGTTATGCTTTGTGACGGTCTTAAAGTTTTTACCAGCGATAGTGGGCAAACGCCTTGTTCGCCTCGGCCATCTTGTGCATATCCTCACGGCGCTTAACTGCGTTGCCGGTATTGTTGGATGCGTCGATGATCTCGGCGGCGAGTCTGTCGGCCATGTCTCTCTCGCCCCTCTTGCGGCTGAACATTACCAGCCACCTGAGAGCCAGAGTCTGACGGCGCTCGGGGCGGATCTCCACAGGCACCTGATAGGTGGAACCGCCGACTCTGCGGGCCTTGACTTCCAGGGCGGGCATGATGTTGGCGATAGCCTGGGCGAACACCTCGTTGGCGTCCTTGCCGGTCTTTTCGGCGACCTTCTCAAACGCGCCGTAGCACACCCTCTGGGCGACGCCGCGCTTGCCGTCGTACATAATCTGGTTTATAAGCTTGGTAACGATAACCGTGCCGTAAACCGGATCGGGAAGCACTTCCCTCTTCGGTATAAATCCACGTCTTGGCATATTATATAAATCCTCCCTTTATATGGCAGATAGCTTAAACAGTGACGGGCAAACGTCTTTTCAGGCCCTTGGCGCGGCCTGAACGACCCGCTTTATCGTCCTAATTGCTCCCGGCTTCGCGTTCCAACAAAGGCGGGCGGGTTCGGACGCAAAACGGCTTGCCTTAAATTACTTCTTAGGCCTCTTCGCCCCGTAAAGGGAACGCGCCTGCATACGCTTGGAAACGCCTGCGGTGTCCAGCGCGCCGCGAATGATGTGATAGCGAACGCCGGGCAGATCGCGCACTCTGCCGCCGCGGATAAGCACGACGGAGTGCTCCTGCAGGTTGTGGCCGATGCCGGGGATATAGCAGGTACCCTCGATAGCGTTGGTCAGACGGACACGCGCGATCTTTCTTAACGCGGAGTTCGGCTTCTTGGGGGTCTGCGTCTTAACCGACAGGCACACGCCGCGCTTCTGCGGGCAGGACTGCAGGATAGGAGAATTGGACTTTTTGGTGACCTTTTCCCTACCATGACGAATCATCTGATTGATTGTAGGCACTCAAACACCTCCATGAGTACAGGGTCTAAATATATACAGCTTCCGCAACCCTGGAAGAAGTATACGCTTTGGTTTAACGATTATGCCTTGAGCACCGCGCAGCAGGCGCATTTCACGCTCAGCGCGCAGGCTTTTCCGAGGGCTTTCATGTCGGGCACGCGCTCGACTTCGACGCCCTTCGCGGCGGCGGCTTCGACGACCTGGCGCCTTACGAACACGTCGGCGTCCTCAGCCACGTACACCTTTTGGGCTTTGTCCTGGGCTATGGCGCGCAGTGTGGTCTTGAGTCCGGCGCTGATGTTCAGCTTAGACAAGTCTTCCACGCGCTCATCCCCCTTATAGCATAATCTAACCTATATATCTTACCACAGGCACGGTCCGCAGTAAGCCGCAACATATTAATTATTTATGAATATTCTGTAAACCGACGTCCTAAATGATGCCGCGGCGCAGTTTGCGCAGGAAATAGACGGTGAACGCCGTGCCGGTGATCAGCCAGGACACGGGATACACCAGGCTGATGCCGGGGATGGTGGGCCATACGGGCACCAGCAGCGTCATCCACAATACGCGGAACAGGCAGGTGCCGATAAGCGTGATTATCATGGGCTCGAAGGTGTCGCCCATGCCGCGCAGGGTGCCGGTCATCACCTCGATATAGCTCCACAGCACGTAGAAGGGCACGAAGCACCACATTATCTCTATCGCCTTGTCTATGGTGGTCTCGTGCTCCACGAACAGGCGATACACGGGGCGGGCGACGGACAAAAGCGTCACCGACAGCGCGGCGGTCACCGCGAGGCTTATGCCCATGCACACCTTCATGGCCTGCTTCAGGCGCTCGTACTTGCCCGCGCCGTAGCACTGCCCCGCAAACGCGCAGATGGCCACGCCGAAGGCGCTGGTGGTGACCCAGTAAAAGCCGTCCAGCCGCCCCTTGGCGGTCCAGGCGGTGATGAGGGGCGTGTCGTTCAGGCCGTTCAACGCGGCCTGGATGATTATGTTGGACACGCTGTACAGCGAGGACTGGAAGCCGCTGGGCAGGCCGATGCGCATCATGCGCTTAAGGGAAGGCATGTCGACCCTGATCTTCGAGAAGGAAAACCTGTGCGCGCCGTCGGTGGTCAGAAAATGCCTGAGCGCCAGGCCCGTGCAGGTGCACATGGACAGCACGCAGGCCCAGGCCGCGCCCGCCACCTTCCAGCCCAGCCCGCCCACGCCCTGCAGGGTGCCCTGGAACAGGTTGTAGGTCAGAAGCGGGATCGCGCCCACGAGGTATATGCGCAGGTACCGGGTGGAGTCATCCATCAGCACGTTGTGGGTGTTTATAAGGCGCAGGGCGGCGGGGGCCAGGTAATAGCCGGTGACCGTGATCACGGCGCCCACGCACAGGCAGAACACGAAACAGGTGTGCAGCACGCGGCTCAGCTTGTCACGGTCGTTCGCGCCGTACGCCTGGGAGATCATCACCGTGCCGCCGCTTATCAGGCCCACGAAAAAGCCCAGTATGAGGTTGGTGATGACGCCTACGCCGCTGCCCACCGCGGCCAGGGCGTTGTCGTCCAGGAAATACCCAACGATGAACGCGTCCGCGGTGTTGTACAACTGCTGGAACAGCAGCCCCGCGAGTATGGGGAAAAAGAAGGAAAGCAGCTTTTTCCACACCACGCCCGTGGTAAGGTCGTCCCGGTCGCTTTTTACGCTGATCTCGCTCATATATCCACCCTGAAAAATGATCTGGCTGCATTATAAGACCATATCGGCGGGGGTTCAACTTTGAAAGTGTTAAGATGCGCCCGCTTGACATTCACGGCGCGTTAATTTACAATAATCCCGGCGCGAGCCACTACAGCGAAAGGAAGTACAGACCATGAAGTACGAGTGCCCCTGCGGCTACGTTTACGATCCCGAAGTCGGAGATCCCGACAGCGGTATCGCCCCCGGCACCAAGTTTGAGGACATCCCCGAGGATTGGGTGTGCCCCGTGTGCGGACTGGACAAAGGTTCATTCACTCCCGTGGAATAACCACCGATCGAAAGAGTGGCGGAGGATAGTTTCCTCCGCCACTGCTTTTGTAAGCGTTTATTGTTTTTACTCACTGTAGGCTACGATAAGCCCTTCACGTTCCGCATAGAAACTGTTCAGGCCGCGTGTGGGCAGGATCGTGACTTTTGTATCAGCCCATTTTCTAAGGATCGTTTCCTTTAGCTGGGCGGCCATGGATTCGTTTTGACAGTGGCTGATCGCCACTTTGCCGCCGTGGAATTCCTTGTCGATCATCTCCTACATTATGCATGAAAGAGCCGCTTTGCGCCCTCTTGTTTTGCCGAGGATGCATATCTCACCCGATCTGCCGGCGGCGCCTATTCCCCACATGCCGAGTTTCCGCGCTATAAACCCGACTATCGCGCTCATGCGGCCATTGCGTACAAGATTGTCAAACGAAGAGAGCGCAAACACTGTATGTATGGCTGCGACGTCGGCGCGGGCTTTTGCGGTGATTTCATCAAAACTCAGCCCGCTGAGGATCCATTCTTTGATCCTTGATACGCACAGCACCAGCGCCGGGCCGGTGGATCCGGAATCGAGTACTGCGATAGATTTTTCGGGGTGTTCTTCCGTGACAAGTTCGCGTGCAAGCTCGGCGCTTGAAAAACTGCCGGACAGCCGGCTTGATATGGTGAGGGCGATCGTCGCATCAGCTTTCAGAAAAGCTTCTGCCCATACACCGGGTGCCGGACAGGAAGTATGTGGAATGGAATCGCTGTTTTCGATTTGAGTCAGCAGCAGATACGTATCTGCCGTCTCGTCATCTTCGATTTCTTTTGAACCGAGCTGTATGGTGAAAGGCACCGTGGTGAAATCGATACCTTCCTCGGATATATCCGCGCTGCGCAGATCGCAGGATGAATCGGTTATTATACTCCATTTCATTTGTTGCGTTCCTTTCATTTCATGTCAGGTAATATCTTGTATCCGACAGATTTGATATAAGCCCCTGTTGACAGCAGAGATCAGTTCAGATACAATTATAATCAACAAATGTTTATTATACAACCGACAGTTTATGAATGATGGAGTTTACGTCAACATCCCGGAACAGAATGTTGACGATCATAAAAACAGGAGAAGATGTTTATGGAAAAAAAGGAAGACAGAAGGACTTCAATGTCAAAACGGATGCTGAAAGAAGCTTTGATGGAAATGCTGCGGGAAACGGATATCTATCATATTTCGATACGCGAATTGTGCCGCAGGGCGGATATAAACCGTACTACCTTTTATAAATACTATGGCAGTCAGTTTGATTTGCTGGCGGATATGGAAAACGATCTGCTCGGTTTCCTGTCCAAGACGATCACGGAGTATTCCGCGGATCCGATCAAAATCATAGAGAACGCCTGCCGCTACATGGAACGGCATCTTGAATTCGGCCGGCTTATAATAAACAACAACGTGGATCCCCTGTTCCCGCAAAGGCTTTTTTCGCTTACGGAATTAATGGAAGCGACGCTGAAAAAGCGTACTGAACAGCCGGATGAAGCGACATCGGAATATGTATACAATTACATCACATATGGCGCATACCGCATAATATGCACATGGCTGAACAAGGAACAACGGGAATCTCCCGAACAGATCGCGGGCTTATTGCTGCGCCTGATAGACCAAAAACAGGATCTGGCATATAAAGGAGACGCTGCCTGCTGATGCGTCACCGGATTTCAGGACATCCCTGATACATGGGTGTGTCCCGTGTGCGGCCTGGACAAAGCCGCGTTCACTCCCGTCGAATAAGCGGCAAAATAGGGCGGAGGGGTCTTTCCCCTCCGCTTTTTTGTGCATTTCTTTTGTTTTTGGGCGCCGCATGCGCGCCGTGCCTTACAAACCCGCAATCTGCCAAACGGATGACAAAGACAAGCCCGAAATATATATGATAGAATAAGCGCGACCCGACGGCATAAAGATCTCCAAAAAAGGCGGTCTTGCGGAAATGACGGTCACCAAGAACCTGGGCGCCTGACCGGCGGGGAAACGGTCACGGCGCGCAGCCCGAAGGAAGAGCTTCGCAAGGAAGGCTCTTCCTTCTTTTTTTTTGCGCGGCCGCGAAAAAACGGCCATACCCAAACGGTACGGCCGTATCAATTCACCGGGATCCGGGAGGCTGCCCAAACGGGCGGTATTTAAGGATGCGGGAGGCTAAGCGTTCCAGCCCTCGCCCTTTTCCCCTGTGTCCGGCGTCAGGTTCCAGTGCTTGAGGCGCCAGCGCCCGTCCCCGTACGAAAGCACGCTGACAGAAGCGTTGGAGCAGTTCATGGGCGGGTTGTGGTCGGGTATGCCCAGCACCCACGCAGCCATGGCCCTTATGATCCCCGCGTGGCACACCGCGCACACCCTTTCGCAGTCCAGGCGCGCGACCGTATTAAGAAACGCCGCGGCGCGATCTGTGAAATGGGCGCCGCTTTCGCAGTCCCAGCCCAGGGGCGAAAAGTCGAACCTCTCGCGGCACCCGGGATACAGGTCAGGGAACAGCTCGGTCATGTCGGCGGCGGTCCTGCCGCGCATGGAGGTGTTGTTGAGCTCCCTGATAAGCGGGCTGAAGGTGAATTCCCTGTCCGGGAACACTATGCGGGCGGTCTGCCAGGCGCGCAGCACGTCGCTTACGAATATCCTGTCAAAATGAACGCCTTCCACCAAAGGCCGGGTCATCGCGGCCTGGGCTTTGCCCTTTTCGGTCAGCGGCGTGGGCGCCCAGCCGTTGTGGGTGCCGTCGCGGTTGCCTTCGCTTTCGCCGTGGCGGATAAGATATAATTCCATTATTCCTTCCCCTGAACGCTGTTTTATTTATTGTAGCACGGGTTTGTAAATATTGGACTTATGTGCTACAATATTCCCATCTTTTTGTACGAGGTCGTTTATGCAGCAGATGGGTTTGTTTGACGAAGGCGCCCTGTTCGCCCAGCCCCTGGCCAGCCGCCTGCGCCCCACGGACTTTAACGGTTACGTGGGCCAGAAGCACCTGGTGGGGGAAGGCAAGATACTGCGCAGCCTGATAGAGAAGGACATGCTCTCCTCCATGATCTTCTGGGGCCCGCCGGGCGTGGGCAAGACCACCCTCGCGCGGCTGATCGCCCACATGTCCAAGTCCGAATTCATAGACTTTTCCGCCGTCACCAGCGGCATAAAGGAGATCAAGGCGGTTATGGAGCGGGCGGAGAGCCTGCGCAGGCAGGGCCTTAAGACCATACTCTTCGTGGACGAGATCCACCGCTTCAACAAGGCGCAGCAGGACGCGTTCCTGCCGTTCGTCGAGAAGGGCTCCATAATACTTATAGGCGCCACCACCGAGAACCCGTCGTTCGAGATCAACTCCGCGCTTTTGTCCCGCTGCAAGGTGTTCGTGCTTAAGCCCCTGGAAGAGGAGGACATAGTCAGCCTGATCCGCACCGCGCTGACCGACCCAAGGGGCTTTGGCGGCATGGACATAGTGATGGAGGATAAGGAGATCTCCGCCCTCGCGCGCTTTTCCGCGGGAGACGCCAGGACCGCGCTCAACACCCTGGAAATGGCGGTGAACAACGCGCCTCAGGACCGGGAAGGCGTGATCCGCATCACCAGGGAAGTGCTCAGCGAGTGCACCGACCGGCGCAGCCTGCTGTACGACAAGCAAGGAGAGGAGCACTACAACCTCATCTCCGCCCTGCACAAGTCCATGCGCAATTCCGACCCGGACGCCGCGGTGTACTGGTTAAGCCGCATGCTGGACGGGGGAGAGGATCCTTTGTACATCGCCCGCAGGATAGTGCGCTTCGCCAGCGAAGATATAGGCATGGCGGACTCCCGGGCGCTCACGGTTGCGGTGAACGCGTACCAGGCGTGCACCTTCCTGGGAATGCCGGAGTGCGACGTGCACCTGGCTCACGCGGCGGTCTACATGGCCATGGCGCCCAAGTCCAACGCGGTGTACATGGCGCGGAATCATGCGAAGGCGGATGTGGAAGCCGCCCCCGCTGAGCCCGTGCCCCTGCAGATACGCAACGCCCCCACCCAGCTCATGAAGCAGCTGGACTACGGCAAGGGCTACGTATATGCCCACGATACGGAAGAAAAAATGGCGCGCATGACCTGCCTGCCGGATTCGATCAGGGACAGGCGCTACTATCTGCCCACACGGGAGGGCGAGGAAAAAGAGTATTCACGCAAGCTTGAGGACATACTCCGCTTCAAAAACGGGGAATAGGAAAGGCGGAACGCTATGAAGATATCCACATCCTGCGAGCACGGCATCGCCGCGGGGCTGAGCGCCCGGGAGAGCCTGAGGCTCATGAAGCAGGCGGGCTTTGACGGCATTGACCTGAGCCTGTGCCATTACATGGAAGAACCCGAAAAGTTCCTGACCAAAGAGTGGACCACAAGCGTACTGGAACAGGCGCATATCGCAAAAGAAGAAGGGCTTGAGATCGCCCAGTGCCACCTGCCATATGGTCCCGGACACCTGGAGAACCCGGGCGACGGCAGCGCGGAGGCGTTCGGGGAAGCCTGGCTGCCCAGGTATCTCCACGCCCTGGAAGCCGCCGAAAAGGCGGGAGCCAAGCTCGCGGTCATCCATCCCATGTATCACAGGGACGGAGCGCAGGCTGCCATAGACGCCAACGTCTACCTGGGCGAAAAACTGCGTCCCGCGCTTAAGCAAAGCGGCATAAAGCTGGCGTTTGAGAACGTGTTCATCCGCCGGGAAAGGAAATACATCCGCGCCGGCGTGGAGGAGGCGGAGGTCATACGCGCCATTGCGGACGCGCTGGGCGACATGGCGGGCGCGTGCCTGGACACGGGCCACGCCAACATATTCCGCTTCAACATCAGCGAGTACGCCAAGGTGCTGGGAGACAAGCTGCTATGCCTGCACGTGAACGCGAATTCCGGCGAGGATGAGCACATCATACCCTTGACCGGCGCCGCCTGGTGCGAGAGGATGGACTTTGCGGAGTTCTCAAAAACGCTGAAGGAGATAGGCTATAAGGGCTGGTACAACCTGGAGATCTCCGGGGGCCGCTTTCCCAAGGCCGCTGCCCGCCCCTTCTACGAGTACGCCGCGATTGTGGCGGGGCACCTGGCGGATATCGCGCAGTGTTAAGTTTCTGAACGGCACCCTTAAGACGCGCCTCAGGGCGCGTTTTGTGTTGCCCGCGCTGCCGGGATTGTGTTATAATCGGCACGGGGGATGATCCTCCGCATGAAAGGAGAGGTTGTATGAAAAAACTGCTTTCCCTTATGGTGTGTATCGCGCTGGTGCTGTGCGCCCTGCCCGTGTTCGCGGAAGAACTCAGCGTGACCGGCAAGGTGACCGAGGTGGAAAAGTACGGCCACGCGCTGCTGGACATCACGATCGAAGACTTCACCAAGCTGGGCTTTGAGCTGGGCGACGTGGTCACCGTCAAGGCGGGCACGTTCGAAGGCGACATGCCCTACTTTAACGGCTATTACGTGGACAAGGGCGAGTACATGCTGCGCGCCTATCCCGGCCACACCTGCATCGCCGTGTGCATCAACTACGGCAAGTTCGCCGAGACCGCCGGCATAGGCATCGGAGACGAAGTGACCGTCAGCCTCAAGCAGAAGGCGGGCGCGCTGACCGTGCAGGAGATCAACAACCTGGTGTATACCGACGTCAGGGAAGACTATGAAAGCGACGAAGAGTTCGCGAACTTCCGTGAAATAACGCTGGGCGGCATCGCCGCCGGCAGGTTCTACCGTTCCGCCTCCGCCATCAAAAACGAGCACAACAGGGCGGGCTACGCGGACAAATTCGCCGAAAAAGTTGGCGTGAACGCGGTAATGAACATGGGCGACACCGAAGAGGAGCTGGCCGCGCTTTTGCAGGCGGAAGACTTTGCTTCGCCGTATTATAAGAGCCTGTGTGAGGGCGGAAAAGTCATCGCCCTGGGCATGCCGGTGAACTTCTCTTCCGACGAGTTCGCCGATGGCATCGTGAAGGGACTCACCTTCCTGTCCGAGAACGACGCGCCGTACCTGGTGCACTGCACCGAGGGCAAGGACCGCGCGGGCTTCGCCTCAATGCTGGTTGAAGCGCTGATGGGCGCGTCCGAGGAGGAGATAGTCAAGGATTACATGCTGTCCTACGTAAACTACTACGGAGTGGAAGAGGGCAGCGAAAAGTATGACATGATCGCCGAGAAGAACATCATGGAAATGCTCAGGTCCCTGGCGGGCCTGGAAAAGGGAGCGTCCCTTGAGGGCGTGGACCTGGCCGAAGCGGCGCAGGCTTACCTGCTCGGGCACGGCATGGCCGCCGAAGCGCTGGAAGCTCTGAAGACTAAACTCGGCTGACGCGCAACCGCAAAACATCCGCACACAGCTCCCGCCTGAACACTCCGGCGGGAGTTTTGCATACAGCGGGCGCGCAAGATATAACATAAAAGAGCAGGAAGCACAGGCGTGCAGGGTGTATAATCTCGGCATACAAAAACACGAAAGGAAGCACAGAATTATGAGTGAAACGACTGTAAGGATACAGGACGACCTGTACGAAGCCGTAAACGGCGAGTGGCTCAAAACGGCCGTGATACCGGACGACAAGCCTATCACCGGCGGCTTTGCCAGCCTGGACGAGGGCGTGGAAAAGCTGATGATGGCGGATTTCAGAGCGTTTGCCGAGGGCAGCAAGACCACCGACATACCCCAGATGAAGTACGCCGTCGCGCTGTACAAAAAGGTGCTGGACTCCAAACGGCGCAACGAGGAGGGGATCGCCCCCGCGCTGCCCCTGCTGGAAAAGCTCCGCGCCGTAAAGACCGTGGACGACCTGAACGCGCAGGCTGCCCAGCTGCTCGAACTGGGCGTGGATCTGCCCCTGCAGATGGAAGTGACTGCCGACATGCAGTGCGCGGAAAAGAACAGTTTCATAGTGACCGGTCCCGACATCATACTGCCGGACACCACTTATTACGCCGACGACAACCCGGCGGGCAAGCAGCTTCTGGCGGTGTGGGCGGACATGGCGGCCAAGGTGCTGGCGTTCGCGCCCTTCAGCGAGGAAGAGCGCAAACAGTATCTGGAGGACGCGCTTGCCTTCGACGCGCTGGTCGCCCAAAAGGTCAAGAGCCGCCTGGAGTGGTCCGAGTACTACAAGTGCCACAACCCCATGCCCGCGGACGAGGTGGCGGGGTATGCGGCGCCCTTCGACATCAAAAAAGTGCTGAGCGACCTGTACGGCGAAAACGCGCCCGAGACAATTATTGTCTACGACCCCAGGGCGATCAAAGAGATGAACGGATATTTCTCCGAGGAGAAGTTTAGCCTCTACATCCACTGGGCCACCGTAAAGGCGCTGCTCAAAGCCACGGCATTCCTGTCCGAAGAGCTGGCAACGCTGGGCAAGACCTATTCCCGCGCCTTAAGAGGCGTGGCGTCCGACCCCGCTCTTGAAAAGCAGGCGTACCAGACCGCGTCCAGCATGTATTCCGAGCCCGTAGGTGTGTACTACGGCCGCACCTATTTCGGCGAAGAGGCCAAGAAGGACGTGGTGGAGATGGTCAAAAAGATCATCGAGACCTACAAGCTCCGCATGCGGAAGAACGATTTCCTGGCGCCCGAGACCAAGGAGCAGGCAATCAAGAAGCTCTCCACGATAGAGATCAAGATGGGCTATCCCGACGAGATCAAGCCGATCTGGTCGCTGCTCACGTTCGACGAAAACGACTCGCTGCTGCCCGTCATGATGCACCTGAGCGCCGTGCGCGTAAAGGACATGTTCGATAAGCTGCAAAAGCCCGTGGACCGCACCGAGTGGCTCATGCCCGGGCACATGGTCAACGCGTGCTACAACCCCAGCGCCAACGACATCACCTTCCCCGCCGCCATACTCCAGAAGCCCTTCTACGCCCTGAGCCAGAGCGTCAGCGAGAACCTGGGCGGCATCGGCGCGGTCATCGGGCACGAGATCTCCCACGCCTTCGACAACAACGGCGCCAACTTCGACGAGCACGGCAACCTTAAGAACTGGTGGAAGGAAGAGGACTTTAACGCCTTCAAGGAACTCACCAAGGGCATGATCGAGCAGTTCGACGGTATCGAGTTCCACGGCGGCAAGGTCAGCGGCGAGCTCACCGTGAGCGAGAACATCGCCGACAACGGCGGCATGGGCGTGACGCTGGAGATCATGCACACCCTGCCCGACCCGGACTATAAAGCGTACTTCAAAAACTGGGCGCGGGTGTGGTGCCTCAAGGCGAAGGACGAGTATATCAAGCTGCTCCTGGCCAGCGACGTGCACTCTCCCAACGTGCTGCGCGCCAACATGATGCCCCGGAACTTCAGCGAATGGTACGAGGCGTTCGGCGTCACGGAAAACGACGGCATGTACATCGCGCCCGGCAAGAGGATCAGCATCTGGTAAGGGGACGCACATGATTTCCAACTTAAGGGACCTGGGCGGCATAACCGGCGCCGGGAACAGGAAGATCCGCAAGGGGATGCTCTTCCGCTCGGCGAGCCTGTGCGATGCACTGCCGGAGGGCTTAAAGGGCATCTCGACCGTGATAGACGTAAGGACGCCCGAAGAGATCCTGGAAAAGCCGGATAAGTGCTATGAGGCCGAGTACCTGCGCTTTCCCGCCTTCGTGCTGTCCGCCGCCGGCATAAGCCGCGAACAGGGCTCCGACGCAAAGGAGATCACCGGCATGGCGGATCTGTACAGGGCGATCGTCAGGGAGCACGCCGACCGCCTCAGGGATATACTCCTTGCGATAATGGAACACGACTTTGCTTCCGGCGCGGTGCTGTGGCACTGCTCGGAGGGCAAGGACCGCACCGGCATCGTGGCCGCCCTGGTGCTGAATTTGCTGGGGGCGTCCCGGGAAGCCATAACGGAGGACTACCTTAAGACCAACATCATAAATCTTCCCAAGGCCGAAAGGATACAGGACGAGGTCATGAAGACCCACGGTCCCGAGGCCGCCGGGCAGGCATACCGTTCCTATATCGCGGACAGGGAATACTTAAGCGCCGCCCTGGACGAGATGGAAGGCGACTACATATCTTCCCGCCTGGGGATAGACGGCAAAGCCGTCGAGCGCTTCAGGGACATGCTGCTGGGCGACTGATCCAAGACCCATAACAGTCCTGCCGATAGACATCGGCAGGATTTTCGTTTATAATAAGCGCGGAATGATACGGCCTTCGCGGGCCCGGACAACGAAAGGAGCGGCACAATGATAAAGATATACGGCATGCCAACATGCCCTTACTGCGACTACATCCACGAGCAGATAAAGGGGCGGGAAGACGAGTTCGAGTACATAAACATAGGCGAGCACTTCCGCTACCTGAGCGCGTTCATGCGTCTGAGGGACACCCATCCCGTGTTCGACCGCATGAAGCGGATAGGTGACGTGGGCGTCCCGGCATTCGTGTTCGAGGACGGCAGGGTGTCCATCGACCCGGCGGACGCGGGGCTGATCGAGTACGGCTCGCCCGCCGCCTGTTCGATAGAGGACCATAAAAGCGGCAGAAAAGGCTGCTGACAGGAGGAAGAACCATGATATTGCTGGTGATAGACATGCAGAAAGCCCTCGTTGACGACGAACTGTACGCCTTTGACACCTTCATGGACCGGACCGTACGGCTGATCGGAGCGGCCAGGGAGCATGGGGTCGAGGTCATATACGCGCAGCACGACGCGGGCCCCGGCAGCGGGCTTTCCGCGGGGGACGAGGGCTTTGAGATCGCCGACGAGGTGCGCCCCGCGCCGGGCGAAAAGGTGTTCGTCAAGACCATAAACAGCTGCTTCGGCAACGCTGACTTCAGGGCGTACATGGAACAGCAGGAGGACAAACGCCTGATGATCGTGGGCCTGCAGACCAATTACTGCATAGACGCCACCGTGAAATCCGCGTTTGAGCGGGGCTATGAGGTCATCATCCCGGAGGGCACCAACTCTACCTTCGACAACGACTACATGACCGGGGAGACCGCCGTAAAGTATTACAACGAAGACGTGTGGGACAACGTAGCCGACGTAGTGACCTTTGACGAAGCCGTCGCCATGCTGGGCAGGTGACGGGAGGTCAAGACATAGAAAGCGGACGCAGCTGTCGGCAGAGGAGGACAGGCGGATGGTAGTGCTGGCGGAACCGATCGATACGGGCATGGTGAAATGCACCTGCCGCTGCGGGTCTTTCGTGGGCAAGCAGGCTGACGGTGCGGACATGAAAGCCGGGGGCGTTTATTCCGCAGAGCTGGACTTTGAGGATGTAATAGAATACCCGTCCGTAACGGCGGCAGAAAAAGCCGAGTACAGCATCGCCGACGAAAACGGCGTTACGATAATGTGCGCCCTGATGACGGAATATGAGGCTTTTGAAGACGGGGGGCTTATCACGTTCGAGCTTGACGGCAATATAATAAGCGTGGATTCGGTGAAGGACGAAAGGTTCTTACACTTTGTCGGCAAATTCGTGTCGGTCAGGCTTAGGAACGCCGTCGTCTGGCCGTATGACATGCCATAACCGGAGATAAATAAGCCTGTGCCGGTGCGCGGAAAAGAGGTGAAACCTATGCGGGCGGGAATACAGATATCCAGCTTCAAGCCCCTGCTGACGGAGCTTGACGGGCTGAAGCGCGTGCTCGGCTTCATGCGGGGCATCGGCTGCGGGTATACCCAGCTGCAGTGGATCGACAAGCGCATCCCCCCAAAGGATGTGGCAAGAGCGCTGGACGAATACGGCGTAAAGGCGCTGGGCGTGCAGGACAAGGCGTACGCAGTGTTCGAAGAAACGGGCTATTACCTGGATATGTGCGGACTTGCCGGAGGCAGCGACATCTGCGTAAGCGGCGCCGTAGAGACAGGGCTTGACGCCTTCCTTGCGGGGCTGGATACCCTTATGCCTGCCGCCCTGCGCGACGGATTCACCGTGTCGTACCATCCCACGAAGCGGGACTTCGACGCGGCGCTGGAGCTGATAATGCGGCGTTACGGTGAACTGCGCCTCACCCTCGACGTGTGCCAGGCGCATGACGCGGGAGCGTCCGTTTCGGACATCGCCGGAAAATACGCGGGCAGGATAGACATCGTGCACTTTAAGGACAGGGACCCAAGCGGCGCGCTGTGCCCCGTGGGACAGGGCGTCATAGACTTTGAGGATGCCGCCCTCGCCTGCCAAAGGGCGGGCGCCGCCACCCTGCTGGCGGAACAGGAACAGTGGCGGGACGCGTTTGGAGAACTGGGCCAGGGATTCGAGTACACGAAGCGGCTGGCGGAGAAGTACACGTGATATAATGGTTTTGGCAGTCGGAAAGGGAAGCAAATGAAAAAGCTCAAGGTTATAATCCTGCTTATAGTGGTTATTGCACCCTTATTTGCCACTATGCCTTGCGGTTCGGCAGATCCTGTCGGCATATTTGCGCAGCTTGAAGAATACGATTCTGTCGAGCCGTTTGTGCACGGCTATGCGTGTGTCGGAAAAAACGGGCTATACGGATTGATAAATGACGGATACGAACTTGTCGTGCCGGCGGAATATGATTGCATCAGAACTTTTGACATTATGGAATACTATACTGACGATGGCTTTTGCGAAGTCGATCTGCCGTCCGGCACGGGGGCGTTTGACATAATTGATAGAAAACTGGTCGTTCCCTGTGAGTACGGCACCGTGTATTATGAGGAATGCGAGGCGGGCGCGTATTTCATCGGGCGGCGTTATCCGTCGGCAGAGATGAATGACGGATGGTGGGAACTGTGCGATTACGACATATATGACATAAACGGTCAATTGGTCTATCAGACGACCGCATTCGATGTCAGGATATCGGACTATTACGCGGGAAATATAAGGGAAGTGGTATCAAGCGAGGAACCGGGAAATGAAGAAATAATAATAAAGGAGATACCGCGCAACGCAGGGAACACCAAAAAGAGCGTCAGAGAAAAGGATGCGTATCCTTTAGATATTTACGAGACGGAAGAAGCGTTGAGAAAAGCGCATGACGAGATATACGTGTTTTGTGAACATCAATACTATATCGCCATCGATGACGGGAAAGCCTGCTTTGTAGACATAGACGGCAATGTGGTCGAGAATACGAAGATAAGCTCTTTTGAATATGACTGGGAA
This sequence comes from Clostridia bacterium, assembly GCA_017518705.1. Next base: position 17,721 of record JAFWUC010000071.1, read on the forward strand.
GCTATACGGGTAAACGGGAAAGTGTATTAGAGTATGACGAACACGAAAAGTAAATTCGATTTCAAATAAGCTGTGACTGGCGCACTTCGGAGCTAAAAATGGATATTATAGAAATAAAGCGCGAATTGGCGGAATTGGAAAAGCAAGGTACCAGTATGGACGTGTACGAGTTCCTCCGCAATGTATGGAACGAGAGGAAAGACGCCGCCGTCACTTTGCTGGTCGTGGATGAAATGCTGGATATTCTTATGTGGATATCAGGAGCGAGCGCCATGAAATACGTGCCAGCAAAGGAAGAAGGATTATACAGGGTTTTCTTTGAAGAGGCTGCGGATTTTGGGTATGAAAACTGCCTGAATGACAAACTTTTCCTGTGGAGGATGGCGTATATTTGCCGTGGATATGCAACGTATTATTTTATTATCAATACGTCTTTCTGCAAAAACTGTACGGGCGATGAAGAGTATGAGAGATTGATACAAACAGCTGATCGGCTGTTTCCGGGTAGTTTGATGTTCAAGCTGATACCGGATATCATGGATTATTATATAACATGGATAGATAAGATCAGTGATTCCGAATGCAGTCGGCTTTACGAGGAGCTGCAGGAATTGCATCTGCAAAACAATGCTTCTGATGACAGTGTAAAAGACAATTTTATACTGGACAGGTTAGAGAAAAGGCTGGGTTTTCAATAATCAAAGAGAAGATGTGACAGAGGCACCTGCTTTCGCGGGTGCCTCTGTCTTATAGTTTGAGTTTATATCCGTATCTCCAGCCCGTCGGTGGCGATCACGGTGGGGATGCCGGGCTCCAGGGCGCGCTTTAGCTGCCAGCAGGCGGCGGTCTGGGGGCGGTTATAGTGGTTTATGCAGAACAGTTTGGGCGGGTGCGCCTTTAAGGGTTCCAGGTACTGCATCACGTCGAAGTGGGCGCCTTCCGCCACCGCCAGGTCAATGCCGTCTTTGGTCAGGAAGCGGGCGAAGTCCGCAAGGGGACCGTCCCTGTGCTTCATGTCCCCGGTGAACAGCGCGGTCTTTCCCTCCGCTTCGACAAGGAAGGCGTATGCGTTTTCCATGTGGCCCGTGGGCATGGCGGTCACCTTTACCGCGCCGTCGTCATAGATCGCGCCCTCGTGCACCGGGGCGAAGCGCAGGGAAGCCCTTAAGCCGCCGCAGGTGGTGGCGATCCAGCCCTTCAGCGCCTCCAGCGTGCGCATGTCGGGCAGGAAGATCAAAGGATCTGCGTCCTTAAAATACCAGGAGCAGATGTCCGCGAAGGGGACCAGGCCGTTCACGTGGTCCCCGTGGGGATGGGTGACGAACACGGCTGTGATGTCGTTTGGGGAGAGGCCCCGGTCGATCAGTTCCGGCACGGGATCCGCGCCTATGTCGATCAGGTAATACCTGCCTGCCGCCTCAAGCAGTATGCAGGAGCATTTGCGCCTGGGTTCGGGCACTCCGTGGCTCGCGCCGAAAAACGTAACTTTCACTGCGTTTCCTTCCGTTTTTGGTAATTTTTCAGTCGATATAATACATCCCGTCGTCCGTGACCAGCAGGCCTTGATAAATCTCGAGGCTGCCCAGGTAATTGCCGTCCTCCCCGTAGAAACCGAACACATAAGTGCCGCCTGTGACCATGGTGGAGTTGGCCTTGCCGGTGACCTTGCCGTCCAGCACCGCAAGGATCACGCCCTTGCCGGGGTCTTCTATCTCGCGGGGGCCCGCCTCGCAGTCCATATAGCTCGCCTTGACCGCCGCGCTTCTTATCAGCTCGGGGTCCAGCCCCAGGAATTCGTACAGGGGCACGGGCGCAAAGCCCGCGGGTCCCATTGCGCCGCCGTAGCAGGTCACGTTCGGGAACAGATGCCTTAAGCGCACATACAGCGCTTGGGCGTCGGGAGAGGTGTTTTCGTACACGTCGTCGACAGAAGAGGCCAGTTTGACCGCCTTTGCGCTGCCGTCGCCCGCGTAGGTGACCGCCCAGCTCGTCTCGGTGCCCGCGTCGTTGGCGGCGGGGCGGGACCTGCCGTCCTGAGGCTGGGCGGAATATACGAGGCTCTTCAGCTCGAACAGCTCGTCGGAGCTCAGCCTGCCCGCCCTTTCCTTAAGACGGGTGGTGCGCAGAAACTCCGGCTGATCTTCAACTTTGTAAGGCCATCCCAGTTTGGACGCGCTGCCGTTTAACGTCCACAGATCGCCGTTTTCGTCCACGCAGCCCGCTTCTATCCGGTCGCCCCAGCCCATCTGTTGGTAAACGGTGAAAAGTATGATCCCGGGATCGCCTTCCGCGTGGGAAAGGGTAAAACACAGCGCCAGCATAAGCAGCGCGGCAAGCAGTCTTTTCATTTTGCGTTCCTCCGTTATCGGTTTACGTGATTTTTGACGGAGGAACGCGCGCGTTTGTTCAAGCGAAAAAAACAGCCCCGTCAGAGCTGTTTTTTGAGGGTAAGCATGTTTTGCCCGTCTTTGTACTCGTATGTGACCGCGTCCATCAGCTTCTTGGTCATGAATATGCCAAGGCCGCCTATGCCCCTTTCTTCCGCGCTCAGGGTCACGTCTGGGTCGGCTTTGGCCAGGGGATCGTAGGGGATGCCCCGGTCGATGAAAGTGATTTCGGCTGTTTTGGCCTCGCCGGAAATGTCTATCTTCACCGTGGCGCTGCCGTCTGAGTCCGGGTAGGCGTAGGAAGCGATGTTCACGAAGATCTCTTCCGCTGCCACGCAGGTCTGCATCTGCGCCTTCATGGGGCAGTCCGCCTGTTCCAGCTCCGCCTCCAGAAAGGCCAGCACTTCGGCCAGGTTTTCCCTGACGGCTTTTACAGTGATCTCTTTCATGCGGTCTCCACCTTTGAAGCTGCTCCCCTGTACTCCAGGCAGAGCATGGTCAGATCGTCGAACTGCTCCGCGTCCTTCACAAAGCCGTCCACGTCCGCCCGTACGTTATTGAGAATGCCTGCCGGCGAGGCATCGGGGTCCCTGTTTAGCGCGTCCAGCATGCGGTCCAGCCCGAACAGCTGCTTGGAGGCGTCGGTTGCCTCGGGCACGCCGTCGGTATACAGGAACAGCCGGCTGCCGGGCTCCAGGGTGAGCTCGTACTCCTGGTACTTCATGAACGCAAGGCCGCCCATCACGAAGCCGTGCCTGTCCTTGTACAGCTCGAACGCGCCGTCCGGCTTCCTGATGGCGGGGTACTCGTGCCCGGCGTTGGCGCAGGTGAGCTGCCCGGTGGAGATCTCGAGTATGCCCAGCCACGCGGTCACGAACATCTCTTCCCGGTTGTGCTTGCAGATGGAGGCGTTGGCGTCGGTGAGTATCCGGGCGGGGGACTTGCCCATCATGGCGTTGTTGGCCAGAATGATCTTGGACGCCATCATGAACAGCGCCGCGGGCACGCCCTTGCCGGACACGTCCGCCATCACCAGGCACAGGTGGTCGTCGTCCACCAGGAAATAGTCGTAGAAGTCGCCGCCCACTTCCCTTGCGGGGTCCATGCTGGCGTACAGGTCAAACTCCGGACGGTCAGGGAAGGGCGGGAAGATGTTGGGCAGCATGTCCGCCTGTATGCGGGTGGCCAGCGCAAGCTCCGCGCCTATGCGCTCCTTTTCGGCGGTGATGCGGGTGATCTGCCTTATGTATTCATGGGATTTGGCGGATATGTCCGCAAAGGATTCCGCCAGTATCTCTATTTCGTCGCCGGTGCGGTAGGCGTCGTCCATGCGGAACACGGGATCGTCGCTGTTGATGGAATTGATGCGCAGGGTCATCTTTTCCAGGGGCTTTACTACCCTTGACGCCAGTATCAGCCCGTTTATTATGGCCAGCACCAGCACCACCGCGGTTAGGATCACGAACATGCGGAAAGTCCGGGCGGCGCCCTGTTCATAAGCGGCGGTGGCGGTCAGGTTTATCTCTTCGTACTGCTTGAGCAGCGCCAGTGTGGGCTGGTCCGTCAGCTCTTTTTCCACCACGGAGACCACCGTCCACCCCAGGGTGTCCAAGGGCGCGCCGGCCAGGTAGTATTCCTTGCCGGAGATGGCGATCAGCTCCATGGAGGTCCTTTCCTTAAGCGCCCGGGTTATGAAAGCGGCGAGCTGCGCGTTTTTGTTCTGCCTCAGGTCTTCGGCCAGGTCGGAGGTTTCCGCGCGGAACACGCCCTCGTCCACCGGGGAAAACAGCACCTTGCCCTCATGGTTTATCACGCACAGGAAGCCGCCGTCCGAGGCGGTGCTCTTTACGTAATCGCTTATGGAGGACAGGTATATGTCCGCGGCCACCACGGCCGCGAGCTCACCGTTTCGGTACACCGGGGCGGCGCACTCCAGCATGGGCCTGTCGGTGTAGGCGTCGTGCTCCACGCCCGTGAATATAAGCTGCCCCGCCTTGGCCGCCTGGCTGAACCAGGGCCGTTCGCGCACGTTCAGGGGCTTTGCAGAGCCGTCTTCGGAAAGGAACACGCCGGGGCGGTCGTTGACCAGCACCATGTGCCCGTCCGCAGTGCCCACGAACACGCTGCTCATCCTGTCAGAATTCCCGTACATGGCCAGCATGATCTCCTTCATGTGGGCCACGGTGCCAAGCAGGGAAGAGGCCGCCGGGTCGGCGCCTTCCTCGCTTATCAGCTGGGCGGAGGGCACGCCTTCGTTTTCGGCAGAGGGCGGCGCCACCGTCTCGGGCAAAAAGCTGTCTTCATGTATGAACAGCTGGGAGGCGAAAGCCTGCAAGGTCAGCACGTCCGCCCGCACGTCCGCGAACAGCTCGTCGGCTATGTACGCCTGCAGCGCGGTGGTGCGGGAGATCAGGGAGTCGAGCGTGTCCGCCATGGTCTGCTGGGAGATCGCTTCGATGGACGCCTGCTGCTCCAGATTCGCCCGCTGCACCACCTGCTTGAGTTCGTGCTGCTGGTAGGCGGACACGCCCGCGAACGTGCCCACGAGCACGAGCACGGTTATGAGCACAAGACTGAATATCTTCTGCTGCAGGCCGCCTATTTTGATTTTATTAAATAAAGTTCTCATTCAAACATAAGGATGCCGTTGAAGCCGGCGCTCGTTTTTTACGCTTTGAGTTATCTTCATCGGTGCACCTCAGGCGAATACACTGATCATCCGAAACGATGTGTCTTTGGCGAAATTATACTTGAAATCCTGCTTAAAGTCAACAAAAATGCAGGAGATCCTTCCTTACAAAGGCGGTTTTCCGTAACCTTGACAGTAAAAGCGATTTGGTTGTAGAATACAGCCAAAACACAGTATCTCGGGGAGGACGCAAAAATGGACGGGAACGGGAAATTAAGGGTGCTCATGCTTAACGGCAGCCCCAGGGCGAACGGCAATACCGCGCTGGCGCTCAGGGAAATGGAGAGCGTGTTTAAGGAGCTCGGCGTGGAGTACGAAAACGTGCTCGTGGGCAGGCTCGCCGTGCGCGGCTGCCTGGCCTGCAACGGGTGCTCAAAGCTGGGAAAGTGCGTTATAGACGACATAGTCAACGAGCTGGCGCCCAAATTCGAAGCGGCGGACGGGCTTGTGATCGCCTCGCCCGTGTACTACGGCAGCGCAAACGGCACCCTCGTCTCCGCGCTGCAGAGGCTGTTTTATTCCACGCCCTTTGACAAGCGCATGAAGGTGGGCGCGTCCGTGGCGTGCGCAAGGCGCAGCGGCTGCACCGCGACGTTTGACGAACTCAACAAGTTTTTCACCCTTTCGTCCATGCCCGTGGCCTCCAGCCGCTACTGGAACAACATCCACGGCGGCGCTCCCGGGGAAGCCGAGGCGGACACGGAGGGCCGCACCGTCGCCCGCCAGCTCGCCCGCAACATGGTGTTCCTCATGCAGAGCATCCGTTTGGGCGCGCAGAAAATGGGGCTGCCCGAAGAGGAGCCCCGCGCCTGGACCAACTTTATCAGATAGCCCATGTATCTCGTGTGTGCGCTGGCTGCGCTGCTTGCGGGACTCGTGCAGGGCATAGCGGGTTTCGGCAGCGGGCCGGTACAGATGATGGTCTATCCGCTGTACTGGACCATCCCCGCGGCGGCGGCGGTGTCGGTGTGCGTGTCGGTGCCCCTGAACCTGAACATGACTATCACGTACCTTAAGGAGATCCGCTGGAAAAAGGTGCTCGTGCCCATACTGCCCTACATGGCGGTGTGCTCCGCGGCGATCAGCTTTTCCCTGAACGTGGACCAGGTCCTGATAAAGCGTATATTCGGCGTGTTCCTGATCGCGCTGTCGGCGTATTACCTGCTTTCCCGCCGCCGGGAGAAAAAGCCGCTGGGGCCCTGGCAGACGGCGGCGTATATACTGATCTCGGCGCTGTGCGACGCGTTTTTCGGCATTGGCGGGCCGCTGATGGTGATCTATTTTCTGAACAAGACGGATTCCGCAAGGGAGTACCTGGGCACCGCGGCGGCGTTTTTCCTGATAAACGGGGTGTACAACACCTTGTACAGGCTGTTTAGCGGCATACTCACTTCGGCGCTTCTGCCCTGTATCGGTGTGGGGATATTAGCGATACTGGCGGGGGTGACCCTGGCCCATTTCCTGGCCAGGAAGCTGAACGACGGGATCATCAAAAAGGCTGTATACGTTATGATAGGCGTGACGGGCATATTCAACCTGTTCGCCTGAGGAGGAGCATGAAGACGGTATTTTTTAACGCCGGAGTGTATACCGGCGAAAAAGAGCTCGGGCAGGCGTTCATCGAGGAGGACGGCGTGTTCACTTTCGTGGGTTCGAACGAGGAGATACTCGCCCTGGCGGAGGGCGCCCGGAAGGTGGACCTGGGCGGGCGCTTCGTGTGCCCCGGCTTCAACGATTCACACATGCACGTGCTTAGCTACGGCGTGGCGTTAAACGCCGCCCGCCTGGACGAGCACACGGACAGTCTCACTGGCATGCTGGAATACTTCAGATCCTTCGCTGCCGGGCACATGCCCCGGAAGGGCGGCTGGCTCAGGGGCAGGGGCTGGAACCACGACTATTTCACGGACGTGAAGCGCATGCCTTCCCGCCTGGACCTGGACACGGTATCCGAAGACTTCCCCATACTTGCCGTGCGCGCCTGCGGACACTGCTGCGTGGTGAACACGAAAGCTCTCGAGATAGCGGGGATAACGGCGGACACGCCCGCACCCGAAGGCGGGGCGATAGGCATGGAGGGCGGCGTTCCCGACGGAAGGCTGTACGACAACGCCATCGAGCTGCTGAGCCCCTTCATCCCCCTGCCGGGCAAGGAGGAGATAAAGGACATGCTGCGCCTGGCGTGCCGGGAGCTGAACGCCCACGGCGTCACCAGCGCCCAGAGCGACGACTATTCGTCTTTCGGAGGGCTGTCCTGGCAGACAGTGAACGAAGCGTACCGTGAGCTCGAGCAGAGCGGCGAACTGACCGTGCGTGTGTACGAGCAGAGCAATTTCTCCGATTTGGAGGCGCTTAAGCGCTTTGTGGAAGCGGGCAACGTGACCGGCGCGGGGGACGATATGTTCCGCATAGGGCCGCTTAAACTGCTTGGCGACGGCTCGCTGGGCAGCCGCACGGCGCACCTAAGCGAACCCTATGAGGACTGCCCCGATACCTGCGGTTTTTCCCTGCTTAGCCGGGAGCAGTTTGACGCGCTGATCTCTTACGCCAACTTGAGCGGCATGCAGGTGGCGGTGCACGCCATAGGCGACGCCTGCCTGGACAGCGTGCTGGACGCGATCGAAAAGGCGCTCAAGGAGCACCCGAGGCAGGACCACCGCCACGGCATCGTCCACTGCCAGATCACCCGTCCCGACCAGCTGGAGCGCATGGCGCGGCTGAAGCTGCACGTGTACGCCCAGAGCGTGTTCCTGGATTACGACAACCACATAGTCGAAGCGCGGGTCGGGAAACGGCGCGCCGCGTCGAGCTACAACTGGAAGACGCTCATGGATATGGGCGTGAGCGTGTCCAACGGCTCCGACTGCCCCGTGGAGCTGCCGGACGCGCTGAAGGGCATACAGTGCGCCGTCACCAGGACCTCCGTCGACGGCACCGGGCCGTACCTGCCCGGGCAGGCGTTCAGCGTGAAGGAAGCGCTGGACAGCTTTACCGTAAAAAGCGCCGAAGCCAGCTTTGAGGAGAACGTTAAGGGCAGGATCGCTCCCGGTTTCCTGGCGGACTTCGCCGTGCTGGACGAAAGCCCCTTCGGCGTAAAGCCCGCCGAAATCCGCAATATAAAGATACGCTCCGTCTACCTGGGCGGAAGAAAAGTATACGAAGCCTGAAACTCTCAAGGAGGGCCGCACCATGACCGGGATCACTTTGGACACGAAACTTAAGGACATCTACTCCCTGCCGGAAATGAAGCCTTACGCCGCGTACATGATCTATACGCCCGGGGAAGACCCGGAACACAGCTGGCACTCGGAGCTTACCGTGGGCGGGCTGGAAAAGATCGGCTGGAGGCCCGCGGGCATACTGGCGGGGCTGGAGTTCTTCCTGGACGCCGTAAAGGAAGGCCGCGTCACGCAGCGCTTCCTGTATCCGGGCACGGAGGATCCGTACAAAAAGGACGTGAACTTGATACGGATATCGCCCGCCGCGCCGGACAAAACCAGGCCCTGCATGCTTCTGTGCGCGGGGGGCGGCTACGGGAGCGTGTGCACGCTGGTGGAGTCGCTGCCCACCGGAAGGCACATGTCGGAAGCGGGCTGCGAGGTGTTCCTTCTGACCTACCGTGTCAGGATACCCGAGGCGGCGGTAACGGCGCTTGACGACCTGGCAGAGGCGGTAAAATGGCTTACGGACAGCGCGGAGGAGCTTGGCATAGACCCCGCGCGCCTGTGCGTGGGCGGCTGGTCGGCGGGGGCGAACCTCGTCTCCAACTGGGGCTGCGCCAACATCGGCTGGAAGCGTTACGGCGCCGTGAAGCCCCTGTGCCTGTTTCCAATATACACCGTGATAGACGTGAAAGCGGAGGCGCGGCGGGATGAAAAGGGCGGCTTTGCCGGCATCATGCTGGGGGACGCCTGGCGGGACAGGCTGGACGATTACAACGTGGCGGAGCACATAGACAAAGACTATCCCCCGTGCTACATAGTCTGCGGCAAGGACGATAAAACGGTGCCGCCCCTGAACTCCGAGCTTATGAAGCGGCTGCTGGACGCGGCGGGAGTGCCATCGGTGCTTGAAGAGGGCGACCACGCTTTCCACGGTTTTGGCGACGGCACTGGCACGGACGTGGAGGGCTGGCCCGGGCGCGCTCTGGCCTTTGCCCTGAGCCTTGGCGGAGACGACAGATGACGGGGACGCTGATCAACACGGGCGCCATAGTGCTGGGCGGCGTCTGCGGCCTGCTGTTCGGAAAGCTGCTTAGACCCCGGCACCAGCAGACCCTGACCATGGCCTGCGGCGTGGGCACGCTGTTCATAGGCATGGCGGGGGCGCTTAAGCATATGCTGCTGAATGACCTGTTTCCGGGCGGCGGGAGCATGCTGGTTGTGGCGTGCCTGGCGCTGGGCGGCCTGGCAGGCGAGGAGCTCAACATCGAAAAGGGCTTCGAGCTGTTCGGCGAATGGCTTAAACGCAAGACGGGCAACTCCGGAGACAGCGGTTTCGTAAACGGTTTTCTTACTGCGTCACTGACCGTGTGCATAGGCGCGATGGCCATAGTAGGCGCGCTGCAGGACGGCCTGTCCGGGGACTGGTCCACGCTGGGAGCCAAGGCGGTGCTGGACCTGATAATCGTGATGGTTATGACCTGCTCCCTGGGCAGGGGCTGCGTGTTTTCCGCCATTCCCGTGTTTATTTGGGAGGGCGCGCTGACGCTTCTGGCTTCCGCCGTCAAGCCCGTTATGACCGACGCCGCCATGGGCTATCTGTCACTGGTGGGCAGCGTGCTGATCTTCTGCGTGGGCATAAACCTGGTGTGGGGCAAAAAGATACGGGTGGTGAACATGCTGCCCGGGGTGGTGTTCGCCGTGCTGGCGGCGTTTCTGCCCATCAGCTTCTGACGGGAGGATATATGAGGCAGTACATAGTGGACGCGTTCACGTCCGAACCTTTTTCAGGCAATCCTGCGGCGGTATGCGTGATGGACAGGTGGCCGTCCGAAGCGTTCATGAAACATCTGGCGGGGGAAAACAACCTGTCCGAGACCGCGTTCATAGTCAAAGAGGACGCGGGCTACCGTTTAAGGTGGTTCACCCCGGGCACGGAGGTGGAGCTCTGCGGGCACGCCACCCTGGCTTCCGCGTACGTGATTTTAAACCAAACGGAACCGAGCGGTAAAGAGGTGAGCTTCAATACCCTGAGCGGAAAACTGACCGTGAAACGGCGGGGAGAGCTGTACGAAATGGACTTTCCCGCCTGTGAGCTTAAGGAGATACCCGTCACGGACGCCATGGAACGCGCTTTCGGCGTGCGCCCGGTAAAGGCGGTGCTGGGGCTGGACCTCGTCTGCGTGTTTGAAAACGAAGCGGACGTAAGGGAAATGTTGCCCGACCAGACGCTGCTTATGCAGCTGCCGGGGCGCCTGCAGAACGCCACTGCCCGGGGAAAGGACACGGACTGCGTGTCCCGCAGATTCTGCCCCAAGGTGGCGGTGCCGGAGGATCCGGTGTGCGGCAGCGCCCACTGCCAGATAGGTGCGTACTGGGCGAAGGAGCTGGGAAAGCCCGTGATACGGGCATACCAGGCGTCAAACCGGGGCGGATATCTTACCTGCGAACCCAAAGACGGCGGCAGGATATCGATCAGCGGCGAAGCCTGCCTCGTGGCGGTGTCGGAGCTGCTGGTGAACGCCTGACAAACGGAGAAGAAGAAAGGAGAAACGCATGCAGTTCATAGTTACGGCAAAAGACGGGGAAAACATGCTGGCAAAGCGCATGGAGGTGCGCCCCCGCCACCTGGAAAACATGGAAAGGATGAAGGAGCATATAGTCTGCGCGGGCGGGCTGCTGGACGAAGAAGGCAAAATGGCGGGCTCCGTGCTGATACTGGACTTCGCCTCCCGCGGGGAGCTGGACGCATACCTGGAAAAAGAACCCTACGTCACCGAAGGCGTGTGGCGGCAGGTGGACGTGCAGAAAATGAACGTGGTGATAGTGAAGGGCGAAAAAGTCAAATAAAAAAGGAGCGGCTTAGCCGCTCCTTTTTTTGCCGGGGATGCGCATGCATCATGCCCAGGTGCCGTTTCTGAACACGGGCACCGTGCTCCCGTCGGGCTTTATGCCGTCGATGTCCAGGTCGTCCGCGCCCACCATGAAATCCACGTGGATGAGGGAGTCGTTGACGCCCTTCTGCCGGGCTTCCTCCACGCTCATGTCGTCGCCGCCGGGCAGCACTTCCTTAAAGCCCATGCCCAGCGCCATGTGGCAGCAGGCGTTCTCGTCGAACAGCGTCTCGTAGAACAGTATGCCGCACTGGTTGACCGGGCTCTCCTTGGGCACCAAAGCCACTTCGCCCAGCATGCAGGCGGTCTCGTCCATGTGTATGGTCTTTTCCAGCAGTTCCTGCCCCTTTTTCGCACGGCAGGACACGGCTTTGCCGTCCTTGAAGGTGATGGAGAACTCTTCTACCAGCTGGCTGTGCAGGGACAGGGGCTTGACCGCCACCAGCGTGCCTTCGCATCTGCCCGCCATGGGGGAGGTGAATATCTCCTCCGTGGGCATGTTGGGGATGTAGAACGCGCCGTTTAGGCTGTTGGTCACGCCCGCGCCTTCCCACTTCGCCCCGGGGATCAGCTCCACCGTGAAGTCGGTGCCGTTGGCGCTTTTGTATTTAAGGGAGGCAAAACCCTGGGCGTTCAGCCACTCCGCCTTGTCCTGTATGAATTTCGTGTGGGCGTTCCAGGCTTCCACCGGGTCGCCCTCCTCGCTCACGCGCACGGTCTTCAATATGGCGTCCCACAGCTTGTCCACCTTGTCGGGATCGCCGGGGAAGCACTTGGCGGCCCACTTTTCGGAGGGATACGCCGCGATCACCCACTGGTGCTTGCCCTCTATGGCGCTTCTGTAGGGCTTGACCACCTTGCCGCGGGCGCGGGACACCGCCGCCAGCTTGCCCGGGTCTATGCCCGCCATGGCGTCCGGGTCGTCGGAGGCGATGTATATGCGGCAGGGCAGGTCCTGCGTCATCTGCTTTAACTTCTCTTCCTCCCAGGGCAGCACTTCGCACAGCACTTCCTCGTCCGCGTAAGTGAAGTTAAGGCGCCTCTGGGCGTCGCTCTGCCACTCTACGTTCACCTTTTTCGCTCCCGCCCTGTAGCACTCCTCGATCAGCAGCGCGGCGAACTCGCTCAGTTCCACCGAAATGGTCAGCATGACCACCTGGCCCTTCTGCACGTTGGCGCCCGTGTGGACGATCAGCCGGGCGTATTTCTCAAGCAGGTTTTCGGATATCATGGCGTTACCTCGTTTCGCAAAGATGTTGGGGGTATTGTAGCATAAATCGGGACAAGACGCAACCGGCGCGAGGGGCGGCGCCGCGCCGACAAAAGGGTTTCTTCTTGGCTTACTGCCGCTCTTCCGCTTGACATCCTTCCGGATTCATACTATAATAATTATCGTGAAAAGTTATGCCCAAGAGCACAGCTTTCGGTACGATTTCTATTTTTTTAGGGAGGTTTTCGTCTTGAGCATCAAAAAGACAGTGGACGGCAACACTGCCGTCAGCCATATCGCGTATGCGTTCAGCGATGTGGCGGCCATCTATCCCATCACTCCTTCCTCTCCCATGGCTGAAGTGGCCGACGAGTGGGCGGCGCAGGGCCGTGTGAACCTGTTCGGCCAGAAGGTCAGGATCGCCGAGATGCAGTCCGAAGCGGGCGCCGCGGGCGCCGTGCACGGCTCTCTGGCGGCGGGCGCGCTGACCACCACCTTTACCGCTTCCCAGGGCCTGCTGCTTATGATCCCCAACATGTACAAGATCGCCGGCGAGCAGCTGCCCAGCGTGTTCCACGTATCTGCCCGCGCCCTGGCGTATCACGCCCTGTCCATTTTCGGCGACCACAGCGACGTTATGGCCTGCCGCCAGACGGGCTTCGCCATGCTGGCCAGCAACTCCGTGCAGGAAGCCCAGGATCTGGCGCTGGTCGCCCACCTGGCTACCCTCAAGAGCTCCGTGCCCTTCCTTCACTTCTTCGACGGTTTCCGCACCAGCCACGAGATCCAGAAGATCGAGGACATCGCTTACGAAGACATCGCCAAGCTCATGCCCTGGGACAAGGTCGAGGAGTTCCGCGCCCGCGCGCTGAATCCCGAACATCCCCACCAGGCCGGCACCGCCCAGAACCCTGACATCTACTTCCAGGGCCGTGAAGCCGCCAACAAGAACTACCTGGCCACTCCCGCCATCGTGGAAGAGTGCATGAAGCAGGTCGGCAAGCTGACCGGCCGCCAGTACAAGCTGTTCGATTACGTGGGCGCTCCCGATGCCGAATACGTCATCATCGCCATGGGTTCCGGCTGCGACGCCATTGAGGAGACCGTGGATTACCTGACCGCCAAGGGCAAGAAGGTGGGCCTGATCAAGGTGCATCTGTACCGTCCCTTCAGCCTCAAGCACTTCCTCAAGGCCATCCCCGCCACCTGCAAGACCATCGCTGTGCTGGACCGCACCAAGGAAGCGGGTTCCCTGGGCGAGCCTCTGTACGAGGACGTCTGCTCCGCGCTGATCGAAGCGGGCAAGACCGAGATCAAGGTCGTGGGCGGCCGTTACGGTCTGGGCTCCAAGGAGTTCAACCCCACCATGGTCAAGGCCGTGTTCGACAACATCGCAAAGAAGAATCCCAAGAACCACTTCACCGTGGGCATCACCGACGACGTGACCAACACCTCCCTGCCGCTGGGCAAGACGCTGGACGTGGCCCCCAAGGGCACCGTTTCCTGCATGTTCTACGGCCTGGGCTCCGACGGTACCGTAGGTGCCAACAAGAACTCCATCAAGATCATCGGCGACCACACCGACAAGTACGCGCAGGCGTATTTCAGCTATGACTCCAAGAAGTCCGGCGGCATCACCGTGAGCCATCTGCGTTTCGGCGATACCCCCATCAAGAGCACCTACCTGATCGACTCCGCGGACTTCATCGCCTGCCACAACCCCGCCTACGTAACCAAGTACGACATGGTGTCCGCGCTCAAGACCGGCGGCGTGTTCCTGCTCAACTGCCCCTGGACGGCGGAAGAACTGGAAAAGGAACTGCCCGCTTCCATGAAGAACAAGCTGGCCCAGAAGAAGGCCCGCTTCTACACCATCGACGCCGTTAAGCTCGCCGCTTCCGTGGGCATGGGCGGACGCATCAACACCACCATGCAGGCCGCGTTCTTCAAGCTCGCCGACATCATCCCCTACGACAAGGCGGATGAGTACATGAAGGCCTACGCCAAGAAGAGCTACGCCAAGAAGGGCGACGAAGTCGTCAAGATGAACTGGGCGGCCATCGACGTGGCCATCAGCGGCCTGAACGAAGTCAAGGTGCCCGCTGCCTGGGCCACCACCACCGAGGGCGCCGTGCCCATGAAGGTGGAAGCCACCGAGTACTTCGAGAACGTCATCACTCCCATCCTGGCGCAGGAAGGCGACAAGCTGCCCGTAAGCGCGTTCTCCATCGACGGCACCGTGCCCACCGGCACCACCAAGTACGAGAAGCGCGGCGTGGCCGTGAAGGTCCCCGAGTGGCAGATCGACAAGTGCATCCAGTGCGGCAACTGCTCCTTGGTTTGCCCGCATGCCGCCATCCGTCCTTACCTGATCGATTCCGAGCACGCCGCCAAGGCGCCCGAGAGCTTCGCCATGAAGGACGCCATCGGTCCCAAGTTCAAGGGCCTCAAGTACCGCATGCAGGTCAGCGTGCTGGACTGCCTGGGCTGCGACAACTGCGTGAACGTGTGCCCCGCCAAGGAAAAGGCGCTGGTCATGAAGCCTCTGGCCACCCAGAAGGCCGAAGAAGCCAACTGGGAATTCGCCCAGACGCTGCCTGAGTTCAAGGGCGAGCTGAACGTGAAGACCGTCAAGGACAGCCAGTTCAAGAAGCCCCTGTTCGAGTTCTCCGGCGCGTGCGCGGGCTGCGGCGAGACGCCTTACGTCAAGCTAATCACCCAGCTCTTCGGCGACAGGATGCTCATCGCCAACGCCACCGGCTGCTCCTCCATCTACGGCGGCAGCGCTCCCACCTGCCCCTACACCGTGAACGAAGAAGGCCACGGTCCCGCCTGGGCGAACAGCCTGTTCGAGGACAACGCCGAGTTCGGTTACGGTATGTTCCTGGCCACCGCCCAGAGGCGCGAGAAGCTGGCCGAGAACCTCTTAAAGCTCAAGGAAGCCAACCCCCGCAAGAAGAAGCTGATCGAAGCCATCGACAAGTGGTTCGAAGTGAAGGACGAGGGCGGAGCCAGCAAGGCCGCTTCCAAGGAACTTTTGGCCGTGCTGCCCAAGAAGGACGAGCTGGCTGACGAAGTGCTCAAGGACAAGGACCTGCTGGTCAAGAAGAGCCAGTGGATCTTCGGCGGTGACGGCTGGGCCTACGACATCGGCTACGGCGGAGTCGACCACGTGCTTGCGCAGAATCAGGACGTCAACATCCTGGTGCTGGACACCGAGGTGTACTCCAACACCGGCGGACAGGCCTCCAAGTCCTCTCCCACCGGCGCTGTGGCGAAGTTCGCCGCGGCGGGCAAGCGCACCAAGAAGAAGGATCTGGGCATGATGGCCATGTCCTACGGCTACGTGTACGTGGCTCAGGTGGCCATGGGCGCCGATCCTGCCCAGCTGCTCAAGGCGGTCACCGAGGCTGAAGCCTATCACGGACCTTCCCTCATCATTGCCTACGCGCCCTGTATCAACCACGGCATCAAGATGAACCAGGCTCAGACCGAGATCAAGAAGGCCGTGCAGGCGGGCTACTGGCAGCTCTACCGCTACAATCCCGATAACGAGAATCCCATGACCGTGGATTCCAAGGCGCCCACCGCCAGCTATCAGGAGTTCATCAAGGGCGAGAACCGCTACGCCTCCCTTATCCGTCAGTTCCCCGCGGACGCCGAGAAGCTGTTCGCCGCTGCGGAAGAAGACGCCGCCAAGCGCCTGGAGAGCTACAGGAAGCTTGCCGGAGAGAAAGAATAAACCCAAACCAAAGACGGAGCCGCGCTTCTGCGCGGCTCTTGTCGTAACCTTCCGATACCGGGAAGGCTGATCCCCGGCGCGTCATTGTGAGGGCGCGAATGGGAGTGAATTTGCGTACGGTGGACGCAAAGAGCCATGAGCGTTCGTTAATGCGAGCGCGGCGATCCGTTACAGGAATATCATCGTGTTTTGCGCTGTAAGCATCAGACGGGGACGGATCAAGGTAGGAATCAAAAGGCTTTTATGATAATACTTCTCTTTTTCGCGGTAATGCTCTTCATCGCTTCGGCGGCGTCGGTCTACGAAGACGACCTGATGATCAGGGGCTATGTGACCGTAAATAACAGCATCGTGACAAAGCTGGTGCTGGGGCGTCTGCCGTTCCTGGGCGGCAAGAATCCGCCTGGTAACAGGCAGCGTTTTACCGTTGTGGGCATAGTGCTTTACTCCGTCAGCGTGCTGTGCATAGCGTTCTGCGTTTACACGGCGCTGACCCTTGAGCCGGTCGAAGGGCTGGAATACGGCGGCGGATACGGCAAATGGGGCGTGGGGGAAAAATATAACAGCACCGAAGGCCTCGTTCGCTGGGTCTCGTCTTGCTGGGGGTTGTTTGAAGCGGCGATATACCTGATAAACAGCATAGGGGTGATGCTGGGTAAACCCGACATAAGCAGAAATAAGGTCATAACAGGAATCTTTTTTCTTGTGGTAATAATCTTCTGTTTGTTTATGGGATGGGGGTGCTGGAAAGCTGCCGGATACATCTGGCGGGACATACAGGCTGCGAGGGGATAAGACGTAAGATTTCAATAAACAGAGGGAAACACGGAAATGAAGACCATCAGTATAATCGGCGATAACTATTTCGGGCACTGGGACAAGACCCGTACAGCCTGCCGCGGCATAGTGCTCAGGGACGGAAAGCTGCTTTTGTCTTACGAGACAAATACGGACACCTGGATGCTCCCGGGCGGCGGGCTGGAGGCGGGGGAGAGCGAAAGCGCCTGCTGCGTGCGCGAAGTGGGAGAGGAGACGGGTCTCGTGGTGGAGCCCTCGCTGCCGCAGCTGGAGATAGACGAGTATTACGAGGACTGCAGGTACGTGAGCCTGTATTTCTTCTGCCGCGCTGCAGGCAGGACCGAAAAACATCTGACCGAAAGGGAAAAGCAGGCGGGCATGGAACCAAAGTGGCTTTTCCCCGCCGAGGCGCTGGAAATATTCTCGAAGCACGCCGAGTTTGCCGCCGAAAACGAGGAAAAGCGGGGTATGTACCTCCGGGAATTCACGGCGCTCAACGCGCTTATGGACGAGTGACGGGAGGGCACCATGTGGAAACTGGGCTGGATAGACCCGAGTGAATATCCCTTCGACTGCATGCTGCGCATGGAGCGCTTCCAGATACGCCTGATACTTGATTATCTGGAGGAAGCGGACAGGCCCGTTATGGGCATCGCGCTGAAAAATAATCCCAAGGTGGCGTGGCTGTGGAAGCAAAAGTGCCCCGAGCGCGCGGGGGAGATAGACGCGCTCGCCGCCCTCGCCCCGGACGGCATGGCCCCCGCCCGGGTGCGTCAAGCGGAAGAGACCATCCTGGGCGGGTACGAGGACTTCGTCATCTACACCACGCCCGAAGTCATGAACGAAAAGTGCGACTTCATACGCGGCTGGAAACCGGAAAGCCTGTACGAGATCTGCGAGCTTACCGGCAGGACGGTGCTGGACGTGGGCAGCGGCACGGGGCGGCTGGCGTTCGCGGCGGCTCAAAAGGCCGCGTTCGTGGCGGCGAGCGAGCCGGTGGACGCCCTTAGGGAGTTCATGCGGGACGAGATCGCGAAAAGGGGCATTACCAACATGCGGGTGTGCGACGGGCTGTGCCACAGTCTGCCTTTCCCGGACGACAGTTTCGACGTGACCATGAGCGGCCATGTGGTGGGGGACCTGTTTTGCGAGGAGGTCGCCGAACTCACCCGCGTCACGAAAAACGGCGGCTGGCTGCTGGACGTGCCCGGAGACCAGCGTACGCCTGCCCGCAGGAACGAAAAACTGCTTAATGACGGTTGGGAGGAACTGCCTTATCTGGGCACGTTCGGGCAGACCACTTACCGCTACAGGAAGCAGGTCAAGAAGTAGCGGAGGCATATACGCCGCCGCAGGGATCACTAATCACTGACTCGGAGAAGCATATGACATTCGAACTCAAGCCCGACTACGAACAGGTCAAACAGCGGTACATGGCGTTCTGGGAACGGGAGATGGTAGACCGTCCGCCCGTGTGCGTCGCCCTGCCCAAAGCGGGGGCGAGACCGTACGGGCGCAGGACATACGCATCACTGGAAGAAAAGTGGCTGGACATAGACGGGCGCGTGGAGGAGACGGCGGCGGGGCTTGAAAACACCGAGTTTTTGTACGACTCCCTGCCCGTCGCCTGGCCCAACCTGGGACCGGAGATCTTTTCTGCCTGGTGCGGCTGCCCCTACAGTTTCGGCAGGACCACCGCCTGGTCCCGTCCCGCGATAAACGACTGGGAGAGGGACTTTGAAAAGACGCGCCTTGACATGGACCATCCCCTGTTCAGGACCATGGAGGAGTTCACCCGGAAGCTGATCTCCCGGGGCAGGGGGCGCTTTATAGTGGGGCTTACGGACTTCCATCCCGGCGGCGACCATATAGCCGCGCTCCGCGGCGGGCAGACCCTGGCCATGGACCTGCTGGAAAACCCGGACTGGGTCAAAAGGGCGCTTGCCCGGGCGGAAGGGGAGTATTACGCCGCTTACGGGGTGTTTTACCGCATGGTACACGAGGCGGGCATGCCCACCACCAGCTGGACCACGCTGATAAACGACGGCACCTACTACATCCCCTCCAACGACTTTTCCTGCATGATCAGCCGCGAGATGTTCAACGAGTTCTTCTTGCCGGGCATCGCGCGGGAGTGCGCGTTCTACGGGCGCTCCATATACCACCTGGACGGTCCCGGGGCACTCAGGCACCTGGACGCGCTGCTTGAGATACCCGAACTCGACGCGGTGCAGTGGGTGTGCGGCGAGGGCAACCAGGGCTACCACAAGTGGGTGGACGTATACAAGCGCATACAGGCGGCAGGCAAGGGGATACAGATGATGTGCGATATAAAGGAGCTGGACATGATATTCGAGACGCTCCGCCCCGAAGGCGTGTGGTTCTCGAACATTTCGGGCATCCGCGACAGGGAGACCGCGGAATATGCCGTCGGGCGGATAACGCGCTGGAAATAACGCGCCGATAATTAAAGGGAGCCGGAGGATCCGGCTCCCGCGCTTTTTGCCGGTTTGAGTTTTTTATTCTGCGTTTACGGTCAGGGAGGGGACCGCTTCGCAGTTTATGAGCTCAAACACGGTGGGAGCGTCGAAAGGCGCGCCCATGGCTGCCATTTCGTCGCTGTAAAAGCCGCTGCCCACGATGTCGCCTATGCCTTCGACGTTCGCCCCGGCGTTCACGCTCACGTTCAGCGCCCTGCAGTCGGTAAACACGGTCACGGGCATGCCAAGCTCTTCGCCGGGATAGCCGCCCGCGTAACCGGTGATGCCGCCGATCCAGAAGCAGTCGTCGCCCACGGTCAGCACCACGTCCTGCGCCGTAAGATCAGTGAACTGCTCCGAGGTGAAACCGCAGCCAGAGATGCCGCCTATGCCGTAGCAGCCGCTGCCGGCGGTCACGCTGCCGGTGGCAGCGCAGTTTACTACGCTGGTCATCTGCAGACCGCCGCCCACGATGCCCGCGTTGGCGGTGCCGTCGGGTATCACGATGTCGGCTTGAACGTCGCAGCCGCTTATCAGGCTGCCCAGACCCGCGCCGACGATGCCGCCGTACATGCCTTCCCGGCTGAGCTCGGTATAGTGCGCGGTGACTTTGCCGTTTACCAGTTTGATGTCCGAAATGGCGGAACAGTAGGCGTAGCCCACCGCGTCGGCGGCCATCACGCTGCCGTCCACGCAGGCGTTCTCCAGCGTGAAGTTGCCTATTTTGGCGTTTGCGGCGCAACCGAACAGGCCCAGCGCCCAGCCTTCGGGCTGTTTGACGCTCAGGTTGCTGATGGTGTGGCCCTGCCCGTCAAACGTGCCGGTGAAAGCGGCTGCCATGTCCGGCACCTCGCCTTCCTCGCCGCCGCCCATCACGAAGGCGCCTATGGGCGTCCAGTCGATCCCCGCCAGGTCTATGTCGGCAGTAAGCACGTAACTGCCGGAAAGATCCGCGCTGATCGCCGCCAGCTTTTCGGCGGAATCGATCTCTGTCACAGCGGCATCCTGCTTTATCCAGCTGATGGCGCCGTCGTCGGCGGTAAGCGTCAGCACCGTTTCTCCCGCCTCGTTCACCGTCAGGGCGTAGGGGGCGGATTCGGCTTCGCCTTCAAGGTTGCTGAACGCCACATACAGACCCGCGCCGTCTCCCTTTTCGCCCGTATCCGCGGCGAACGCCTCGAAATCGGCGGTCTTGACGCCGTTCATAAAGGTCTCGCCGTGGCCGTTCGAGTCTATGGTCATGCTGAGGTCAGCAGAAGCGTATTCCTCGCCGAAGGCGCTCAGGTCCGCCTTCCAGCTGCCCGTAAAGCCCAGCGCCTCCAGCTGCGCCGCCGCTTCCGGCGCATGGGCGGAGTAATCCAGGTTTTCAAGGCAGAACAGATTTATCACGTCGTCTGTCAGCTGCGCGTCCGCGTCCACGGGAAAGCCCGCCGCCAGCCAGTAGGCGTAAGGTCCGGCGTTGTACAGCTTAAGCGCGTCGGGATCGCTGCCGTAGCGGAATTCCAGATGGTAAGTCTCCTCGGGCGTGTCGGGCATCATGAAGAAGTATCTGAATTCGCCCGCGTCTTCGTCCGCCGTTTCATACAGGAAGCCCTCCATCATGCCGCCCAGCGACAGCGTGCCCGCGTAAGCATACTCGTGGCTGAACACCTTATCGCCGTTTCCGTCCGCGCCGCTTATCACGGGAGCGTCAAAGGTGATGGTGTTCACGCCGTTTATGAACAGGCAGTCGAACTGCGCGCCGTTTGAGCCGTCACCGAAGGCGTCGATCGCTTCCTGCCCGTAGAGCGTGCCGCTGCAGGCGGACTTCAAGAGCTCCGCATACACGGGCGCGTTTTCGCTGCCGAGCACGGCGGCGCAGGGATCAAGCCATTTTTCGTCGTACTGTGGGTCGGTGATCACGGGGAACAGCGGCTCGTACGTGCCTTTTACCGCTTTAAGCAGGGCGGCTGCCCGGGCAGCATCGTCCGCTTCAGCGTTCTCTTCTGCAAGACCGAAGGAGAACAGCATGAGCAGCGCCAGCGCAAGAGAAAAGAATTTGCTCAAATTCGACTTCATAATATTTCCTCCATGTGATATTTGTTAGCGGTGACTAACTAATATCCTCAGAAAAACCGCCTGTATGCGGCGGATCCGTCACGAGTCTTGCCATATATGTTAGCCAACGCTAACAGCATAATATCATAAGGTCGCCCGCCTGTCAAGCGCGGCGGGCGCGGTTTATGCGCCGAACCGAAAGATTAACATAAACGGCGCGATAACCGAATGCGTCCGCCGTCCCAGGCAAAACAGCCGCGCACGGTCGGGTGCAGGGCCTGCCGCTTTGGATGCGGCGGGTGCGTGCGGGGGGGAAAAAAAGGCATGAAAAAACCGCCGCGGATATTCCGCGGCAGCTGCTTTTTATCGTCATTCGGCGGAGCCGGAGTAGAACTCGGTCCGGGTGGGATTTGTCTGTATCAGTATGGAGCTCTGGTCGAAGGCGGCGATTAGCTCGTCCGCCGCGGCGTAAACCGCCTGTTTGTCGGCGTCGCTCAGGTAAATGACCAGCGTGTATTCCCTGTACTCGGTGCCTTCGTCGACCCAGCCGCCCTGGGCTTCCTGGATGGTGTAGCCGCCGAAACGGTCGATCAGGATCTTCCGGGCGACTTCCAAAGCTTCGCTCTGGGTGTATACGGGCTTGTTGGTGTCCTTGCCGTTGGTGCCCAGGTACAGCACGTACTGGACGTCTTCGGCGCCGTCTTCGCTGTCTTCACCGGCGTCTGCCGTGACGGCTTCCTCCCGGGGAGCGTCGGAGGGCACGCGGTCTTCCGCCAGTTCTTCGAGCCAGTGGAACGAGCCGGTCTTCACCACGTTTTCGCCGTAGATGGTGGTCCAGTCGTTGGCCATGGAGATCACGTTGTAACCGGAGGCTTCCCACTTTGCCGCCAGAGGCGCCGCCTTTTCGGCGTTGCCGTAGTCCCTGACCTCGTCGTCCGCAACCAGCATGAACGCCGCGCTTTTGTAGGCGTTGTTGTGGATGACGTAGTTGTGCATGCTCACGTCGCCGGAGGAGTTGCCGAAGGAGAGCACCGGGCGGCGCCCGATCTCCTGGGCGATCTGGAGCACTTTGTTGGTCTTAAGGTTCTTGATGAGCAGCCTGTCGGTGCGCAGCACGTCATCGGCGTCGCTGAATACGTAATCCAGCCCGTCCGTTTCGCCCTGTCCGCTGGCTTCCAGCTCCACGTCCATGCCGATTATGTTTTCGTAGGGGATGTCGACCATGCCCTCAATGAACACGCGGCAGATGAAGCGGTCGCTGCCGGAGCACACGTAGCAGGTGAAGCCGTTGTCCTGCAGATACTCGACCACTTCCGCCATGGGAAGATAGTATGCCTCGCCGTAGGTCATGCCTTCGAAGCCGTCCGCTTCCCTGAGCAGGATTTGGTTCACGAAGTCCTCGAACTCGAACAGGCTCATCCCGGCGTAGGCGCGGGCGGCCTGGACCGCGTGGCGCATGGGCATGTCGGAGGGGAAGGAGTTGTCAAGCGCGCAGTCCCTTAACAGGCGGCCCACTTCCAGCATTTCGGAGTCGGGCTCGATATCGGGATCCTTGAGTATGCGCCAGGCGAGCATGTAGTACTCGAGATAGGTGGGGTAGAGCTCGCCCATCAGGGTGCCGTCCATGTCGAACACGGCGATGCGGTCGAATTCGGGGATGTAGTCGGGGGACTCTTCGTCCGTGACCGCTTCCACGTAATAGATCAGCGCGTTAAGCGCGGGAGCGTCCGGCTTCCACAGGGTGAAGGGGCTTTCTTCGTCTTCCGCGAAGGCGGACCCAGCGCAGGCGATAAGCAGCGCCAGAGCAAGACAGGTCAGTGTCCTTAACAGTTTGGTCATTTGCGGTTCCTCCGTGTTTTGCAGTCTATCCGCGCGGATGCGAGGGCAAACTTTAGCGGCGTCCCGAAAGGGCGCCGCTTAAGCCGCGCGCGGTCAGTTCATCTTCTTGATTATGGTCATTTCCACCGTGCGGCCCTTTATGGACACTTTCACGTCGTCCGCCACGCGGGCGACCACGGACTTTTCCAGTTCGTCCCAGGCTTCCTTGGCGGCAGGATCGTCTTCCTTCACTTTGTCGGAGAGCGCGCCCACGTACCTGATCAGGGACCATTCCTTTTCCAGGGAGGTCATTCCGGTCTGCTCGAACATGTCGGGGGCGAGCAGGGGGCTGGTGACGGAGGCCACGTCGCTGTCCATGCTCTGGTCGAAGAAGTCCCTGAGCCGGCCCATAAGCCCTCTGGCGGACTCGTTTTTGCCGGTGCTGGACACGGAGAGCAGCTTTTCGCGCTTGTCGCTGTCCATGGGAGTTACGACCTTCAGGTGCAGGCGGTACACGCCGTCCTCGTCCTCGATCCAGAACTCGCCTTCCTGTTCGCCGGTGATGGAGCGCATCATGCCCATCATTTCCTCGGCCAGGAGCCTTAAGTGCAGGGCCTGCTTATGCCCCAGTTCCTTGTACGCGGCGACCTTTTCGACCTGCGCCAGGGCGGTCTCCATCTGCCTGCCGCTGCTGGATACGCTGATGATGTCAGTCTTCATGCTGCTTACCTCATTCTATGCAAAGTACGTCGGAGAAGCCGGTCACGTCCAGCACTTCCTTCACGATCTCGTTGACGTTGATGAGCTTGAATCCGCCCTTGTCGCTGAACGTCTTGTACGCCCACAGTATCGCCCGCAGCCCTGCGGAAGAGATGTAATCGAGCTTTGCCATGTCCAGCGTGAGGCTTTGCGCGGAAGGCATGCAGTCCTTCAGCTCTTTTTCGAACTCGGGAGCGGTCAGAGTGTCCAGGCGGCCTTCAGGCGCCAGGGTGAGGCGATCGCCGTCTTGGGTCCTGGTGATTGTCATATTCTTACCTCCTTGATGAATGCGGCTGTGATATGTTCAGAAGCGCCCCAAAGGCGTGCGCGGTCACTTAGTGACCGCCTCCGCGGGAGGGCAGCTCGTGAATGTCGTAGGTCTCGAAATAGATGTCGTAGGCGGTCTCGACGTCCCCAGAAAGCTCGATCAGCGCGCCCGCCTGGAACATGGAGGACAGGCTGCCG
Organism: Clostridia bacterium; assembly: GCA_017518705.1. Next base: position 42,161 of record JAFWUC010000071.1, read on the forward strand.
GAAGGCGCCTGCCAGGCGGCGTTGGATACTACGCGGATGTCGCTGCCGTTGAGCAGCGCCCGGGCGCCGAACAGAAGCGCGCCGGTAAAGATGTGGTAGTCGCTGGAGACTATGGCGAGCTTATCGACCTGCGGCGCGTTTTCGGCCAGGATCTGGAAGGTGTAGATCGCGTTCTGGGCGGTGGTCAGGGACCTGTCTTCCGCGAACACGCGCGCCTCGTCCACGCCGTTATCGATGAGCCAGGCGGCCATGCGTCCCGCCTCGGTGGCTTCGGGAGCGTTAAAGGCGGTGCCGCCGCCGGTGCACACGATATACGCGTTGGGATACCGTTTGGCGCATTCGAGCGCCACGTTCAGGCGCCCTATGAGCTCGTCGCGCATGGTGCCGTCGGGGTTCAGCTGGAAGCCCAGCACCACAAAGCACAGGCTGCCGTCGTCCGGCAGGTCTTCAGGCACTGCATAGTTCACTTCCACCGGGGTCTGCCAGATATCCATTATGGCCGCCCATTTTGCGCCCAGCTCGGGGTTGAGTTTCTTAAGCGCGTCCAGAGACTCGGTATCGGTCTCGCCGTAGGCGGCGTAGGTGACCACGGCGCGCTCGATCAGCGCCTGAGCGGGGGACACCGCCGCTTCCTCGCCAAACGCGCAGCAGACCAGCGCGACGGCCAGGCACAGGACCGCAGTGAGCAAAAACTTTGCCTGTTTCATATGCTGTGCTCCTTAAGTATTATACTCCCAAAGGCGTGCGGGGTACAGCGTTACAGGCTGCCGCCCAGGTTTTTCAGCGTGTCGATCACCACTACGCAGTCTTCCGTCACGCTTTGCATGATGCGCTTCATCACGTTCTCCGGCACCGCCACGCAGCCGCCCGTCCAGGGCTTCTGGGGACCGAAGCAGTGCAGGAATATGGCGGAGCCGCGGCCGGGGGTGCCGTCCTCGTTGAAGGAGATGTTAAGGCAGTAACGGTACTGGAATTCGTAATCCACTATGTGCTCGCTGTCGTCCATGAGCAGCTCCGGCACGTCGCGGATATCCACCATCTGGTTGTAGAAGCGCTCGGGGTCGCCGGACCAGTAGGTGTTTTCGTCGACTTGGAAGTAATCCAGCGCGCAGCCGGGGTCGGGGGCGATACCGAAGGCTTTGTTGAAGCGGTACACGCCCGCGGGCGTCTGGCCGCAGCCTTCCTTGTGGTCCGCGTCGGCGCACAGGCCGTTTTTGCCCACGAAACCGGGAGTGGAGAGGATCTGCATCCAGGTGCCGTCCCCGGTCTTACGGTGCATGGATATGTAAGCGGTGGTCTTGTCCATGCCTATGCCGGCCACTATGAACAGCTGGGAGGCGTCTTTTGCCTGGGGCAGGGCGCAGACCCAGTCGGGGGAAGCGGTCTCGCCGTACGTATCGGCGAAGAGGGGAGAGGCGCCTGTTTCGCCTTCCGCGAGGGCGGAAATGCCAAGCGCCAGCGCGAGCGCGACGATGAAAACGAGTATATTCTTCATAGTTTCAAACCCTCAATAAATACCGGTCCGGTCTCGGATCGGTCTGAGATCATTTTACGGAAGCGCGGCTCACCGGGAAGGTGAAGTACACGTCCTTGCAAGGTTCGTCTTTCAGGGTGAAGTGCCACCACTCGCCTTCGTAGGGCGCAAAGCCCCGGCGCGTCATGGCGTCCCTGAGGAGCATGCGGTTTTGGAGCTGCGCGTCAGTCACGCCGGCGTAACCGGGGCGGCTGAGTTCCCCGAAGTAGTCGAAGGGGCCGCCCATGTCGAGTTCCCGCCCCGAAGCCATGTCGAACAGGGTGAGGTCCACCGTGCTGCCCCGGCTGTGCCCGGAATGTTCGGCGATGAAACCTTTGGGAAAGAGCTCGTCCTTTTCCAGTTCGGGATAAAAGTACGCTTTCATGCGGGTATCGCTTAGGTCCTGTGCCCAGGCGACGAAGCGGTCCACCGCCTTCTGGGGACGGTAGGCGTCGAATATCTTAAGGCGGAAGCCCATTTGCATCACGTCGTCGCTTACGCGCCTGAGCGCTTCGGCTGCCGGCTTTGTCAGCAGCGCCACGGGTTCCTCATAGCCGTCTATGCGGTCGCCCACGAAGTTGTAGGTGGAAAAATAGCGTATCTCCAGTATCGCGTCGGGCACCGCGTCGCTTAAAAGCACGAAGCCCGAAGCGTCGCCAGAAAGCTTTACCTCGGCTTTCCCGGCGGATGCGGCAAGCGGTCCAAACATGGCACAGGCCCTCCCGTGAGCAGCGTTTTCGTGGGGTACGGGTTGTCAGTAGATCACGTGCTCCATTTCGGCGTATGCGGCGAACAGCTCCAGGCAGGCTTCGCGGTCCAGGCACACAAGGTAGTCTTTCAGACTTTCCCGGCCGCCCGCCAGGGAATCGAACTCCTCGTCCCTGAAGCCGATAAGCGCGTTGTCCTCTATGGTGCAGCCGTAGTACACCTTGTCGATGTTGGCCCACAGGCAGGCGTACAGGCACATGGGGCAGGGTTCGCCCGTGGTGTATATCTCGCAGCCGCTCAGGTCGTATGTGCCCAGGTTTAGGCAGGTGTCCCGTATCGCCGCCACCTCGCCGTGGCAGGTGGGGTCGTTGTTTTTGAGCACCATGTTGTGGCCGCGGCCCGCCACTTCGCCGTCCTTGACTATAACCGCGCCGAAAGGGCCGCCGTGGCCGCAGGTCACGCCGTACAGCGCCTCGTCTATCGCCAGCTGCATGAAAGGATCCCCGGCGTTTATGCGGATGCTGTTTTCCGCGTGTTCCGGGCCAGGGACGGCGGGCGCCTGGGCGCTTTTAAGCGGCAGGGGCACGAACGCCAGCGCCGCGATAAGCAGGTATATGAGTGCGTGGACAGAAAGGGCCATAATATCCTCCCTTTACGGGTGAGCGGTGGTGCCTATGTCTTCACCCATGGCGGCTTTATATATGTTTTCGAGGCTGTCCATCTTGAACACGCGTATGGCGGGCACATGCCTGTCCATGCACAGCACGAAGGCGGAGGTGTCCATAACGCCCAGGCGCTTGTCGATGGCCTCTTTGTAGGTGATGTCCTTGTACATGACCGCGTCGGGGTACTTGTTGGGGTCCTTGTCGAATATGCCTTCCGCGCCGGTGCCCTTGAACACCGCGTCCGCCTTCAGCTCCGCGGCTCTGAGCGCCGCGCCGGTGTCGGTGGTGAAGAAGGGGTTGCCGGTGCCGCCCGCCACGAACACTATGTTCCCGTTTTCCAGGGCTTCGTCCGCCCGGTCCGCCCGGTACAGTTCCGCGAAGCGGGTCATCTCCTGGGCGGTGAACACCCTGGCCTTGCCGCCCAGGCGGTTCACTGCCTCGGCGCAGCACAGGGCGTTAAGCACCGTGGCGAGCATGCCCATCTGGTCGGCGGTCACGGCGTCCATGTCGGGATTGAAGCGGCCGCGCCAGATATTGCCGCCGCCCAGGATCACCACCAGCTGGATGCCTTCGGACGCGATCTTATTGAGCATGCGGGCGCATTCGTCCACCCGGTCCTTGTCAAACACGCTGCCGCCCGCACCGAGGGGGGCAAGGGTCTCACCGGAGAGCTTGAGCACAATGCGGCGATACATATTTATACCTCTCAATCAGCTTTATAAAACCGGGCGCTCACGCGGGCGACATAATCGGCCGGATCACGCCCGGTCTGTGTTTTCCGGGTAATAATAAAAGGGGAGAAGTCCCCTTTTATTATCTGTATCAGGTGTTTACTTGTTTACCTTGGCGGCCTGCTCGGCAACCTCGGCGGCCAGGTCGTTGACCTTCTTCTCAAGGCCGTCACCCATGCGGTAGCGGGTGAAGCGGACGATGTTCAGGCCCTTGTTCTCCTGGTCGATCATCTTCTGCACGGTGAGGCTGTCGTCCTTGACGTACAGCTGCTCAAGCAGGCAGACTTCCTGATAGAACTTGTTGATGCGGCCCATGACCATCTTCTCGATGATGTTCTCGGGCTTGCCCTCTTCCCTGGCCTGGGCGATCAGGATCTCCTTCTCGTGCTCCAGGTGCTCGGCGCGCACTTCGTTCCTGCGCACGTACTCGGGCGCCACGGGGGACGCGGCCGCGATCTGCAGGGCGATGTTGTGCAGCACTTCGGGGGTCTTGTCGTTGATCTCGCCGTCGGCCTCTACCAGCACGCCGACCTTGCCGCCCATGTGGATGTAGCTGTCCACGGTGCCCTTGGTCTCGTACCTGGCGAAGCGGCGGATGGAGATCTTCTCGCCGATCTCAGCGGTGGCGGCGGTGACCAGGTCGGAAATGGTCCTGGTCTCGTCCTCGAAGTACTTCTGGTTAAGCAGCGCTTCGACGTCGGCGGGGTTGCCCTTGATGATCTGCTTGGCGATGGTGGTGACCAGGTCCTGGAACTTGGGGGTCTTGGCCACGAAGTCGGTCTCGCAGTTGACCTCTACCAGGGCGCCGGTGTTGCACTTATGGCATACGTAGCTGCCTACGGCACCTTCGGCGGCGATGCGGCTCTGCTTCTTGGCGGCGGAAGCCAGGCCCTTCTCCCTCAGGAAGTCGATGGCCTTATCCATGTCGCCTTCGCAGGCAACCAGCGCCTTTTTGCAGTCCATCATGCCCGCGCCGGTGCGGCCGCGCAGCTCGTTTACAAGTTTAGCGGTAATCTCAGCCATGTTGTGTTTCCTCCGATTATATTAGGGGTCGTATCTTAGGCTTCCTCAGCGGCGGCTTCCTCGGCGGGAGCGGCTTCGGGGGCGGCTTCTTCAGCTTCGTCTTCCAGCTGCTCGCCCTGCTTGCCTTCCAGGATGGCGTCGGCCATCTTGCCGGCGATCAGCTTGACCGCGCGGATGGCGTCGTCGTTGCCGGGGATGACGTAATCAACTTCGTCTAGATCGCAGTTGGTGTCCACGATGGCCACGATCGGGATGCCCAGGATGCGGGCCTCGGCCACGGCGATGTGCTCGTTCTTGGGGTCAACCACGAACAGCGCGCCGGGGAGCTTCTTCATCTCGCGGATGCCGCCCAGGTTCTTCTGCAGCTTTTCACGCTCGGCCATGAGCTTGATGACTTCCTTCTTGGGAAGCAGCTCGAACTTGCCTTCGCGCTCCATCTTGTCGATCTCGTTGAGCTTGTCGATACGGGTGCGGATGGTGCGGAAGTTGGTCAGGGTGCCGCCCAGCCAGCGGTTGTTCACAAAGAACATGCCGCAGCGCTTGGCTTCGCTCTCGATGGATTCCTGAGCCTGCTTCTTGGTGCCGACGAACAGGATGTCCTTGCCGTCCAGCGCCAGGTCGCGCACGAACATGTAGGCCTCGTCGACCTTCTTAACGGTCTTCTGCAGGTCGATGATGTAGATGCCGTTGCGCTCGGTGAAGATGTAGGGCGCCATCTTGGGGTTCCAGCGGCGGGTCTGGTGGCCGAAATGTACGCCGGCCTCCAGCAGCTGCTTCATGGAAATAACTGCCATTGGGGTTCCTCCTTAAATAATGTTTTTTCCGCCCCGCGCCTCACTTCTTCAAAGCACCCTTTCGGGCAACACTTACGAAAATCCGCGCGGGTGAGAAATCGTCCTTTTCGGACGCTACCCTTTATTATATCATATGAAATACGTATGACACAAGAAAAACGCCCCGGTTTGGGTGATAAATTTGTGTAAAATAGCGGCCGGATCCCGGCTTTTTTGCCAATGAAACGCCTGCGAACGGGGAAACGCGCGCCCGCCCCGCCGCCGGGACCGTTTTTACTTTGGTAAAACTTTTGCATTAAGCCTGCAATAATTTTGTCACAGTTATTGACATTTCGGGGGTGGGAGAGTATGATATATCCACCAGAGCTTTAAGGAGGAAACCATCATGAAAGTGCGCAAAAACAATGTCTTCCGCGCTATACTTCGCTTTGTGCTGGGCGCGGCGGTGATTGTGGCGCTTATTCTGCTGCTGAATCATTTTGTATTAAAGGATAAGAGCGATCCCAAACCCGCGGACGATTACGTATACACCCCGCTGGAGGAGCAGCTGGCAAATAAAGACGCCACGCCCGCTCCCGAAAGCGACGTGATGCCCGAGCCCGCTTCAGAAGGCGAGCCCCAGGAGCAGCCCGCGGGCGAACTGCCCGAAAACGAGCTGCCCGGTGAGGAGCTGCCCGGTGAAGACGGCGCCGAGGAAGTCAATGAGCCTTACGACGACGGCGACCAGAACGACGGCTTCGACGACGGCTACCTCGCTGAAGGCGACGCGGGCGACCATGTGAAAGCGGACGAGCCCGAGACCGAGGGCGGCACCGAGGAAGAAGGTTTCGGCGAAGGCGAACCCGAAGCCGAGCCCACTCCCGAACCCACTCCCGCGATAGCCGCGACTCCCACTCCCGTGCCCGCCAGCCTGTACGCCAGCGGCGACATAAAGACCTCCACCAAGTACCCCTGGAAGCTGGATTCCGCCACCAGGACCAAGCACGGCATCACCGAGCTGTCCATCGGCACTTCCGAGAGGGGCGGCAGCGTGATCAGCCTGGTCGGCTTCAGCTACGGCAACCGCGAAGGCTTTAACGGCAAGAACAACGAAGCCTACGTGTACATCCAGAACGAGAAGAACCAGAGGCGCTTCTACAAGGTGACCACGGCGGAAGGCGCGAGCGGCATCACCCACACCCTCAAGAGGGGCAAGAACATGGAGTTCGCGGACTTCACCTGCGTGATCGACGTGAGCGGCTATCCCAACGGCACCTACTCCATGGGTTCCGCCAACCGCTTCAAGGCGGACGGCAGCATCTTCTCCTTCGGCTACACCTTCGGCGACGCCTACACCTTCACCGTGGTAGACGGCATAATCACCTCCATGGGAGGCAGGGAAAACTAAATGCTGAAACGAGTGGCGCTGTGCGCGCTGGCGCTGGCGTGCCTTATCGCGCTGGCGGCGGGCCCGCTTGAGGACTGGTGCGGCGCCTACGACCGGGCGGCGGAGGAACACGGCCTGCCGCTCGTCGACGCTGCCGGGTTCGAGGTGGACGGCAGCGGCTCGGACGCGTACCACATCTTCTATTTCGACGACGACACCGCGCTCATGCTGGCGCTGGAAGAGGACGGCGTGCCGTTTCTGTGCGCCGTGGAGGGCAGGCTGGAAGACAGCCGCCTGGGCGGCATACTGGCCGCGGCCATGTGCGCTTCCAGGGACCAGAGCTACGACGAGTGCCTGAGCCTCACGAAGGCGGCGCTGGAACGCATCGCGGGCGGCGCGACAGAGATAGAAGACGAGACCGACGGCTGGTACTACGCGGGCGGCATTGAGGAAGAAGACGGCGTCAAATACGTGATACTGGGCTTCAGCTACGTGGGCATGGAGTTCCCCGACCTGGACAAGGGCGGGCCCCGGGACCCGGAGCCGAGCCCCGAACCCGCGCCCGAGCCGAAAGTCAGGCCCACTCCCACACCCAAAACGGATACGCCGGTATACAGGGCGTAAAACTTTAAGCGCCGCGCTTTTCGGCAGGGGGCTTCCCTAAGAGGCGCGGCGAAATTTTTGTTATCAGGGCGGTCAGACAGATGTATACAGCCGGCATAGACATAGGCGGCACGAACATCAAATTCGGTATATTCGACAGCGAAATGAACTGCGTGCACACGGAGCTGGCCAAGTCCGTAAGGGGCGACAGCCTGGCGCTCGCGCGGCAGATCAAATATCTTATAGACCAGAGCCCCGTAAAGCCGGACATCATCGGCGCGGGCGTGCCGGGCGCGGCGTACCGGCCTTCCGGCAAGGTCAACAGCGGCAACCTGCGCTGGGCGGGGGTGTACTTCGGAAAGACGCTCAGCGAAGTCACCGGGCTTAAAGTGTGGCTGGACAACGACGCCCAGTGCGCCCTGATGGCGGAGACGCTGGAGGGCGGCGCGTGCTTCGGGCTCAAGAGCGTGGTGTACCTGACGCTGGGCACCGGCGTGGGCGGCGCGCTGCTCATAGACGGCAAACCCTACCGGGGACATGACAACGCCGCGGCGGAGCTGGGCCACTTCATTACACACGCGGACGGGCTCAGGTGCGGCTGCGGATTGAACGGCTGTTTCGAGATGTACGCTTCCGCGGGAGCGCTCTCCCGCATGGCGGGGGGCGTAAGGGCGCGCCAGGCGCTGGACCGGGCTGCCCAGGGCGATCCGGCCATGCTGCAGGCGGTGAACAAGTATACCAAGGAGCTGGCCATAGGCGTGTGCTCCCTGTACATGATGTTCCGCCCGCAGGCGATAGTGCTGGGCGGCGGCGTGAGCGCGGGTGGCGAGATACTCCTGGAGCACATTTTCAAACACGTGCCCTCCTGCTACAACCTGGACGCCGACGTGATACGCCGGGTGCTCAGGCTGGCGACCGCCCGCAACGACGCGGGCATGCGCGGCGCCGCGGTGCTGGCGAACATGAACCTGAAATAAACAGCAAACACCTTCGGAGGTTTTTTATATGAAGCTTGTCACATTCAATATCCGCTGCGAATCCGCCGTCGACGGAGTGAACCGCTTCTTTTTCAGGCGGGGCCTGATACTGGACTACATCGAGCGGCAGCAGCCGGACGTGATCTGCTTCCAGGAAATGAAGCACGAAATGAACTCTTACATGCGAGAGCACCTGGCCCATATCGGCTACACGCTGGTAGGCGGAGGCAGGGGCAGCGACTGGGAGAGCGAGCACAACCCTGTCGCCTTCAAACACGACAAGTACGAACTTTTGGGCCTGGACACCACGTGGCTGAGCGAAACGCCCTACGTGCCGGGCTCCAGGTATCCCCTGCAGAGCAGCTGCCCGCGCATAATCACCTGGGCGCTGCTAAGGGCGCTGGACAAGGGCGAGCCCTTCCACATTTTCAATACCCACCTGGACCACGAGCAGGCGGACGCCCGGATAAGAGGCGCGAAGCGGGTGTGCGAAGTTATCGCGCAGCAGACCGGGCGCCGGGACTTCCCCTTCGCCCTGTGCGGGGACTTTAACGCCTACCCGCAGGACGAGGAACTGGGCGTGTTCTACAAAAGCCCCCTCGGCATGACAGAGCAGACCGAAGGCATGGGCACCACCTGGCATAACTGGGGCAGGGGCACCTCTCCCCAGATCGACTACATCTTCACCCGGGGCTTCGAGCGGGTCGGAGAGGTGGTCAAGTGGGACCAGGAGCTTAACGGCATCTACCTGTCCGACCACTATCCCCTGGAGGCGGAACTTGTGCGTACCGACGGAGGCAAGGCTTGAAGGAATACATAGAGGTGGGGCAGATAGTCAAGCCCCAGGGCATAAAGGGCGAGGTCAAGCTGATGCCCCTGACCGACGACCCGCTGCGCTTTGAAGGGGAGAACACCTTTTTCTTTGAGGAAAACGGCGCTTACACGCCCGTCACCGCCCGCTTTTCCCGCTTTGACGGCCAGGCGGTGTATCTGTTCATAGACGGCGTCAGCGACAGGAACGCCGCCGAGAAACTCAGGGGCAGGTACCTGCTGGTGGACCGCGCCCACGCGGCGCAGCTGGACGAGGACGAGTTTTTCATAGTCGACCTTATCGGGCTCAACGGCTACGACGAGACGGGCAAAAGCTACGGCACGCTCACGGAAGTCATGCAGCCCGGCGGCAACGACGTGTACGTGTTCGTGGACAAAAAAGCCCGTAAGGAATACCTTATCCCCGCGCTCAAAAGCGTGGTGATCTCTACCGACCCGGCAAAGGGCGAGATGATCTTCGATTCCGTGCGGCTTAACGAAGTCAGCGTGATAAATGACATTTAAGATCCTTACGATTTTCCCCGGTATGGTGGAGGCGGTCCTTGACGAAAGCATACTGGGCCGCGCCCGTAAAAGCGGGCTTATCAAGACGGAGGTCATAGACATCCGTCCTTTTTCCGCGTCCAAGCATAAAAACACCGACGACACGCCTTACGGCGGCGGCGCGGGCATGCTGATGACGCCCCAGCCCGTGTTCGACGCGATGAAGTACGCCATGGGAGAGGGCTTTTCCGGCAAAAGGATATACCTGTCCCCCAGGGGCGGCGCGTTCACCCAGCAGAAGGCCGGGGAGCTTGCGAAGGAAGACACGCTGATACTGCTGTGCGGGCACTACGAAGGCCTGGACCAGCGGGCGATAGACCTGTGCATAGACGAGGAGATCTCCGTGGGGGACTACGTGCTCACCGGCGGGGAACTGGGCGCGCTCATAATCACGGACGCGGTGGCGCGGCTGGTGGACGGAGTGCTGGGCTGCGCCGAAAGCAGCCGTGACGAAAGCTTTTCCGACGGCCTGCTGGAGTATCCCCAGTACACCCGCCCGCGGGAGTTCTGCGGGCTGACGGTGCCCGAAGTGCTGTTAAACGGCAACCAGGCGGACATAGACGCCTGGAGAAAAAAGGAGGCGCTCAGGCTTACCCTGGACCGCCGCCCGGAGCTGCTCGAGGGAGCGGCGCTGTCCAGGCAGGACAGGAGCCTGCTCAGGGAGATAAAGCGGGAACAGCCCTGCGAAAAAGTGTATTTCGGCGGCTGTCCCGAGGAACTGAAGCTCAGGCTGATCGAGCAGGGCGGGGGCAGGACAGTGTCTTCAGCCAAAGAGAACGCCCGCTTTGCCGCGCTGTTTGAGCCCGAAGAAGGGGACTTTGGCGGATACGACCGCGTGTTCACCGCGTTTTGCTCGGAGGGCGCGCTGGCGTTTTCGCCCCTTGCCTTCGACCCCGCGGTGATGGAGATAAGCGGGGACGAGGGGATAGGCGAGGTGCTGCTGTTCGGGGGCAGCGATTTCGATTTCGCCTGCGTGGCCGCGCGGCTGCTGCCAGTCAGGGAAGTAAAGGACGGAGTCGTGAAATACGGTTCCTCCCGCCGCATACGCCATATCCCCGCCGAAAAGCCCCGGCTGCTGTGCAGGTTCAAGGACGGCGGCGAAACGAACAGTCCCCTGAACCCGTATTCCCAGGCTTTCGTGAAGTGGCTGGCCGATTTCCTCAGGTCGGGCGGCGGCGAAGCGGAAAACCGGGCGGAAACGGCAAAACAGATATACGGACAGATAAAACACGGCGCCGAATAGCGGACGCCGTGTTTTTATGCGCTGTGACTTTATAGCGGGGAAATGCGCCTTATTCCTCCGCCGCCGCTTTGACGGCGGTGGAAAGCGCGCGCACCATTGTCTCTACTGGCAGGCAGAACTGCCCCGGGTGGCGGGGTTCCTGCTCGAGGCACCAAGGCAGGTGGATGAAGTCCGCCCGCACGGGTGAACCTTTCAGGTGCTCCAGCGCCAGGTAGAACACGTCGTTGCACACGAACGTGCCCGCGCTTTCGCTCACCCGGGCGGGGATGCCCTCTTTGAGTATCGCCTCCGCCAGCAGCGCGGGGTCCAGGGTGGCGGAAAGTTCGCCCGGGCCACCTTCGATTATCTTTTCCGAAAGGCAGACCCTGCCGGCGTTGTCCGGCGCCTTGGCGTTCCTTTCGTTGACCGCCCGCCTTTCGGGAGTGACGGCGTCCCGTCCGCCCGCCTGACCGACCATTATCACCCTGTCGGGCTTTACGCGCCCGATCTCGGCTATCAACAGCCGGCCCGCCGTTTCGTATTCCACGGGCAGGATAAGCTTATATATCCCTTCGCCTTCCAGGCGCTTTACCGCTTCCTCGGCGGGATTGATCTCCTCCCCGCCGAAGGGCTCGAAGGCGCTGATCAGCAGTTTTTTCATGGGAGCACCTCCCGTTTGACGGAAAAATTAACAGTTTCTGTCGCAAAAGCGACTTTACCTTACAGGGAATTGTATTATAATTATCCTGCGAATGCAAGACAAACGGAGGAATTTATAATGGAAAAATACGTGGAATCCACCACTCTTATCGGCCAGATCGTGCGTGAGTATCCCGAAGCCATCGAAGTGCTGCTGTCCAGCGGCATGCACTGCCTGGGCTGCCCCGCCTCTCAGGCGGAGAGCATCGCGGATGCCTGCATGGTGCACGGCATCGACGCGGACGAGTTGCTCGAAGCGGTGAACGCCGCCATCGCCGAAGCCAGAAAGTAAGAGCTGACGATAACAAAGACCCGCCGGAAAACCCGGCGGGTCCTTTTTTATGCCGGGGGTTTCCCGGCAGGGAAAAACTTAGTTCTCGGCGTCGTACACCGCAGCCTTCTCCTCGTGGATGGCGTCGCGGGCGGCGGCGGGAATAAAAAACAGAGGGGGGAAGCGTTCCCCCTCTGCGGGTATTACGGATTATTCCTTGACTTTGCCCATGTTCTCGGCGTGGCCGGACACCATGTTGTCCTCGCCGGAAGACATCTTGCCGTTGTTTACCAGCAGGTTGGTGATGATGCCCATGATCATGGCGGTAGCCAGCGCTGAGATGGTCAGCAGCGCGCCGCCGGTGATGTCGTTGTGGCCGAAGCTCAGGGTCAGGCCGCCGATGCCGCACACCAGTATGGCCGCGACCACGAACAGGTTCTTGCTGTTGCCCAGGTCCACGTTCTTGAGCATCTGCAGACCGCTGACGGCGATGAAGCCGTACATGGCGATGCAGGCGCCGCCCATGACGCACTTGGGGATGGAGTTGATGAAGGCCACGAAGGGGGTGAAGAAGGAGAGCGCCACGCAGCCGATGGCCGCGCCCAGGATGCTCACTATGGAAGCGTTGCCGGTGATGGCCACGCAGCCGATGGATTCGCCGTAAGTGGTGTTGGCCGCGCCGCCGAACACGCCGCCCACGATGGAGCCTACGCCGTCGCCCAGCAGGGTCTTGTCCAGGCCGGGATCGGTGATGAGGTCGCGGTTGATGATGTTGGAGAGGTTCTTGTGGTCAGCCATGTGCTGCGCCAGCTCCACAACGCCGATCGGGATAAAGGTGAGGGCGATGTTGGCGATATCGGAACCGGTGAGCTTGATGGCGCCGTAGGTGTTCTCGGCGATCTCGCCGGCCTCGACCAGCTTGGTCTCAAAAGCTCTTAAGAAAGTGAACTTGGGGTAGTCCAGTATGCTGGTGAACTTGAAGGGCTTGAAGGTGGCAGCCAGGGTGTCCAGGTCGATGATCTTGAGCACCGCGGTGTCGGTGGCCCTGCCGATCAGGGTGAGGATGAGGGCGAGCAGGTAGCCCGCGCCGATGCCGATGATGAAGGGGATCAGCTTCATGCCCTTGGTGCCCTTGATGGAGGCGAACACGATGGCCAGGAAGGTGCAAGCGCCGACCAGGATGTAGAGCAGGCTGTAGTCAGCGCCGCCGTTGGTGCTCATCCAGCCGGTGGCGGTGCCGGAAAGGGAAAGACCGATCAGGGCGACGATGGGCCCGATGATGACGGCGGGCATGAGCTTGTTGACCCAGCCGCTGCCGGTAGCCTTGATTATCAGGGCCAGCACCACGTACACCAGACCCGCGAAGGCGATGCCGATGATGACGCCCCAGTAGCCGTAGTTGGCGTGGAGCACGGCTTCATAAGCGCCCAGGAAGGTGAAGCTGGAGCCCAGGAACACGGGGGAGCGCCTCTTGGTGAAGAGCAGGTAGATCAGGGTGCCGATGCCGGCGCCGCACAGCGCGGCGGCGGGGTCGAACTTGATGGCGCCGTTGGTGTAGCCGGTCATGATCATGGGCACCAGCAGGGTGGCGGCCATGATGGCGATCATCTGCTGGAACGCGAAGACGATAGTCTTGCCCAGACCCGGACGGTCGTTGATGTCGTAAATGAGTTTCATGTGGACTCTCCTTTAGTTAGATTGTGAGAGCGGGCAATCAAAAAACCTTGCCAGAGCTCCGATCTTTATCTGAGCATGGCAAGGCTGTAATCGCATTTACCGTGTGTGGACTGCGCTCTTGCCAATATCTCGTATTGGATTAAAGATTGCTTCCGTTTTCACTTGGGATATTGTATAATAGGAGCTGACGTTTGTCAAAGGGAGATTGTGTTAAAAAAAACGGCTGCGCTTTCTCCGCGCGGCATCGGGAGGAACATATGATAAGCACCGAAAGGCTCGTTTTAAGGCGGGTGCGCGCCGAGGACTGGAAGGGATTGCAGCTCATCTGGGCGGACGCGGCGAAAAGCAGGTACGCCAGGTACGACAAGCCCAACGACCTGTCCGACGTAGCCGTGCAGAAGCGGATCGCCAGGTGGGCTTCCTTCGCGGACAGCGACGGGCACATGTTTTTCGCGGTATGCCTTGGCGAAACGGTGATCGGCTACGTGGCGTTCAATAAAAGGGAAGAGGGATACGAAGTCGGCTACTGTTTCCGCTCCGATTTCCACGGCAGGGGCTACGCGCGCGAGAGCCTTTCGGCGCTGACGGAGCTTATGAAGGCAAAGGGGACGAAGCTGATCACGGCGGGCACCGCGCTTGCCAACGCCCCTTCCGTAAGGCTGCTGGAGCGCCTGGGCTTTGTGCTGACCGGCACCGAGCAGGTATCGTTTTATAAGGATGAAAACGGCGATGACATCGTGTTTGAGGGCGGGATATACGAACTTAAACTGTAGGCAGGCATAAAAGGGGGACGCTCTCCGAATGGGAGGGCGTCCCTGTTTTCATGCGTTTGTCAGATATCCAGCGTCTTTAGGTAGTCTATGGACATGCGGGCGGCCTCAAGGGGCGTGCGTCCCCTGCTCTCGTCCTGCTCCACGACGACCCAGCCCGCACCCGCCTGCTTCGCGGCGGCGCACACGGCGGGGAAGTCCTGGCAGCCGTAGCCCACGGGACGGAACTCGAACTCGATCTCGCCCTCCTTGGCGCTGTCGTCCGCCATGCCGATCAGGGCGTAGGGGTTCTTGCCCTCGGTCTTCTTGCCCACGTAGTCCTTAAGGTGCACGATGGGCGCGCGGCCCGCGTACTTGAGCACGTAGGCGGCGGGGTCGGCGCCGGCGTACTTAGCCCAGCAGGTGTCCACTTCGGTCTTAAGGTACTTTTCGTCGATGGCGTCGTAGATGAAGTCCAGCCCGTACTCGCCGGAGATGGCGGTGAACTCAAAGTCGTGGTTGTGGTACAGAAGGGTGATGCCCGCCTTTTCGCACAGCTCGCCGAACTTGCGCATCACGGCGAGGGTGCGGGCGAACTTCGCTCCGCCGGGGCGGCTCTCCGCGTCCGTGTAGGGCACGGCAATGTACTCGCAGCCCAGCAGTTTGTAATCGGAGATCACCTTGAACATGTCCTTTTCGATCTCCGCCAGGGGCACGTGGGCGGATATGGCGGGGATGCCCGCCTCGTCAAGGCACGCTTTGAACTCCTGGGGAGTTTTGCCGTACAGGCCCGCCAGCTCCACAGCCTCGTAGCCCATGGCCTTCAGCTGCTTAAGGGTGCCGAGAAGGTCCTTTTCCGCGTCGTCGCGGGCGGAATAGATCTGATAGCCGATTTTCATTGGTTTGCCTCCATTGTAGGACAGTCGATTGTCGGACAGTCGATGATGTGGTGCGACCCACCCCGAAGGGTGGGTCTTAAGACAGGTTTTACGCCTTGCTTTCGGGCGCCTTTTTCCGGGTGGCGCGTTTCTTGGGCGCTTCCTTCGCAGCCTCTTCGGGCGCCTTGGCTTCTTCCTTAGCCTCTTCCTTGGCCTCGAGCTTCACGGCTTTGGGCTTGCGGGGCTTGGCTTCCTTCTTGGGAGCGGGCTCGGCTTTGGCTTCGGTCTCGACCTCAGTCTTGGCTTCGGCGGGAGCGGCCTTCTTTGCCCGGGGCTTTTTGGGCTTGGGCGCGGGCGCTTCCTCTATGGGCTGCGCCTGGGCGACGCCGCACAGCTCGCCGAACAGCTCCAGATACTTGTCCGCGCTCTTGTCCCAGCCGTATTCGCCCCACATGGCGCGGCGGGCCAGGAAGTCGAACTGCTTGCGGTTGTTGTAGTAGATGCCCGTGGCGCGCTCGATCACGTGCAGCATGTCGTGGGCGTTGTAGTTGAAGAAGGTGAAGCCGTTGCCGTCGCCGGTGTACTCGTTGTAGCTGAGCACGGTGTCCCTGAGGCCGCCGGTCTCACGGGCGATGGGCAGCGTGCCGTACCTCAGCGCGATCATCTGGCTCAGGCCGCAGGGCTCGAACATGCTGGGCATCAGGAACAGGTCTGCGCCGGCATAGATCTTGTGGGCGAGGGCGTGGTTCATCTGGAAGGAGGCGGCCAGGCGCCCGGAGTACTTCCAGCTGGCCCAGCCGAACAGGTCCATGTACTTGCTTTCGCCCATGCCCAGCACCACCATCTGGGCGCTGGTGTTCATTATGCCGTCCAGCACGCGCTCCACCAGGTCCAGGCCCTTCTGGGCGGACAGGCGGGTGACCATGGCGATCAGGGGCGCGTTCTCGTCCTGCTTGAGCCCCAGTTCCTTCTGCAGCGCCAGCTTGTTGGGCAGCTTGTCCTCGAAGGTGTCGGGGGTGTAGGTCTTCTCGATGAAGGGATCCCGGGCGGGATCGTACTCCACGGTGTCGATGCCGTTCAGTATGCCGCTTAATACGCTCTGGCGGGACCTCAGCAGCCCGTCCATCCTCTCGCCGTAGTAGGGAGACAGGATCTCCTGGGCGTAGGTGGGGGACACGGTGGTGATCCTGTCCGCGAACACCAGGCCGCCCTTTATGAAGGAGCACTGGCCGTAGAACTCCAGGTTGTCGCTGGAATATGCCCAGTCGCCCAGGCACAGCAGCTCTTCCGTGGCGGAGATGGGGTACAGGCCCTGGAACTGCAGGTTGTGGATGGTGAAGGTGGTCTTGATGTCCGCGTACAGGGGCAGCTGCTTGTACTGCGCCTTGAGCAGCACCGGGATCATGCCGGTCTGCCAGTCGTGGCAGGAGAGCACGTCGGGGATGAAGTCGATCTTGGGCAGGGTCTCCAGCACCGCCTTGGCGAAGTAGGCGAACCTTTCGCCCTCGTCTCCGCCCCTGCCGTAGATGTAGTCACGGCCGAAGTACTGCTGGTTGTCGATGAAGTAGAAGGTCACCCCGTCCTTTTCCAGGGTCTCGATGCCTACGTACTGGTGCCGCCAGCCCAGGTCTATGTAGAAATAGCACACGTGGCGCAGCTGGTCCTTGAACGCGGCGTCCATGCCCTTGTACAGGGGCAGAATGACTCTTATGTCTGCGCCCTTCTTGGCGATCTCCTTGGAAAGCGCGCCCACAACGTCGGCCAGGCCGCCGGTCTTTATGAAAGGCACGCATTCGCTGGCAGCGAATAATATTTTCATGGTAAGGTTCTCCTTTGTCAGATGGTAACGTTTTTGCCCAGCACGATGGGGTAGCGGCGTGAACCGATCAGGCGCGCGCCGGAGAGCACGGTGACGTCCTTGTCCAGGATCACGTTCTCAAGCTCCACGTCCTCGCCTATGTAGCAATCCTGCATTATGATGCAGCCCTTGATGCGGGCGCTCTTGGCCACTCTCACGCCCCTGAACAGCACGCTGCTCTCCACTTCGCCCTCGATCACGCAGCCGTCCGCCACCAGCGCGGAGGACACCTTGCTGCCGGGCAGGTACTTGGCGGGGGCGTCGTTGCGGGTCTTGGTGTAGACGGGGTTGGTGTCGAACAGCTCGCGCCTGACTTCGGGATCCAGCAGGTCCATGTTCAGGTTGTAGAAGGAGTTCACGGTCTCCATCCTGCGGCAGTAGCCCTTGAATTCCAGGCCCACCACCTTGAGCGTCTTGTCGTAGACCGCGTTGCGGATGATGTGGGAGTACAGGTCGTGATAGCCGTGGGAAGCCGCCACGTCCACCATGTGCATCAGCAGGGTGCGCTTTATGAGCAGCACGTCCATCAGCACGTTGGGGCAGGTGATCACGTTGGGATTGATCTCTATGTCGGTCACGCGCTTGGACTCGTCCACGTTGATGAACGCCCTCACGCTGTCGGAATAGCGGGAGTATTCCCCGTTCACGGGATCGAAGCGGGTGTACATGAGGCTGATGTCCGCGCCCGTCTCCCGGTGCAGGTCCATGAGCTCGTCGTAAGTGGTGTTGTAGATCAGCCTGCCGCCCACGATCAGCACGTATTCCTGGCCGGAACGGCGCAAAAATTCCATGTTGTCCTTGAACGCGTCAAGTATGCCCTGGTAGCCCTCGTCGCCCGTGCGGTTGGGGATGAGCAGGTACAGGCCGTTGTTGCGGGTGTGCAGGTTCCATTCCTTGCCCCGGCCCAGATGGTCCATAAGGGAGTGGAAATTGCCCTGCATCATCACGCCCACCTTGCGGACGGAAGAGTTGACCAGGTTGGACAGCATAAAGTCCACCAGGCGGTACCTGCCCGCCACCGGCAGCGCGCTGACGGAGCGGTTCGAGGCCAGTTCGCGCAGGGAGAATTCGTCCTTCGAGGTATAGATAACGCCAACTACGTCCTTCATACTGTTTCCCCTCCGCCAAGTGTTTCTTCATTGACCTGCTGGCCGGCTTTGACCACCGTGAACGGCCTTAGGTTGGTGCCGTGGCCGATCAGGGCGATGTCGCCCTCGCTTTCGCCCACGCGGCAGTTTTCGCCTATCACGGACTGCTCGGCGATTATGGAGCGCTCGACCACCGCGCCGGACCTGATCACGCAGTCGGGCATGATGGCGGAATCCTTTACCACCGCGCCCTCTTCGACGATTACGCCGCTGGAGAGCACGCTGCCCGTGACCTGTCCGTACACCTGGCAGCCCTCGGTGAGCAGGGAGTTCTCCACCTTGCCCTTGTCGCCCACGAAGTGGGGCGGCATCACGGGGCTCTTGGCGTAGATGGGCCAGCGCTTGTCGTTTAAGTCCACCTCGGGGGGATTCTTGAGCAGGTCCATGTGCGCTTCCCACAGGGAGTGGATGGTGCCCACGTCCTTCCAGTAGCCGTTGAAGCTGTAGGCGTAGAGCCGCTTTTCCTCTTTGAGCATGGTGGGGATTATGTTTTTGCCGAAGTCGTTGTGGCTGTTGGGATCGGCGTGGTCCTCCACCAGGTATTTTTTGAGCTGGGAGTAGGTGAAGATGTACACGCCCATGCTGGCAAGGTTGCTCTTGGGCTGCTTGGGCTTCTCCTCGAACTCGAAAATGCGGCCGTCCTCTTTGGTGTTCATTATGCCGAAGGAGGGCGCTTCCTCCCAGGGCACGGGGCGCACGGCTATGGTGATGTCCGCCTGCTGCTTGATGTGGTAGTCCAGCATGGCGGAATAGTCCATCTTATATATATGGTCTCCGCTGAGTATCAGCACATAGCGGGGGGAATACTGGTCTATGAACGCCAGGTTCTGGTAGATGGCGTCGGCGGTGCCGGAATACCAGCGGCCTTCGGAGCCCTGCACGTAGGGGGGCAGCACGAACACGCCGCCGTCGGTCAGGTCCAGATCCCAGCTCGCGCCGGAACCGATGTAGCTGTTGAGCTCCAGGGGCTGGTACTGGGTGAGCACGCCCACCGTGTCTATGCCGGAGTTGGCGCAGTTGGAAAGGGGAAAGTCGATGATCCTGTAGCGGCCGCCGAAGGGAACGGCAGGCTTTGCGGTGACCCGGGTCAGCAGACCCAGCCGCGAGCCCTGTCCGCCCGCCAGAAGCATGGCCACTACCTGTTTGGTTCTCATATATACATACCTCCTTTTTATGTAAAGGGGATTACTTCACTTTAATTATACATTAAGTTTCAAAAAAATGCTACCCGAAAAGGCGGTTTTTTTTACATTTGAAGAAATTTATTATTTGACGCGGTTGCGGGTTGCAACTATAATAAAATAAACCGCTTATCAAACAAACAAAACCGCGGTAAAATCAGGAGGAAATATATGACTCTCCCCGGAAAAATCGCCATATGTCAGCTGGAGGAGGACAATCCCCAGCGCGCCTACTTCAGGCTGCGTCCCGTGCTGGTAAACGACGGCGCGGGCTTTTTGGACGCAGAGGAGTGCGCCCGTGAGTTTCCCGACGAAGGCTATATCCGCATAGTGCCCGACAAAAACGAGGCGCTCAGGTTCAAAAACCGCATGCGCGCACTGGGCGGCTACTGCCTGATGGACTTGAGCCGCTTTCCCGGCGAAAGCGAGAAGATCCGCCCCAACAAAAACTACAATCCCGAAAACGGCGAGATAAACCGTTTCATAGTGTATTCCGACGTGATAGGCGCCTGCGGCGAAACCAGGCTCATGCAGGTGGTCGAGACCGCGGCAGCCGGCGGCGCGGCGCTTAAGCAGGGCGAAACGGTGTACACATCCCGCGTGCTGCTCAAGGACGGCGACAGGCTCAAAGGCCCCTTCGTGCCTTCCCGGGACGAAGAGACGGGCGAAACGGCGCTTGCTCCCGACGAGGCGTGCGAGCAGCTCGACCTGCCCTGCGAGGGGCTCAAGACCCTGACACGTGACGGCCGCGAAGTGCTTTTGTACGTGTCTGATGAGCTTGCCCAGCCCAGGCCCGCGGAGGAAAAGCCCGCCCCCGAAAGCGCCCCCGCGCCCGCGCCCGCAAAAGAGGAGAAGCCGGCGGAGGAAAAGCCCGCTTCTCCCGCCAAGGCGGAAAACGGGGAGCGCGCTGCCCGCAGGAAAAGCGACGCTTCCGTCGGCCAGACGGGGTTAAATCCCCGCAGGGGCCGCAGCATATTCGAGATAGTCGACGAGCAGTGGAAGCAGAGCCGCGTGGAAAAACTGGGCGCGTCGGTCAGCGACTCCGCCTGCCTGAACGCCGCCGTCTCGCCCGTGGACAGGGCGGTGGACGCGGTAAAGGAAGCGCTGGAGCTTAAGGACGCCAAAGGCGCGCTCGCAAGGGGACTTAATGCCGTAAGCGGCCTTAAGGAGCTTCTGGGCGTGTCGGGAGAGGGCGCAGCGGATACCGCCAAAGCGCGCGACAGGGTGCTTGACGAACTGGAAGGCGAGCGTTTAAAGCTCTTAAACGAGATAGACAAGCTCAAAAACCAGAAGCTCCAGAAGCAGGGCGAGATAATGGAGGAGACCCGCCTCGCCCACCGTGAGGAGTTCGCCCGGCTGGAGCAGGAGACCGCGCGGCTCGACCAGGAAAAGGAGATCCGCCTGAGGGCGGCGGAGAGCGCGCGCCAGGCGCAGAGGGAAGCGGAAAGGCTGCTTTCCGGCGAAGGCCAGGCGAAGCTGGCCGGAGAGTTTCTGAAGTTCGCCATGTTCAGCCGCGCCGCGGGGCTGATACGGGACGGGGTGCAGGCGCAGGAAGGCGCGTTCACCGGCGTGCCCAAGACCCAGGAATTCACTCCCGCCCAATTGGTCAGCGACCTGCGCAGCCGCTTTGAGAAGATGGGCATGGCGCTTACGAACGACGAGGCGCTCAGCCTGCTCATCGCCGTTAACGTGGGCGGCATAGTGCTGGTGTCCGGCGAGCCCGGCTGCGGCAAGAGCGCGTTTGCGGACGCGCTGGCGGACGTGCTGGGGCTCACCCAGGAGGGCGCCGAAAGGTACGTTAAGATAGACGCGGGCACCTCGGACGCGCGCAAGAGCGCGGCGTTCACCGCCCTTATGCTGGCCGACGACCGGCTGACTCCCCGGCTGGTCGCGATAGAAGACGTCAACGCCGCCCGAAGCGACGACCAGAGCCGCGGCATGATGGACAGCGCCTTCCGCCTTAAGGAAAAGGGCGTCACCGTGCTTATGACCTGCCAGGACGCGGGCTACGGCTATCCTCTTGACCCCAGGCTGCTGGACAGGGCGTTCTTTATCCGCCTTAAGCCCTACGCGCCCGAAAAGTGGACGCGGCTTAAGCCCGTCAGGGCGTCCGCCGCTGCGCCCCGCCTGGACGCTTTCACGAAGATGTTCTCCTCTTCCGGGGACGTCAGCGGCGAAAACACGCTGCGCATGGAGACGCTCATAAAGCAGCTCAGGGACAGGGGCGTGCGCTTCAGCCGCAGGACGCTGTCCGACATGTACGAGTTCTGCGCCGCCCTGGAAGCGCTCATGTCCGGGGACAGGAAAGAGGCGCTGGACCGGGCGTTCGCGATGCGCGCGCTGCCGGGCATACTCTCTTCCGCCCCCGCGGGGCTGATACGCGAGCTGCCCAAACTCATTTGGGACATGCCCATCAGCATAAGCCTGCTTAACGCCCCCATAGCGCTCACTGAACTGTAGACTTTATAAACACGGCGGCCGAAGGAAAATGCCTTCGGCCGCCTTTCTGCGCGCTTAAAAACCTGCGGATGCCTATTCGATCCCCGTGAGGTCGAACCCGTCCAGCCACTTGACCGCCGCCTCGCACACGCCCTTCAGGCACTCTTCGTCAAAGGGAGTGGCCAGGTCCGCGTGCCTGAGCAGCTCGGTGAAGGTGCGGCTGCCGCCCTGCTTCGTGTAGGCCATGTAGTGCTCCCAGGCGTCACGCGGGTCCTTCTGTATCATGGCCCAGAACTCCAGCGCCACGGTCTGCGCCAGGCAGTAGTCGATGTAGTAGAAGGGGCTTTCGTAGATGTGGCTCTGCCGCTGCCAGCCCTCGCCGTCGGAGAAGAAGGGGATCTCCCCGTCCAGTTTGAGCCAGGGCTGGTATATGCCCAGCAGCTTTTTCCACGCCCCGTGGCGCTCGGCGGGCGTCATGTCCGGGTTTTCGTATACGATGTGCTGGAAGTGGTCCACCATGGTGCCGTAGGGGATGAAGGTGATCGCCCCCGCCAGGTGGCTGTACATGAACTTGCGGGCGTCCCTGCCAAAGAAGCCCTCGGCGTTTTTCCAGCCGAAGAACTCCATGCTCATGGAGTGAACTTCGCAGGCTTCGGCGGTGGGCTCGGCGTACTCGGTGGGGACGCGGTCGCGGTTCAGCCAGTACTCGAAGGCGTGCCCCGCCTCGTGGGTGACGACTTCCACGTCGCCCTGGGTGCCGTTGAAGTTCGCGAATATGAACGGGACCTTATAATACGACAGGTCGGTCTGGTAGCCGCCGCCCTCCTTGCCCTCGGTGGAGAGCACGTCCATAAGCTCGTTGTCCAGCATCATGCGGAAGAACTCGCTCGTCTCGGGGGAGAGGGCGTCGTAGAACTTCCTGCCCTGGGCGAGGATGTCGTCCGCGCTGCCCTCGGGGCGGGGGTTGCCGCTGCGGAAGGTGAGCGCGGCGTCCGCGAAGGACAGCGGATAGCTCTTGCCCAGGCGCTTTGCCTGTTCCCGCATGATGCGGTCCGCCACGGGCACCAGGTATTTCTGCACCGCGAAGCGGAACTTTTCTATGTCCTCCTTGGTCCAGCAGTTGCGCTGCATGTTGTAGTAACCGAGCTGCGTGTATCCGCCGTAGCCCAGCTTTCTGCCCATGGCGTCCCGTAAATGGGTGAGCTCGTCGTATATGCCGTCGAGGCGCTCCTGGTTTTCCTTGTACCATTGTCCCTTGGCTTTCCAGGCGGCCAGGCGGCGCTCGTCGTCGGCGTCGGTCTGGAAGGGTTCCAACTGGGACAGGGTGTACACGCCGCCCTCGAAGGGTATCTGCGCGGAGGCGGTCAGTTTGCCGTACTCGGTGGTCAGCTCGTTCTCCTTCTGCATGTCACCGATTATCTCGGGGGAGAAGGTCTTTTTGCGGATCTCGGCGTTTAAGAACAGCAGGCTGCCGAACTCCTTTTCGAACTCCGGCCTGAAGGGGGAAGAGAGCAGCGTGTCGTTCCACGCCTGTTCGTACTCCTCGAACTCGGGCTCGACTTCGTCCCAGAACTCGATCTCGCCGTCGTAGAACTCGTCGCGGGTGTCGATGGAGTGGCGCACGTAGGCGAGGGTGCCCATGGTGTCGACTTCCTTTTCCGCTTCCTCTTTTTCAAGGAAGACGCGGCGGGCTTCCTCATAAGAGGCGGCGTTTCTGAGCTTTTCGGTGAACCGGGACAGCTCCGCCTTCACCTGTTCGGGGTCGGGGCGTTTATAGGGCATCTCGGAAAATTTCATGGTATGTCTCCTTTCGGTTCGCGTATGGTTTTATTCGGGCGCTATTCAGCCTTTTTCGGTGCGAGCGCGCCAAGCATGCCTGTCAGCTGCCGCGCCGCTATCCGGGCGTCCATGGATACGGTGCGTTCGTCCGTTTCGACGTATGCGGAAAAGTTGCCCGCAAGGGACAGGCTATACCCGTCCTTGAGCCGCGTTATCGCCGCCAGGGTGAGGTACAGCGCCGCGGCGCGCTTCTGGTGGTAGGAGGAGGTGACCAGGGTGAACTGCTCTATGCCGTGCTCCTTCAGGATGGCAAAGGTGTTCACGGCGTTGTCCGCCGTGTCCATGGCGCGTTCGTCGGTGAAGATGCGCGCGGGGTCTATGCCGCAGGTCTCGGACAGGTACTGTTTCATCAGCCCCGCCTCGGTGCGGCTCAGCGGGTTGTTTTCGCCCGTGGCGCCGCCGGAGCACACGAGTATCGAATCCGGGAAGGCGCTGGCGGCTTCCGCCGCGGCTTCGCAGCGGGCTTTCAGTTCGTCCGCCATCTCCCCGTTCTCCAGCTTAAAGCCCAGCACCACGAAGGCGTGCCTGCCGGACGCGGGCAGGGAGGCGGGGTCGTCCTGTCCGCTGATCAGCACTTTGAAGGCGGGGTCCAGGTAAGTGCTTTCCCAGATATCCGCGACGGCGTCCGCAATGGG
The DNA here is from genome assembly GCA_017518705.1 of Clostridia bacterium. Next base: position 66,511 of record JAFWUC010000071.1, read on the forward strand.
GTCGTCAAGCTCCTCCAGGTCCTGTTTGACCATGGACCGGGCCAAAAGCAGTTTGTATCCGGCGTCCGCCTCTTCGGGCGAGTTTTCGAGCGTCCACACGGCGAGCAGGTCGTCCATAAGTTCCTTGTAACCGACGGGCGCGGCGGCGCCCTGTTCGGCTAAAGCGGCGCAAAGCAGCAGCGCGAGGCAAAGCAGCATCGGGAGCATCCGTTTCATAAATCCGTACCTCTTTCGGCGCGTTATGTGCTATTATAGCATGTACCGCCCGCGAAAAAAACCGTCCGGGCGAAAAAACGCCAAAAAACCCGGGCGGCGCGGGGCGCGTATTCCAAATCTTTGCCGCGTGTGGTATAATCGGGCCGTACGGACCCCTTAACGACACATAAAGGCGGGGCTTGATATGAAAAGAGCGCTCATACTTCTTTTGTGCCTGTGCCTGCTTACGGCGCTTGGCGAAACGCGCGTGCTCGTGGTAGAGACCACGGACATCCACGGC
>JAFWUC010000008.1 GCA_017518705.1 Clostridia bacterium
CCGCAAACCGAGTACCCGCAAACCGAGTACCCGCAAACCGAACACTCGAAAACCGGGTCACATATAAAGCACTAAATAACTAAATACTAAATAACAAAGAACACAGCCACCAATAACGCGCACGCGGAGGCGGGGGGTGGCTGTTAGCTTATAGCTGTGAGCTGCGAGGGAGCAGCTTCGCCACGTCATTGGTCATTGGTCATTGGTCGGTGGTCGTTGGCCTTTCATGCGTCATCGCGAGCGAGAACGTATGTTCGAGCGTGGCGATCCGTTTTCTTTATTGCAGGGGTTACGGATTGCCACGCCTGCCGTTGGCAGGCTCGCAATGACGAAGAGAATGACACTGTGCATAGCACAACAAAAGCGGCGCATGGGAACGCAGCCGTCCGCGTTCAGAACAGCGCCTTTATGATGGCGTCGGCGCACTCTTCCGGGCTCAGTTTGTCCGTGTCCACCCTCAGGCTGTAGCTTATATCCTTCGCCATCAGTTCCGCCTGTTCGTCGGACTGGGTCTCGTACCTGTCCCCCCGCTCCAGGCTGCGCCGCCTGCATATCTCGGGCGGGCAGTACACTTCAACTATATCCAGGGGGTTGTCTTTCAGGATGTCCCGCATGCGCTCGTAATGGGGCGCGACCCCCTCCCGCTCCACCAGTATGCCGTCGATCAGCACGTTTTTGCCCATGTCGGAAAACAGCCTCGCGGTGTGGTACATCATGATTATCGCTTCGCCCAGGTACTTCCAGTAGTCTTCCTTCAGGTATTCCTCCCCCACCGTCTGTTCGAACAGGTCGTTGGCGACCACGTAGAAGAACACGCCGCGGCGCGCCTGGAGCGCTTCCACGATGGACGTCTTGCCCGAGCTGGTCACCCCGTTCAGGAAAACGATGCGCCCTTTATCCATTTAAGTCCTCCCCGCGCCCGGCACTACAGCCGCACCGGCTCCGCATCTTTAACAATATCTTAATCAGAAGTGGACTCTGCTTGCCTTTTTGGACTTTTATAAGTGGTATAATAGTACCATCAAAAGTCAGACGCACGGCACGTCCGCACCGCAGGGTACGGGCGCGTTTTTATGCCCGCCCGACGCTTTTGCTGCGCTTTGCCCTCAGTGACTCTCCACGCGTCATTGCGAGTGTCACGACAGTGACACGTGGCAATCCGTAACCCCATCTAATTAAGGACGGATCGCCACGCTCGAACAAACGTTCTCGCTCGCGATGACGCACCAAAGCAACATCCACGTCCCTCCGTTTCCCTCGCGCCGATCGCAAAAGAAGAACGGATTGCCACTGGCGACAAGTCGCCCTCGCAATGACGCATATGGGCCGTTTACGGAAGCGGAGCAACTTTGTCAAGCGTAAGCGCAGACGACTTTTGACCAATGACCAACGACCAATGACCAACGACCAACGACCGCGGCGGCGTCTGCCGCCGCTCTAACAGCTCACAGCTGACAGCTGACAGCCAAACCCCTACAGCCCCGCTTCGGCGTAGTCCTCCTCGCTGAAGACCTTTATGCCCGCGTCCTTTAGCAACCGGGCGCACACGCCGTCGCCGGGTATCAGCCTGCCCGAGAACGTGCCGTCATAGATCCTGCCGCTGCCGCAGGAAGGGCTTTTCGCTTTGAGTATCGCAACGGACACATTGTTGAGCTTCGCTATCCTGAGCGCGCGCTCGGCGCCCGATTCGTAGGCTTCGGTCACGTCCCCGCCTTCCCGGTTGGTCACCCTGTCGCCCTGCCTTTCGGCGGGGGACCTGGGGGTGGAAAGCCCGCCCAGCTGTTCCGGGCACACGGGGATCAGGGTGTGTCTTTCCGCCAGCGCCTTTATCCCCTCGCAGGGGCAGCCGTCGCCCTTGTAGCGGCACTCGATGCCCAGCAGGCACGCGCTCACGAGTATGTTCGCCATGGGATCACCTCCTGTTTAGATGATACCCCCGCCCCGCCTGAGCTGTCAAGGGGTTGAATTTTCGCCCGGGAAGGAGTAAAATGACTTTATCATAACCGATCGGAGACAGCCAATGCCTGCTTTATATGACGAATACAAAAACCTGCCCTTTGCGGAGCTTGACGCGCTTAATGGCAAAAGCATACTGGTGACCGGCGCCACGGGGCTGATAGGCAGCTGCCTGGTAAAGGCGCTCGCCTGCGCGTTCGACGGGAAAGCCAGCGCGCCCAGGCTGCTGGCACTGATCCGCAGCCGGGAAAAGGCCGACCGCGTGTTCGCGGACGTGCCCAGGGACAATATCGTGTACGTGGAAGGCGACGTGACCAAGCCGCTCAAGGCGGACTTTTCCGTTGACTATGTAATACACGCCGCCAGCGTCACCGCCAGCCGCGCCTTCGTGGACGCCCCCGCGGACACCATTTTTACCGCTCTGAACGGCACGAAGAACATGCTGGACCTGGCGCGGGAAAAGCGGGTCTCCGCCTTTGTGTACCTGTCCTCCATGGAGGTGTACGGCGCGCCCGAAACCGACGAAAAGATAACCGAGACCCACTCCACAAACCTCGATCCCATGCTCCCCCGCACCAGCTACCCCGAAAGCAAGCGCATGTGCGAAAGCATGGTATCGGCGTACAGGGCGCAGTACGGCGTGCCGGGCATGTCCTTAAGGCTCACCCAGACCTTCGGGCGGGGCGTAAGCTACGACGACAGGCGCGTGTTCGCGGAGTTCGCCCGCTGCGCGATCGAGGGCAGGGACATAGTGCTGCACACCAAGGGCGAGACCAGGCGCAGCTACCTTTACACCCTGGACGCGGTCACCGCAATACTCACGCTTCTGGTCAAAGGCGTGCCCGGGGAAGCCTATAACGCCGCCAACGAAGAGACCTACATAAGCATATACGACATGGCGCACCTGGCCGCCCGCGTGTGCGGTGACGGCAGCACCCGCGTGGTGGTGCAAAACGACGACGACGGCAGCCGTGGCTACGCGCCGGTGCTCAAGATGAATCTGGACACTTCAAAGCTTAAGAGCCTAGGCTGGAAAGCCGAAGTCGGGCTCGAGGAGATGTTCCGCATACTGGCGGACGAAATGCGCAGGAAAGACTGAAAACGGACTTATGACCCTTAACACCGAAAGCCGCACGAAAAACGCAAGCAGGAACGTGTTTTCCGCCTTCGCAAACAAGGCGCTGTTCATGCTGCTCACCTTCGTCCGCCGGCGCATATTCCTGGAGTTCATAGGCGTACACTACCTGGGCATCAACGGGCTGTTCGTAAACATACTTACGCTTCTGTCCCTGGCGGACCTGGGGCTTGGGCGCGCGATGAACGTGAGCCTGTACAAGCCAATAGCCGAAAACGACACGGACCGCCTAAGCGCGCTGCTCAATTATTATAAGAAGCTGTACCGCTATATCGCCCTGGGCGTGATGGGCATAGGGCTGTCGCTGATGCCCGTGCTCAAGTACATAGTCAACATGGACCGGGACATCCCCCATCTGTACCTGTACTATGTGCTGTTCGTGGCGAAGAGCGCGGTGAGCTATCTGTTCGCCTACAAGGCGTCCATGATCAGGGCGGACCAGAAAAGCTACATCATCAACCGGCTGGACATATTCGTGAACCTGGCGCGGGTGCTAATGCAGATACTGGTGATGGTGGTATTCAAAAAATACCTGCTCTACCTGCTGCTGGAAGTGGCGGCGGTGGCGGCGCACAACCTGATCGTGGCGCGGGTGGCGGACAAGAACTATCCCTTCTTAAAAGAAAAACGCCTCCTGGGCGAGGCGGAGAAAAAACACGTATTTTCCGAGATCTCCTCGGTCTTCCTTTACAAGCTCTCCTGGACGCTGCTAAACGGCAGCGACAACATACTGATCTCCGTGATGTGCGGCACGGTCATGGTGGGGCTGTACTCCAACTACACCACCATCACGAGCCACCTGATGGAATTCGTGGCGCTGCTGTTCACCTCCGTCACCGCCGGCATAGGCAACCTGGTGGCCACGTCGTCTGTGCAGAAGCGCTTTAAGACCTTTAAGTCGATGCAGCTGGTGAGCTTCTGGGTGAGCGGCATAGTGTCCGTGTGCCTGTTCTACCTGACCCAGGACTTCATCCGCCTGTGGCTGGGCGAAGAGTACGTGCTTAGCGATCTTACCCTGACCGCCATAGTGCTGGACAACTACCTGAACTGCTGCATGCGCCCGGTGTGGACCTTCCGCGAAGGCACGGGCATGTACCGGCAGATACGCTACATAATGTTCTCGACCGCCCTGGCGAACATCGGCTTGTCCATACTGCTTGGCAGGACGTCGCTCGGCATAAGCGGCATACTGTTTGCCACGTCCATCGCCCGCTTAAGCACCTACCTGTGGTACGAGCCAAGGGTGCTGTACAACAAGTTCTTCGACATGCCCGGACGGGTGTTTTACTTTAGCAACCTCAAGAACCTGCTGGTGGTGTTACTGTGCGCGGGTATCTGCTGGTTTCCCATGACGTATATCCCCTGGGGACAGGGGCTGCTCGCCTGGCTGGGCAAGGCGGCGGTATGTCTGGCCGTTATAAACGCGGTGTATTTTGTAAGGCACCGCAAAAGCCCGGAGTTCCTGGACGTATCTGCCCGGGTACGCAGGCTGTTCGGAGGCGGCGCTTAGCTTTTCCAGGTCCACGATGTGCATGAACTGCCTTATCCCGTCCCGCGTCTGAAGCGCGAGATGCGCGACAACGTCCGTATCAACGGGCGTTTTTTCTGCCTCCGAAAGCAGCTTGAGCGCCTTTTCCGCATCCGCCCCGTCCACTTCCATAAAGCAGTTTTCGCGGCCGAGCGTCTTTGCGAAGAACCTGAGCTTATCGTCCCACAATAACCCCGCCACCGGTATTCCAAGCGCCGCGGCGGCTATGCACGAGTGCAGCCTCGCCCCCAGCACCAGGGAAAAACGGGACTCCGTCATCACCAGCTCCCTTGCGCTCATGGGCCGGGGCATAAGGCGGCTTTCGTCAAGCCCCAGGGTCTTAAGCAGCTTAAGGGCGAACAAGTGGTCCCTTTCCACGCCGTTGGTGAACAGCGCCCAGGGGCGGCCCGCCTTTTCGAGGCGCCCGATAAGCTCCTGGTAGAACCTGAGCATCTCCGGTTCTCCGGCGCGGTTGCCGTAGGCGGCGAATATCTCCGGGCGGATCACGTTTATGCCCAGTACGCCGCTGTTTTGTTTTTCTATGCCGTACACCAGGGGCGCCCACAGCCCGGGGTCGCCCGCCTTGGCGGAAAGGATCCCTTCGCGGGTGATATAGTGCCCCTTGAGCCTTTCCACGCCCCACTCGCCGTCGCGGGTGGTCACGATCCTTACCGCGGGGCTGTTGATCGCTTTTTTAAGCTGCCTGAAGCGTTTGTCCTTTTCGTCGGGGCGCGCGATGCTCGCGGCGCTGAACATGACCGGTATGCCAAGGCGCTCCGCCGCCCGGGTCACCGCCTCGAACAGGAAGCTGAACATCTGGGTCCTGAACTTTATCATGCCCACGGCGACCACCACGCCGTCCAGCCCCTTGAAGCGCTCTGAAAAGTACTGTTCCCTGAGTTTGGTGTACATGAGCCGACGGGTCGCGAAACAGCCCCCGCGGGTAAGCTTGTTGAACCTGCGGGTGACCCGGTAGACGAACTTCCGGGCGGGGTCCAGCGCATTAAAGCGCTCCTCGTACTCCGGCTCCAGCTGCACAGTGACGACCTGGGCGTTTTCCCGGCTCAAAAGGTACCTGGTGGCGTCGGCGAGGATGCCGTCGCCCCCGTTGTTTATGGTCTCAAGGCACACGAGCCCGATCTTCTTCATAGCACGCCTCCCTGTCGGATACGGTATATACCGAGTATATTGTAACACATTTGAAATACTTTTGCAACATCTCGGGGTTTTATTTTCCGACAGCGCCGCGGCGTATTGAATTTTGAGCCGTTTTGGAGTATGATAAGAAAAAAACCACAGGAGCGGATATGGACAGCCTACTTAAAAACACCGTCATTATCGACCATCCCCTGATCGCCCACAAGGTCACCCACTTAAGGGACGTGTACACCGGCAGCAAGGAGTTCTGCGAAATGGTGAACGAGATCACCATGCTCATGGGCTACGAGGCGCTGAGGGACCTTTCCCTCAAAAACGTGAGCGTCACGGCGCCGCTGCGCACCTTCGACAGCCCCGTGCTGGCGGAAGACTTCACCATCGTGCCCATACTCAGGGCAGGCCTGGGCATGGTGGACGGCTTAAGGTCGCTCTCCCCCACCGCCAAGGTGGGCCACATAGGCCTGTACCGGGACGAAAAGACGCTGGAAGCCAAAGAGTACTACTTTAAGCTCCCCGCCGACGCGGACAAGGGCCAGTGCCTGATCGTAGACCCCGCCCTCGCCACCGGCGCCACCGCCGTTGCGGCCATCGACCTGCTCAAGAGCGTGGGCGTCACGCGCATCAAGTTCATGTGCATCTTCTCCTCCCTCACGGGCATCTCCGCCGTGCACTCCAAGCACCCGGACGTGGCCATATACACCGCCTCCTACTCTGACGAGCCGCTCAACGACAAGGGCTACATCTACACCGCCGCCGGCGACGCGGGCGACCGCATCTGCGGCACGGTGTCCTACAAGCCCTGGCCGAGGGGATAACGCTTTTTTCGCTCCGAAGCCGATAAAAAAACCGCCGCTCGGCGGTTTTTTGTTTGATATAAGCGTTTATTCTTTTTACGCGTCAGCCGTCCGCCGCAGGCGGACATCCGGGAGCCGAAAGCTGCCGGCTAAAAGCTTTTCATCAGCGCCTCCTGCGCCTGTTTCAGCTGCCTTACCTCCTCCATGAACGTGGCGGTCAGGCCTTCTTTGGGCTTGGTGCGGGTGAATGCGCTTGAGAGCACGCCCTCGCCTTTCAGAAAATACTTGGCGTTCACGGGGTAATACTGCCGTTCGATCTCGCTGAACATGGTCAGGAAGCCCTGCAAAAGTTCCGCCTTTTCCATGTCCTCGTCCATGAGCTCGAACAGCCTTTTGTACAGTCCGGGATGGAAGGAGAACATGACGCCGGAAAAGCCCGCCGCGCCCCGCTTAACGCTCTCAAGCAGCGTGGTGGTGTTGGCGTTGTAGAGCTTGAACTCGCTGCCCTTTAATACTTCCAGTCGCCGCGTGATCGTGTCTATGTCGCAGCAGGTATCCTTCATGAAACGGAAACGCCCCGTGTCAAGGCACCTGTCCAGCTCCTCCAGTGTGATAAGGCGCTTGAAGGGATACGGGCACTCGTAAAAGCCCAGGGGGATATCCGGTATCTGCCGGGCGATCTCGTTCACCCGTGGCATTATGCTCTCGCCCTGCCTGCCTGCGCTCACCAGCCGGTTGGTGATGAGTATGAGCGCGTCGACTCCCGAGGAAGCGATCAGCTTGAGCTCCTCCAGCTGGTCGGAAAAGCCCTCCGACACGTGGCCGCTGGCGATTACCGGCACGTGGGCGTGGGAGACCACGAAGCGGGCGATCTCAGCCCTCTCCTTAAGGCTCAGGAAGAATATCTCGCTGGACTGGCAGTCCGCGAACAGGCCGGTGGCGCCGCCCTTTTCGTACCAGTCGATCAGCCTTTCCAGTGAAGCATAGTCCACCTCGCCTTCGTCGGTGAACGGGGTGAGCATTACGGGCCACAGCCCGGGACGGTTCGTTTCGCTCATGTCATTTGCCTTTCAATAAGTGTTTTAGCCGCGTATATTTTAGCCCCGCCCCGCCGCTTCTGTCAACCGCGGCAGTGCGCCGTATCATGACGCGGACAAATAAAAAGGGCGGGGAGCGATCCCCCCGCCTTCATGCGGATCAATAGTTCTCGGCCCTGACCTCGAAGTAGCTCTGCGGATGGGAGCACACGGGGCACACCTCGGGCGCCTTCTCGCCCACCACTATGTGGCCGCAGTTGCGGCATTCCCAGATCTTGATCTCGCTCTTGGCGAACACCTGGGCCAGTTCGATGTTCTTGAGCAGCGCGCGGTAGCGTTCCTCGTGGGTCTTCTCTATCTGCCCCACGGCGCGGAAACGGGCGGCCAGCTCCGGGAAGCCCTCTTCCTCGGCGGTCCTGGCGAAGCCTTCGTACATGTCCGTCCACTCGAAGTTCTCCCCGTCCGCGGCGGTGGCCAGGTTGGCGGAAGTGTCGCCTATGCCCTCCAGCTCCTTGAACCAGAGCTTGGCGTGCTCCTTCTCGTTCTCGGCAGTCTTGAGGAAGATCTCCGCTATCTGCTCGAAGCCGTCCTTCTTGGCTCTGGAAGCGAAGTAAGTGTACTTGTTGCGCGCCTGGGATTCGCCCGCGAAGGCGGCTTCAAGGTTCTTTTCGGTCTGAGTGCCCGCGTATTTGTTTGCCATGATGTTTCCTCCTATATAATCCGCGCGGATGCTCCTCCGCGCGTCAGTGTCGCTGTCAGCGCGCCTGGATCTCCTGCGCCTGGGCGCGGCGGTCGTAGGCCTCCCACAGGGGGCGGTACACCGCCACGTTCTTGTCGTGCTCCTCGCTCGTGCGTGCAAATATCAGCAGGCCCGTGCCAGGTTCGCCCGCGCAGAAGTACAGGTAGTTGTCATTCAGGTAAGTTTCGTCCGGATTGATGGCGGCGCTGATCGCGTTCTTGGACGGCGAACAGATGGGGCCCGCCGGCAGCCCGTCCACCACGTAGGTGTTGTAGGGGGTATTGACCCTGACGTCCTCGCTGGTCAGCGCCAGGCGGGTGATGCCCGTCATGTACTTGACGGTGGGGTCGCTCTGCAGCTTCATGCCCGCGGCCAGGCGGTTATAGAACACCGCGCTCACCCTGCGCATGTCCGCCAGGGACGAGGCTTCCTTTTCTATCACAGATGCGAGAATCAGCACTTCGTCCTCCGTGAGGGTGACGCCCTTGGCGCCGTAGGTCATGCCGTCGGAAAGCTTGCGCCCGCTCTCGTCGTAGGTGGCCTCTGAGTCGAAGTAGGAATTGTACACGTTGTCCATCTGCCTGACCAGCGTGCGGCAGATGTCCGCGACGGTGGCGGTCAGGTATACCCGGTAGGTATCCGGGGCCAGGTAGCCTTCCAGCGCGTAGGGACGCTTCGCCATGTCGGGGCTGGAGGAGGCGTTTATGAGCGCTATGGAATAGCCCACGTAGCCCTCCGTGTTGCGGCACTCCTTAAGGAAGTCCTCCCGGTCGGCTATCGCGCCCACCTGCTTAAGGTAGTCCGCGATGTCCTCCACGTTCCAGCCGGGGATGACGCGGATGGTGCGCTCGTTGGTGGCTTCGCCGCTGGACAGGGCGGACGCCACCTGGGACAGGCTCATGTTCTTTTTAAGGTCGTACACGCCGCTTTGCAGCTTGTTGGTCAGGCCGTAAAACTGCACGTAGTACTTGAACATCTTGCTGCTTCTGATGAAGCCCTCGTTCTCCAGCTTGCGCCCTATCTGGTGACCGAGTCGCCGCTGTTGACGGTGAAGGAGTACACGTAGGTGTCCTTTTCGTCTGCGGGCGCCAGAAGCGAGTCGTACGCCTTGTTGTACGCGGTCACGCCCACGCCCGCCATCAGAAGCAGGGCGATGAACACGATAAGCACGGGCCTTAGCACGTGCCACAGCCAGTCGTACCAGAACAGGCCGTACTCCCTGTCCTTTATGACGGTCTGCTTGGTGTATCTTTGGGGCTTGAACAGCCTTTTGTACTGCTGGCGCGAGTATTCGCGCTTTTGCTTCTGTGCCATACTATGCCTGCGTGAGCGCCTCTATGTCTATGCCCGCCGCGTCGCCGATTATCTTGTATATGTCGGCGATCAGCCTCTGGAAGCGCAGTTCCGCCAGCATATACGCCTGGGCGTCGCTGTTGAGCTGCAGAAGCGAGGAGATGCGCATCAGCTTCTGCATGTCCTCGCCGTCCGGCTGCTTTCCCGAGGCGGCCTGGGCCTGCATGCGGAACTGCAGGCGCTTGAACTCGTCCAAAAGCGTCCTGTTGGTGGAGTCCTCGTAGGCGGCCTGCTTAAGGGAAACGTACTGTTTGTACTCGTCCGTCTGCTTTAACTGGGACGCCAGTATGTTGGCTGTGTCTATTACGTTTACGCTCATTTTGTCCTCTTACGCGGTTATTACAAGTATCATAGGATTCCTGCGGATGGTCTCGGCCAGGTACTTTTTAAGCGCTTCTTTTATGGCCTCTTTCATCTGCAGGGTGGTGGAGAACTGGCCCATGCGCTTGTACAGCAGCTTTTTGACCGTCTGGCGCGCGCCCTCGGTAAACTCCTCGCTCTCCCGGTTGTGTATGAGCCCGCGGGAGATTATGTCCGGCCCCGCGATGAGCTCGCCCGTGTGGTGGTCGAAGCACAGCACCACTATCAGCATGCCCTCCTGGGACAGCTGCTTGCGGTCCCTGAGCACGCTCTCCCCCACGTCGCCCACGCCCAGGCCGTCCACCAGCACCTCGCCGGCAGGCGCGGCGTCGACTTTGCGTATGGAGTCCTTGGTGACCTCTATCACGTCGCCTATGGCGGGGATGACGATGTTTTTCTCATCCATGCCCAGGCTCATGGCCAGGCGGGCGTGGTGGTACATGTGCCTTTCCTCCCCGTGCAGGGGCATGAAGAACTGCGGCGCGGTCAGCCGGTGCATGAGCTTTAGCTCTTCCTGCCTGGCGTGCCCGGACACGTGCACCTCCGCCAGCGCCTCGTATATGACCTCCGCCCCGCTGCTCACCAGCTTGTTTATCACGCGGCTCACGCTGTTCTCGTTGCCGGGGATGGGGTTGGCGGAGATGATGACCATGTCGCTTGGACGGATCTCCAGCTTTTTATGTTCCGCGAACGCCATGCGGCTCAGCCCGCTCATGGGCTCGCCCTGGGAGCCGGTGGTCAAAACCACCATCTCCCCGTCGGGATACTTGTCCATCTCGTCCAGGTCCACGAGCTCGTCGTCCGGGATGTCGAGATAGCCCAGCTGGCGGCTGATGCGCACTACGGACACCATGCTCCTGCCCACCAGGCACAGCTTGCGCCCGTGCCGCGCCGCCGCGTCCGCCACCATCTGTATGCGGTGCACGTTGGAGGCGAACATGGCCACGATTATCCTGTCAGACGCCTTGTCGAACAGCAGGCGCAGGGTCTCCCCCACGTTCCTTTCGCTCATGGTGTAGCCGGGGCGCTCCACGTTGGTGGAATCCGCCAGCAGCAGCTTTACCCCGCTTTGCCCCAGCGCGGCAAGGCGCTGGAAGTCCGTGGTCTGGCCCGCCACGGGCGTGTAGTCGATCTTGAAGTCCCCGGTGTGCACCACCACCCCCACGGGGGTGTGGATCGCCAGGGCGCAGGAGCCTGCTATGGAGTGGGTCACGTTTATGAACTCCACGCCGAAGCAGCCCGCGACTATGGTGTCCCCGGGTTCGACCTCGATCATCTCCACCCGGTTGGACATGCGGTTTTCCTTGAATTTCAGGCCCATCAGCGCGCAGGTCAGGCGCGTGGCGTACACCGGAGCGGACAAGTCGCTTAGCACGTAGGGAGCGGCGCCGATGTGGTCCTCGTGGCCGTGGGTGACGAAAAAGCCTTTTATGCGGGAAGCGTTCTGTTTAAGGTACGTTATGTCGGGGATCACCAGGTCCACGCCCGGCATGTCGTCCTTGGGGAACATGGAGCCCATGTCCACCACTATGATGTCTTCGCCGCACTCGAAGGCGGTCATGTTTTTGCCTATCTCGCCCAGGCCGCCCAGAGGTATGACTTTAAGTACATCCTGCGAAGGGGGTGTATATGTATGCTGCTTTGTCATAGTTAACCTCCCTCTCGTCATGTTTACAACTTTCCAAAAAGCATTATAGCACAAAACGCCCGGAAATAAAAGGGCGCGGGAAAAATAAAAAGGGCGGCAATCAAGCCGCCCTTCCGGGTCATCGGTCTGTTGGGTGAAAGTCACTGCGCGGTCATGAACCTGTACTGCGCTTCGCACAGTCCGCGGTAGTGGCCGCCTTCCAGTTTGATCAATTCCTCGTGGGTGCCCCTCTCCGTTATGTTGCCGCCGCTCACCACCATGATCAGGTCCGCGTTCCTGATGGTGGACAGGCGGTGGGCGATC
>JAFWUC010000009.1 GCA_017518705.1 Clostridia bacterium
AAAAAACGCGCCCGCACCCAAGTGCGAACGCGCCGTTCATGATTTTTGATGATACTATTATACCACTTCCAAAAGTCCAAAAAGGCAAGCAGAGTCAAGTGGGGATTAAGAGTTTGTTAAATGTGAGGGCGGCTTCGCCGCCGTCAGCCCTTCAGTATCTCCTTCAGAAACCGGCCGGTGTAGCTGGCGTCGCAGGCGGCGACCTGTTCGGGAGTGCCGCAGGCGACCACGCTGCCGCCCATGTCCCCGCCCTCGGGGCCCATGTCGATTATCCAGTCCGCGCACTTGATCACGTCCGGGTTGTGCTCGATTATGACCAGGGTGTTGCCCGCGTCCACCAGGCGCAGCAGCACTTCGTTCAGCCTTTCCACGTCCGCGGGATGCAGGCCGGTGGTGGGCTCGTCCAGCACGTACAGGGTGCGCCCCGTGGCCTTGCGGGAGAGTTCGCTTGCCAGCTTGACCCTCTGCGCTTCGCCGCCCGAGAGCTGCGTAGCGGGCTGGCCGAGCTTGACGTACCCGAGGCCCACGTCCACCATGGTCTGCAGCTTGTTCCTGAGCTTGGGCAGCGCGTCGAAGAAACTGAGCGCCTCCTCGCAGGTCATCTCCAGCACCTCGTGGATGCTCTTGCCGCGGTACTTGACTTCCAGCGTCTCGCGGTTGTAGCGCCGCCCGCCGCACACCTCGCAGGGCACGTACAGGTCGGGCATGAAGTGCATCTCTATCTTTATCACGCCGTCGCCGGAACAGCTTTCGCACCTGCCGCCCTTGACGTTGAAGGAGAAGCGGCTGGACTTGTAGCCCCGGGCGCGGGCGTCGGCGGTGGAGGCGTACAGCTCGCGGATCAGGTCGAACAGCCCGGTGTAGGTGGCGGGATTGCTGCGGGGGGAGCGGCCTATGGGGCTCTGGTCGATGGAGATCACCTTGTCCAGGCGGCTCAGCCCCTCGATGCCGTCGAACTTGCCGGGGCGCTCGTGGGAGCGGTTCAGGTCGCGGGAGAGCGCCTTGAAGAGTATGTCGTTCACCAGGCTGCTCTTGCCCGAGCCGCTCACGCCCGTGACGCAGGTGAACACGCCCAGGGGGAAGCTTACGTCCATGCCCTTAAGGTTGTGGGCGCGGGGGTTTTTGACGGTTATGAAGCCCCTGGGGGCGCGCCTTGCCGCGGGCATGGGCACGCTGCGCTTTCCGGACAGGAACTGGCCCGTCACGGACTCGTTTACCCGCATCACCTCTTCGGGCGTGCCGCAGGCCACCAGATACCCCCCGCGGCTGCCCGCGCCGGGGCCGATGTCCACCAGGTAGTCCGCCGCGCGCATGGTGGCGGTGTCGTGCTCCACGACTATAAGCGTGTTGCCCAGCCCCTGCAGTTTCCTCAGGGTCTTAAGCAGCTTTTCGCTGTCCCGCATGTGCAGGCCGATGGAGGGCTCGTCCAGTATGTACACCACGCCCACCAGCCCGCTGCCGATCTGGGTGGCCAGGCGGATGCGCTGCGCCTCGCCGCCGGACAGGGTGGCCGCGCCGCGGGACAGGGTAAGGTACTCGAGCCCCACGTCCTTAAGGAAGCTGAGGCGCGAGGTGACTTCCCTGAGTATCGGGCGGGCGATAAAGCTCTCCCGCTGGGGCAGGGACAGGTTTTCGAAGAAGCCCAGGCTGTCGCGTATGGACAGGTCGCTCACGTCCGCGATGGACCTGCCGCCCACGGTGACCGCGAGCGCCTCGGGCTTTAAGCGCCTGCCGCCGCACTCGGGGCAGGGGGTCTCGCTCATGTACTCGCTTATGCCCTCGCGGCTGAAGTCGCTGTCCGTCTCGCGGAAGCGGCGCTCCAGGTTGGTGATTATGCCCTCGAAGGGGACGTTGAAGCTGCCCCTGCGCCCGTCGCGCTCGTACTCGCAGTTGATCTTTTCGCCCTTGGTGCCGTACAGTATCGCGTCCAGCTGGGTCTTGTCGAGCGTTTTTACCGGCGCGTCCATGGAAAAGCCGTAATGCCTGGCCAGCCCTTCCAGGTACATGCGCGCCATCTGGCCGCCGCCCTCGCCGCTGTCCCAGCCGCTCACGCGTATCGCGCCTTCGTTCAGGGACTTGTCCGGGTCCGGGATCACACTGTTTATGTCCACGGTGGTCAGGTAGCCCAGCCCGCCGCACACGGGGCACGCGCCGTAGGGGTTGTTGAAGGAGAACATGCGGGGGGAGAGCTCCTCTATGGAGATGCCGCAGTCGGGGCAGGCGTAGTTCATGGAGAACAGGATCTCCTCCCCGTCCACGAACGCCGCAAGGCACAGCCCGCCGCCCAATTTAAGCGCGGTCTCCACGCTGTCGCTCAGGCGGGAGAGCACGCCCTCCCTCAGCACCAGGCGGTCCACCACTATCTCTATGTCGTGCTTTTTGTTCTTGTCCAGGGGCGGCGTTTCGCTTAATTCATACATTATGCCGTCTATACGGCAGCGCACGAAGCCCTTTTTAAGGCTGTCCTCCAGCAGCTTCGCGTACTCGCCCTTGCGCCCCCTGACCACCGGCGCCAAAAGCACCAGGCGGCTGCCCTCGGGCTGCTCCATGATGCGGGAAGTGATCTCGTCCACGCTCACCCGCTTTATCACCCGCCCGCACTTGGGGCAGTGGGGAGTGCCCGCGCGGGAAAACAGCAGGCGCAGGTAGTCGTGTATCTCCGTGACCGTGCCCACGGTGGAGCGGGGGGAGCGGGCGGTGGTCTTCTGGTCGATGGATATGGCGGGGGAGAGCCCGTCGATGGAGTCCACGTCCGGCTTGTCCATCTGGCCCAGGAACTGGCGGGCGTAGGAGGACAGGCTCTCCACGTACCGGCGCTGCCCCTCGGCGAATATGGTGTCGAACGCCAGGGAGCTCTTGCCCGAGCCGGACAGCCCGGTGATGACCGTGAACTTGTCGCGGGGTATCTTCACGTCGATATTCTTGAGGTTGTTTAACCTTACGCCCCTGCAGGTGTTGAATTTGTCCATATATGAGGTCCTTTCGTTGCAGGATAATGGGGAGAGACACCGTCAGATGTTAGCTGT
>JAFWUC010000010.1 GCA_017518705.1 Clostridia bacterium
ACCATCACCATCATCACGACGGCGAGCACGACGCGGACGAGGTCTTTGACGACATCGGCCTGGAGACCGCCGCGAAACTGGACGTTGAGGTGCTCAAAAACGCGTTCGCCGCGCTGGAGGACGAGGAGAAATACGGCGCGGTGCTGCGCATGAAGGGCATCATGCCCACCACCGACGGCAGGTGGCTGCACTTTGACTACGTTCCCGGCGAGTACGAGCTGCGCTACGGCGCCGCGGACTACACCGGCCGGCTGTGCGTGATCGGCGTGGGCCTGAAGCGGGAAAACATACTGGAGCTTTTGAAGATTTAGAGGTAAACCATGTCACAGGGCGCAAACGAGTGCAAGACCCCGGTATATCTGGTCACGGGCTTCCTGGAGAGCGGCAAGACCAGCCTTATAAAGAGCATGCTGGAGGACGAGAACTTCTCTTCCGGCGAGCGCACGCTGATAATCATGTGCGAAGAGGGCATAGAGGAGCTGGACAAGCAGCTGCTCAGAAAGTCCAACGCGGTGCTGGAATTGATAGAGGAAAAGGAAGACCTGACCTCCAACAACCTGAACTCCATGAACCGCAGATATATGCCCGAGCGGGTCATAATCGAGTACAACAGCGTGTGGGGCATTGACGACCTGTTCAAGGTCAAAAAGCCCTCCGACTGGGAACTGGCGCAGATGGTGTCCATGATAGACGCCACTACCTTCGACAATTACATGACCAACATGCGGGTGCTCATGAGCGAGGCTCCCAAGCTGGCTGACCTGGTTATATTCAACCGCTGCGACGAAAACACGGAAAAAAGCCGCTTCCGCCGCATGATAAAGGCCATGAACAACAGCTGCAACCTGCTGTTCGAGAACGTGGACGGTTCCGCGGACGACGGCGTGGGGGAGGAAGACCTGCCCTACGATATGAAGAGCGAGGTCATCGAGATAAAGGACGAGGACTTCGGCATCTGGTACATAGACTGCATGGAGCACGCGGACAGGTATGACGGGCGCGTGGTAAAGATCAAGGCGCAGGCGTTCACGGTGGACGACCTGCCGCCCCGGACCTACCTGGTGGGCAGGTACGCCATGACCTGCTGCGCCGCGGACGTGGGCGGGATCGGCTTTATCTGCCGCTACGCGCAAAAGCGCCCCAAGGAAGCGGAGTGGATAACGGTCACTGCCAAGTGCGAAGCGGGTTTCAGCGCGGTGCACGGCCGGGACTGCGTGACGCTCACGGAGCTTACCCGGGAGCCTGCGGAAAAGCCCGAAGACGAGCTGGTATACTTTAACAGGTAGACTCAGGGCGGGGATACTTCCCCGCCCGATTCATATCCGCCGCCGGGAGATGCGCTGTTTCCGGGCGGAGCGGATCTGCAAACGGCTAAAGGAACGTAATACGGATGCTTGATTTTATACTCACCAGCGCGCTGCTGGGCGTGGGGCTGGCGATGGACGCGTTTACGGTCTCGCTGGCAAACGGCCTGAACGAGCCGGACATGAGGCGCTCGAGGCGTTTGCTCATAGCGGGCGTATTCGCGTTTTTCCAGTTCATCATGCCTCTGGCGGGCTATGCGGGCATGCGTCTGGCGGAAAAGGGCATAAGGCAGCTGGCGGAGATCGTGCCCTATATCGCCGCGGCGCTGCTGGGCTGGATAGGCGGCAAGATGATTTGGGAGGGCCTGCACGGCTCGCCGGAAGACAGTCCGCCGGCGCTGGGCATCGGCGCGCTGCTCATGCAGGGCATCGCTACGTCCCTGGACGCGCTTTCTAGCGGTTTTGTGCTGCTGGAACTGGGATATTCTCCCGTGCGGGCGCTGGGCGCCGCAGGCATAATCGCCGTGGTGACCTTCGCCATATGCGTGGCGGGCGTCGCGCTGGGCAAGCGCTTCGGCGTGCGCCTGGCGGGCAAAGCCCAGATCGCGGGCGGAGTGATACTTATCGCGATAGGCGTACGTATTCTTATAGGAAGTTTTATCTGATATCGGCACACAAAACAACGGACAGCCCTTCGGCTGTCCGTTGTTTGTTTTCTTCTTATTTAAATTCCCTTGCCAGCGGACCGTAGGAGCCCGTCACGGTCCCGCCCTCAAGCAGGAAGCGCTTGAGTGCTTTTTGCAGGCGGGTGTTTTCGGGCGCCTCGGCCATGAATTCCCTGCCGCGCTTTTCCCGGGGCATGTCGAACACCCAGCCCATCAGGCCTTCGAGGCAGTCCTCGTCGGTGTCGGTAAGGTCGAAAGCGCGCCTGAAACGGCGGATGCGGCTGTCTTCCGGCAGCAGCTTTTCGATCTGCGGAGCCAGCAGCCAGGTGTGCAGGGTGAAGGGGCAGGAGGCGTATTCCGGATAATATGTTTTCAGGAATTCCCGCGCCTTCGCGACTGAGGCGTTGAGCCTGTCCGGCTCCAGCACCGCGTCGGAAGGTATGTGCAGGGCCACGCCTTTGCCCGTTTCGCCGTTATCGGTCAGTTCGTACTCAAGTTCGCCTATCCTGAACAGTTTTGCGTTTATCTGCCTGGTGGTCCAGAAGCCTCTGTCGAAGCCATAGTAACCGTACTGCTTATAATGCTCGTTCACGAAGCGAGAAAAGCACTTCATGGTGTCGATCCATATATCTTCCGGCTTGCCCCTCCAGTCGCCCGCGTCCCTTTGCCTGAGGGCGGTGCGCAGCTGCGAGTTGAGCTCCCCGGCGCCGTTTGACGTATCGGCACTCATGCTGCCGCAGTAGTCGGTAAGACAGCTGAAGCTTATGTCCCACACCTGACGGGCGAAGGAAAGGGGCATGCCGATCTTGTATGTGAGCTTTTCCATCGCTTCCAGCTCGATTATGCGGTCGCAGATGTCCAGCACCCGAGGCATGCCGGGCAGACTGCGTTTTGCTTCCTCCTTGGCTTTTGCGGCGGCCTGCTGTTCCGGGGTCATGCGCCATACGTCTTCGGGCGCCCAGGAGATGTCGGGCATCGCGTCGCGGTATTCCTTAAGCGCCGCAAAGGCGGTATCGGGGTCGTCCGCCCTGGGGTCGCCGTTCGCCTTCATGGCCACCAGCGCGAGCCTCGGGAACAGCATGTATTCCGCGCGGGCGGGGTTGGTGATCCTCTCGCCCCACAGCGGGGATTCCAGCCCGATAAGGCCCTCTTCATGGCCCTTGGCGTAGTCGGGCACGCGGGGCACATTGACCATTTCGTCTATGCCGCCCATATGGTAGGGACGGTTTATGTAGTACGTGCTCGCGTCGGACACGATCACCTGCCCGCCCTCCGCCAGGAACTGCGCGGTCTCCTTGTCGTTGCCCCACCAGTGCTGCACGATAAAGTAATGGGGCAGCATGCCTCCGTCGAGGGATTCGTTCCACACGATGGATTTTTTGCCGCGGGCGTTCAAAAACGCGCCGATACGCATCACCAGCCACCTTTGCAGCTGGTTTTCGTCCTTGAGCCCCAGCTCCTTCATGCGCCTTTGGCAGTCGGGACATCTGCGCCAGTGCATTTTGACGGCTTCGTCGCCGCCTATGTGCACTTCCGGCCCGGGGAACAGCCGGGTGACCTCGTCCAGTATGTTTTCCAGGAACTCCACGGCGTCGTCCCGGCCCGCGCAGATAAGGGAGGGGAACACGCCCGCGATGGTCTGTACTTCGTAGGGATACGGTTTTTCGATTATCTTGTCTCCGTCAAAGCGGCGGCAGCCGAATTGGGGATACGCGGCCAGCATGGCGCTGGCATGGCCGGGCACCTCTATCTCGGGCACGATCTCTATCCCGCGTTCCCGGGCGTAGCTGACTGCCCGGCGCACTTCGTCCTGGGTGTAGTAGCCGCAGTTGTTCTCGGTCTCGCTTTCGCCCCAGAAACAGGATCTGCCCCTTACGCTGCCCACTTTGGTGAGCAGGGGATAGCGCTTGATCTCCAGCCTCCAGCCCTGGTCGTCGGTAAGGTGCCAGTGGAAGCGGTTCATGCCCAGACGCGCGGCAGCGTCGATCAGTTTAAGCACTTCTTCCAGGGGTATAAAGTGCCTGGCGGGGTCCAGCATGAAGCCCCGGTATGCGAAGGGAGCGTTCGACATACGTGTTTCCTCCTATAATATGGTGGCGCACGGCGCGCCCGGGGAAGGATGTGTCTATCATACCCTTAATCCGCCGAAATGGCAATAGCAAAGGCAGATTATGACCTGCAAATGCGCGGCAGACTTGCAAAACCGTGCCCGGAAGGGGAAATACGTCTTTAAATGTATGTTAAGATGAAGTAAATTTGGTTAAATTTTGCCAAATGACGCGGTTCTGAAGGGGTAAAGAAAGATCACAGAGGCGGATTGTTACGGTTTCTGTAAATATTCTATGAATATTTGTAATATATATAGACAAAAACGCCCCTTAAATGATAAAATTGAGGATGCGGGTTCCGGCAAATTTTTTATATTTGCATCAAAAAACCCTGCAAAACGTATCCATATAGCGCAATAAAGTGCACTTAGCCCCGGTTTTCTGACAAATTGACTGATTTGTCGGGAAAGATGGGCTTCAGTGCGCGTGTGCCATATGGAGCAGCTTCGCAAAACGAAGCAAACCCAGCGCCGGAGCGCGTCCGGCAGCAGCAACCTGTAACCAAACTCATTTCAGCAACAAAAGAAGAAAGGGTCACAAAGCAATGAGTAAACGTATAATGTCGCTCATGAGGATTTCCTGGTGGGCTTTGAAGAGTACTACAACAAGGAAGTCGATTACTTCGAAGGCCTCAAGGTGCTGGACGACTTCACGCTCCAGTTCCACGTACAGAAGGAATACGTTCCCTTCTTCTACGAGTACGGCCTGTTCTACATCACCCCCTTCCCGATCGAAGAGATCGCTCCGGGCTGCGTGGTGAAGGACGACGGCGACGGCGTGTACATCGCCAACGAGGATGAGGAGATCGAAGATCCCATCTTCACT
>JAFWUC010000011.1 GCA_017518705.1 Clostridia bacterium
ACGAGGGCGCAGTAGACCTTAAGGAACTGGTGGAGGCCGCTTCATGATCTCAAAACGCATCATCCCCTGTCTGGATGTCAGGGACGGGCGGGTCGTCAAGGGCGTCCGCTTCGGAAATCTCAGGGACGTGTCCTCCCCTGCCGAGCTTGCCGCTTTCTACTCTGACAGCGGCGCCGACGAACTGGTGTTCTACGACATCACCGCCTCCGCCGAAAACCGGGGGCTGTTCACCGAGTGCCTCCGCGAGACCGCGAGCCGGGTGTTCATCCCGCTGACTGTAGGCGGCGGCATAAACAGCCTTGAAGACTTTGACCGGGTGCTCAAGTGCGGCGCGGACAAAGTTTCGGTCAACTCCTGCGCCGTCAGGAATCCCGGGCTTATAAACGAAGCTGCCCGCCGATACGGCAGCCAGTGCGTTGTGCTGTCCGCAGATGTCAAACGGGTCGGCGGAGCATACCACTTATTCGTGCGGGGAGGCCGTGAAGACACCGGCCTTGACGCGCTCAGCTGGATAAAAGAAGGGATCGACCGCGGCGCGGGCGAGATCGTATTAAACTCCATGGACACCGACGGCGTCAAGCAGGGCTTCGACCTGCCCCTGCTTTCGGCAGTGTGCGAGTTTTCAACGGTCCCGGTCATCGCTTCGGGAGGAGCCGGCTGCGCCATGGATTTCGTGACGCTGTTCAAGGAGTGCCCGAAAGTGGACGCAGGGCTCGCCGCTTCCATATTCCACTTCGGCGAAGTCGCCATATCCGAAGTCAAGCAGCTTATGAAACATAACGGTATACCCGTAAGGGAGGTAGTGTAATGCTCAACATAGACGCGCTCAAGTTCGACGAGAACGGCCTTATCCCCGCCATCGTGGTGGATTCCCTCAGCAAAAAAGTGCTCACGCTGGCGTACATGAACCGGGAGAGCCTTGAGATCACCATTGAGAAACAGCTCACCTGCTTCTGGTCGCGTTCGCGCCAGCAGCTTTGGCTGAAGGGCGAGACCAGCGGGAATTACCAGCACGTGGTCTCGATCACCGCCGACTGCGACGGGGACGCGCTTCTGGTCATGGTGGAAAAGGACGGTCCCGCCTGCCATCTGGGCACGGATTCCTGCTTTACCAGGCCGGTTTGGCAGTCCGACACGCTCAGCGAGTACTCTCTGGACGGACTAATGGATCTGCTCAAGGGCCGTAAGGAGGAGCTCCCGGAAGGCTCTTACACCACCTATCTTTTCCAGAAAGGGCTCGACAAGATACTTAAGAAAGTCGGCGAAGAATCCACCGAGGTCATAATCGCCGGCAAAGCGGAAGACAAAAAGGAGACCGTTTACGAGATCGCCGACCTTACTTACCACGTCATGGTGCTCATGACCCAGCTTGGCATCTCCCTTGAGGACGTAAGGCAGGAGCTCAAGCGCCGCCACGTGATCGACCACAAGGTCAAGCAGGAAAAAATGGCGGGGGACAACATGAAATGAGTCTGGACGTGACCGCTGCCCTCTCCCGTGTAAGCTACCCCGGCAGGGGCATAATCATGGGGCTGTCCGGGGATGCCGGGACGCTTCTGGCGGCGTATTTCATCATGGGACGCAGCCAGAACAGCCGCAACCGGGTGCTTGAGATGCGCCCGGACGGGCTGTACACCCGCGCCGCCGACGAAAGCAAAGTGACCGATCCCAGCCTCATCATTTACCGCGCTGCCACTATGACGGAAGGTAAGCTTATAGTGACCAACGGCGACCAGACCGACACCGTTTATTCCTTTCTTAAGCAGGGCAAAACGTTTGGGGAGGCTCTGTCCACGCGCGTTTTCGAGCCGGACGCTCCCCACTTCACGCCCCGCATTTCCGGACTCATGGAGCTTTCGGGCAGCAGACCCGCGTACAGTCTCAGCATAATCAAGGCAGGCGACCCTGAAGGCAGGACCGTGCGCCGCTGTTTCTTCGATTACGAGGCGCTGCCCGGCGTGGGGCACTACGTGCACACTTACAGAGAAAACGGAGCCGTACTGCCTCCATTTGAGGGCGAACCCGAAGAAGTCCTGTTCCCCGCTCTTGACGGACCTGCGCTGGCGCAGACCATGTTCGAAGCGCTGGATCCCGACAACGGCATTTCCCTGTGCCTGTTCCTTGCGGATACGAAGACAGGCAGTGTCAGTTCCCATATCGTCAACCGCTACGGAAAGGAAGCCATTTTGCCATGAAGGAACTAACTCTCAAATACGGCTGCAACCCGCATCAGCAGCCCGCGTATATATCCATGCAGAACGGTTCGGAGCTGCCGTTCGATGTACTCAACGGACGCCCGGGCTATATCAACCTGCTGGATGCGCTGAACGGCTGGCAGCTGGTACGGGAATTGTCAAAGGTTTTGGGTGCTCCGGCAGCTGCCTCGTTCAAGCATACCAGTCCCACCTCTGCCGCCGTCGGTCTGCCGCTTGGCGAAAGGCTGAAAAAGGCGTGCTTTGTAGACGACCTTAAGGGGCTGAATGACTCCCCTCTCGCCTGCGCCTATGCCAGGGCAAGGGGCACCGACCGCTTAAGTTCCTTCGGCGACTGGATCAGTTTGTCGGATACCTGCGACGAAGTCACCGCGCGGCTGATAGCGCGGGAAGTCTCCGACGGCGTGATCGCCCCGGATTACACGCCCAAAGCGCTCAAGCTGCTGCAGGAAAAGAAAAAAGGCGGCTACACCGTGCTTAAGATCGACCGGGACTATGAGTCGGAACCCATGGAGACCCGTCAGGTATTCGGTGTGAGCTTCACACAGCATAGAAATGACCGAATCATCACCAAAGACGATCTTTCGAATATCGTCACCAAAGACAGTTCCCTGCCCGAAAGCGCCGTGCGGGACCTGCTTGTGGCACTTATCGTCTTAAAATACACCCAGTCCAACTCCGTGGCATACGCCTATGACGGGCAGGCAATAGGTGTGGGTGCCGGGCAGCAGTCCCGCGTGCACTGCACGCGCCTGGCCGGTGACAAGGCGGACCTGTGGTTCTTAAGACAGACCGACGAAGTGCTTTCCCTTCCCTTCCTGCCCTCCATGGGCCGGTCCGAGCAGGACAACGTGATAGAAGGTTACATAAACCGCCACGAAGAAGACGTGCTTGCGGAAGGCGTATGGCAGAAATACTTTACCTGCCGCCCCGCCCCCTTCCCGGACGAAGCCAAGCGCGCTTATCTTGACAGTATCTCCGGGGTCGCGCTGGGTTCGGACGCCTTCTTCCCCTTTGACGACAGCATCATCCGCGCGCACCAAAGCGGCGTCTCATACGTCGCGCAGCCCGGCGGCTCTATTCGCGACGACATCGTTATCAGCCGCTGCGACGCATACGGCATGGTGATGGCGCTGACAGGATACGCCTGTTCCACCACTAAAGCTCCCTACCTTCATGATTCCCGGATATAAAAAGAGCAGACCGCGATACGGACTGCTCTTTTGCTATATATCAGTAGATCTCGGGTCCTTCGGCTATCCAGTGTTCGTAGTAGGAAACGCCCCGCCACCTGTTCTCAAGCAGCGCCCTGTGGGTGGTCTC
>JAFWUC010000012.1 GCA_017518705.1 Clostridia bacterium
CAGCGGTAGTGAATGACAGTCCAGTGGACTTTAGAGCCGTGAGCGGTAGTGAATAACAGCCCGGTGGGCTGTTAGAGCCGCGAACGCCACATGGGTCGCGAGAGGCCATTAGGCTTTGCCACGGCTCCTTCGGAGGCTCGCAATGACGCACAAACACAGCCGACCAATGACAAGATATTCTGCCGCGCAAAACGTGTCCGACGATCCGTCTGCGTCAGCGGAGCAACTTTGTCAAGCGTGAGCGCAGACGACTAATGACCAATGACCAAAGACCAATGACCGCCGAAAAACGAACGGCTCGCAGCGGTAGTGAATGACAGTCCAGTGGACTTTAGAGCCGTGAGCGGTAGTGAATAACAGCCCGGTGGGCTGTTAGAGCCGCGAACGCCACATGGGTCGCGAGAGGCCATTAGGCTTTGCTACGCCTCCTGCGGAGGCTCGCAATGACGTGGCTGACAGCTCCCCGCTCACTTCCCCTTCTTCGCGTTTTTGATCGCGCGGGCTTCGGGCAGGAAGCGGCCGCTTTTGACCGCGCGCAGGACCTTCCACACAGGCAGCAGGGGCAGGAAAAGCTTATGCCTGTAAAAGAACGGGAAGGTCTCCGCCGCCTTGGCGTACTCCGGGTTTTTGGGGCTAACCGGCACCGCCACCCGCTTTAAGGCGTACTTTAGCCGGCTCCAGCCCTCCTTTTCCAGCTTGTTGGCGACCTTCTGGTCCACGTTTCCGAAGGTGCCGGAAGCCAGGAAATAATTGAGCATCTCGCTGTCTTCCCCCGCCTCTTCCCCGCCGCCAAACAGGCTGAGCGCTAGGGCGCGGCTGCGCCTTTCGAACCCGTCTATGCCGAGCTTTTCCGTCTGCGCCGCCACATAGTCCATGTCGAGGTTATTGCGTTTAAGGAACACATAGGTGTCCATGAGGGAGCGCAGCCCCGTGCCTTCCTCGGAATAGTGCTTGTGCTCGTGGGCGGTAAGGTAGACGTAGCAGTCCTCGGGAGTGAAGCTTTTTTCGCAGCCCTCGCCCTGCAGGCGACCCGCAACGTCCCTGTAATACTCGCACAGCGCCTTCCCCTGGGCGGGCTTGAACAGCGCGCGGTGCATCTCAAACGTCAGAAACGGGGGCTTAAAGTACACGTCGTGGTTGCTTACGGCGAAGTGCTGGGTTGTGTAGCCCAGGTCTTCCATGATCCGTTTCACGTCCGCCGCCCGCGTTTCGTCTATCAGCACGTCGTGGTCGGAGAACTCCCGCATGCCGAAAACCGGGTACAGGTCCTTAAGATACGCGCCCTTAAGGGGCAGAAACCATATCCCCGCCGCGCCAAGCTTCTGTTTTATGCCCGCCAGCGCCGCGTTAAACAGCACCGCCTTGCGCTGGGCGGAAGCTATGGCGTCCTTTACGCGCACGTCGGAAACGCCCGCCGCGTCAAGCGCGAAGGCGACGGCTGAGGAGACCATGTGCCCTTTGGCGAAGGCGAACACCCGGTCAAGCTCCATGGCGGAAGCACGCTGCCTGTCCGGCGCTTTGCCGTTCACGGCGCAGGAGAGCAGGTAGATCACGTCCCGCGCGGTCACGCTGTCGGTCACGATCTTTCACCCCGCTTTCCGAAAACACGGGCGAGCCTCGAGGACAGGAACCTTGTGAGCCTGCGCCAGAAGTACCTTGCGGGGAAGATGAAGTGCCACGCCCGGGCGTACAGCCGGTACAGCCTGCCGTCCGCGGAGTACTGTTTCCCCCTGCGCATGAAGCCCGTGAGCACGCCAAGCACGTTCCCCTCGGGGACCCTCTCGGTCTTAAACGTGTTGTCGCCGCGGATAAGGTAGCCGTCCGGCAGCACCTTTATCACCCTGTGCGCCACGCAGTCCTTCCCCCGCTTATACAGCGCCACGTCGTATTTTTTGAGACGCGCGGACGGGACCCGTATCGTCACCAGGTCCCGGTTCTGGCGGAGCATGGGCTCCATGCTGGTGCCCCGGGTGCGGTAGACCAGCACCTTGTCCCGGGCGAGCACCTCTTCCAGCGAAGCGCTCATTCCTTAAGCGCGTTTATGCGGCGCAGGGTGTCCAGTATCTCCCTGACGTCCTTGGCGACCGTATCGCGGGGCGCGTCGTACTCGGCGCACACGGCGTCGATGATCTTTTCCTCGGTGGTCTCGGTCTTAAGGCAGTTCACTATGAACGCCGCGGTGCTGTTGCCCCGGGCGATGCCCCGGAACGCCTGCGCGCCCATGGGCACCAGGAACTGGGTGTCCTCTATGTCCTGGGTGATGAAATCAGGATCAAGTCTCATATATGTCTCCTTTAGCAGTCCGGCTGCTCCGCCTTGTCGCCGCGGTCGTCTATGATCTCGCTTAGCGCCGCCAGCGTCAGCATCTTCATCGCTTCCCGGCAGTGGGCGTCGGTTATGGGGCAGGCGGCAAAGCCCGTGCAGTGGGGCAGGAACGGGCAGTCGGCGCACTTTTCGCGGATCGCGTCCGCGCGGCAGAAGTTAGATCGGGCGTTTTCGTCCGTCACGCCGTTAAACACGTCCCCGAAGCGCGCCTCGGGCGGACAGTGTTCGCAGGGGTACAGGCTGCCGTCCGGGCCGATCACCACCCCGCCCGAGTCCGCCATGCAGTGGAACACGCGGAACTTGCCGGCGTACGCGCCCGTGCCCGTGTTCCTGAAGCCCGCGGAAACGATGTCCTGCCGGGCGTCAAGTATCCTTTTGTGCAGCTCCAGGTCCCTGCCGCTTTGCCTCGCCTGGAACAGGGGAGCGAGGTAAACGGTCACGTTTTCCTTATGGCTTATGCGCGACTCCATGTCCTTTAGGAACGCGGGGACGCCGCCCCAGTTGTCCTCGTCCACGTTGCAGCGCACCGTGACGCGTATGCCCGCGCCCGCCATGGCGTCAACGCCCGAAATGACCCGGTCGTAAGCGCCGAAATCGCCGATATAGTTTTTACGGAGCACGTAGTCCTTTTCCGCCCCGTCCATGGAGATCTGCAGCGACTCGAGATTCCACTCCCCCGCCATTTTGGCGACGATGTCAGGAGTCACGAGGCTGCCGTTAGACACCATCTTGCAGCGGTACTCCGCCCCCGCCGCCTTAAGTCCCGCACACACCCGGTCGATTATGTCCGGGCGCAGCAGCGGCTCGCCGCCGAACCAGTTGATCTGCGCCGTGCCTTCCGCGCGTGTTCCCAGTATGAACCGGACCGTGCGGCTGACCGTCTCGTCCGTCATGCTCACGGGCTTCACGCCCTCTTCATAGCAGTACACGCAGCGGGCGTTGCAGGCGGTGGTGGGCAGCACGGTGAACAGGCGCCAGCCCTTTTTGGCGTTGTAGGCGCGCATCACGCGGGACACGCCGTTGTAGAACGCGGTCTCGTCCCGCCCCTCGGGCACCAGGAACATGCTCTCGATAAGCTCGTCATACCCCTCCCCCGCTTTCGCTTTCGCGGGCAGGCTGCCCCGGATGAGCTGCCGGGTGAAGGTGCTGAACACGTACGGTTCTGAATTGTGCGAGAAAGATATGGTGAACCGGCTGGGGACGTAGGTCTCCCCCTCCCGGGGCAGCGCCCGGGGCAGCGCCTTCGTAAGCGCCGGGTCCGGCTTTCGTATCTCGGTCACGTTTGTCCTCCATTATACGCGATTGCGGCGCACAGACAGCTGTGCGCCGCAAACAGGCGGGTGATGCGTGTTACTTCAGGACGTCGTTGCACTCCATGTAGTCCTGGCAGATGACGAGGTCTTCGCACAGGGCGGTGTCGTTGTCCACGCCGCTGGCGCAGGCGGACAGGATGGCGTCGTTCTCTATCTCGACGACTTCCAGCACGGGCTTCACGTACTTCTTCATAATGCAGTCCTCCGGTTATCTGAGTTCGTTGCAGGTGGGGAAATCCGCGGTGCACGCGGGAGCTTCTTCGCACAGCGCGGTGTCGTTGTCCACGCCGCTGGCGCAGGCGGACAGGATGGCGTCGTTCTCTATCTCGACGACTTCCAGCACGGGCTTTTCATACTTCTTCATATGCGTTTTCTCCTTTTGCAGTGTCAGGGTTTATATTACTTCTGGGGGAAATCGTCGCACACGGGGATGTCTTCGCACAGGGCGGTATCGTTGTCAACGCCGCTGGCGCAGGCGGACAGGATGGCGTCGTTCTCTATCTCGACGACTTCCAGCACGGGCTTTACGTATTTCTTCATGAAACGCATCCTCCTTACGGATATGTTTGTTTATATTCTGACCCGGCTTGCCGGGATGTTTACCCGTTCATGCCCCGGTATGCGGTGAGCGCCGCGTCCGGGTCCATGTTGCACAAAAGGCGGTAAAACTCGGTTTGCTTAAGCAGTTCCGCTTCCAGCGAAGACACCCTTAAGCGGTTCGCGGGCGCGTCGGACACGAAGCAGTGGCGGATGAGCAGCGCGTATGCGTCTGCCTTTGCAAGGGGTTCCACGCGGTTTTCCCTGCCCCGCTCCAGCTGCACTACGGCTTTGAGGGGCGCGGAAGCGTTGCGGCTCAAATGGTGCTTGCCGTCCCAGGGGGAACCGTACGCCCGGGCGCCTCCGCCCGACACCCGTATCAGGGGCTTGTCGTCGTTTATCATCCACACCCGGTCCCCGAAGGCTTCGCGCCACAGGCGGGCGTGGGTGCTTTTGCCGGTGCCGCTTAAGGCGGTGAACACGTACGCCTGACCGTCCATGCACAGCGCCGAGCCGTGCATCTGCAAAACGCCGTATTCGGCGAGATTCACTGCCAGAAGCGAGTACAGCGCGCTGTTTTCCAGGAACACGCCGCCCCTGGGTCTGGGGGCGAACCCCCGTTTCGCGTCCCGCCTGACGAAACCCGCCCATTCGGTCTCGAGGTCCTTGTCGGTGGGGCTCAGGGTGAACAGCGGGGGCTTGTCTGTCAGGTAGTCCTTAAAAAACTCCCTGTTCTCCGGGTGCCGGCAGATCATCCTGAGCGGGACGCCCGCGAGCTCTACGCAAAAGTCCTCCACCTGTCACTCCTTCGAAGCAGACACCGAACCTGTATATACATTGTAATGCTAACAGCCGGGCGCGGGAAATGCAATAAACAATTTCGTAAATATTGTTTCAATTGTGTTACATAAAACGGGACGGCCTTTGCCGCCCCGCAGATATATGCCGTTTCGTCAGGAATCCCGCGCCGCCCGCGCCATCGCCTGAAGGTTTTCCAGCGGGATGATGGGCGCGAGGTCGCAGCCCGGGGCGAGTATGAAGCCGCCGCAGGGCTTCATCTGCTCGCACAGCTCCCTGCTGATGCGGTAGACCTCGTCCGCGCTCTTCGCGGCGAGGATGCCGGCTGGGTTCAGGTTCCCGAACAACGCGGTGCGCCGGGCGGAATCCTGCAGCGCCTTGACCATGTCTATGGAGTCCACCGAGAACACGCCGAAACCCGCCTCCGCCACCGTGCTGACCAGCCTGTCGGTGCGTCCGCAGATGTGTATCAGCGTGTTCGGGCAGCGCTTTTCCAGGCGCCGCGCCACCTTGACGTCCGCGGGCAGCACGTACTTTTCGAACACGGAGGGGCGGATGAGGTCGCCGGAAGCCACGGGCTCGGGAATGGTGATCAGGTCCAGCCCGTTGTCGATCAGGTCCTCCAGGTAGGCGATCACGATCTCGGAGGCGAAGTCCACCGCCTTTACGATCTCCTCTTCCTCGCCGTCCATGAGCTCGACCATGAAGTCCTCCACGCCCAGCATCTGCGCCGCCATGGTGAAGGGGCCGAAAAAGCCGCCGCCGATCATGGTGTCGTCCCCGACCAGGCGCCGCATCTCCCTCATCTGCACCAGGGTGCGCTGATAGTAGAAGTCCTGCTTCATGGCGGCGATGACCTGCTTTACGTCGTATTTGTCTATGTCCGACAGGGCGGTCAGCGGGTGGAACACGATCTCCGCCGCGATGGCTTTCATGTCCACCTTGCCGCCCATGACCGCCATCATGGGCCACGCCGCCGCGCAGCCGGAAGTCATGATCTCGGTGCCGATCTCGCGGTAAGCGTCCACCAGCAGCTGCGCTCCCGCGTCGGGAAGCTCCAGCAGTTTGCCCACGGTGAGCCCGTGGCGGGCGCAGATCCACATCTGGCCGTTGAGCACCGCGAAGGGCAGGCGGTCGGTGGGTTCGAACGCGAGGCTTTTGAGTACTCTTTCCTTATTGGTCATGGCGTTTCCTTTCCGGCGCGCCGCGGCGCCACTGGGCAAATGGAGTTATTCCGCGATGTACTCGGGACGCATGGGCGCGAAGAACTCGATGAACTCCATGTCCTCCAGCGCCTCGGTGGAGTGGTACTCGTTGGAGTCCCACACGTAGCCGCCGCCCGCCTCGATCACGCCTTCCTCGTACACGTTCATGTTCTCGTCCGCCATCTGGTACTTGAGGCGCCCGCTGATCACGTAGCCGTTCTGCACCGCCAGGTGCTTGTGCAGGGGCAGCACGCAGCCCTTTTTCATCTTGAAGTGGCACAGCATGGTGTCGTCGTTGTAGGACAGGTTGGTCTTGACCAGCCCGGGCCTTAATTCCACACGGTTGCGCTCAGAGAGGTTTGTGATCTTGTTATTTGCCATAGTCCTCGATCTCCTTTAACAGCTTTTTCCATCCGTCCTCGAACTGGCCGCGGAACAGCCTTACGGGCGGGAAGTCGGCGTATTCTTCGGGCCTGAGCCCGTCCGGCAGGTACGCCTTGGCGAAGGTGGGCACCTGCATGAGCGCGTCCAGCAGCTCCTTAGGGGTGGGCATGTCCATGCGCTCGATCACGGGCGTGTCGCCCTCTATAAGCGCGTCGGCGGTGCCCTTCCAGTTGATGGTTATGTCGCACTCGCCGCCCACGAACTCGGTGAAGTGGTGCAGCCCCCTGGCGCCGCCTCCCAGCAGCCGCCCGGGCAGCTTCCTTTCGCGCATCACGCGGTACTCTTCCCGCATCAGCGTGCAGCCCGCGCGGAAGATAACGTCCCTGTCCGCCGCTATCTCCCCTGCCGCCAGCTGGTTTTTGAGGCAGTCGTCGAATATGCCCGCGATGCAGGTGATGTATATGGGCGCGCTGCCGCCGCTCGTTTTGTACGCTTCGCAGGCGGACACGCACTGCGCCACGGACATTATCTCCGTAGCGATCACGGGCACGTTCCTCGCGCACAGGTATTTTATCGCCTCCAGGCCCACCACGGTGGTGGGGATCTTGGCGATAAAGTTCTTGCCCAGCGCCAGGTCCTTGAGCGCCTCGTTTATGATGTTGGCGGGGTCGTCCTCCTTAAAGGGATCGCCCTGCAGGGACACGAAGCCGTTCACGCCCCCCGCCGCGTCGTACACGGGCAGGAACTTGTCCATCAGCAGCTTTACGCTCTTCCTCTGCACGAAGGCGGCGACGTCGGATGCGTCCGAAAACATGCTGCGCCCTTCGCCGATAAGCGAAAGCACTATGTCCCGCATCTCGGGGTTCGCCAGCATCTTGCCGCAGTAGGTGGGGTTGGTGGTGCAGCTGACCGCCCCCGCGGCTATGGCCTTGTTGGACTCGCTTAGTGTGGGATTGTTGATCCACATGCGGGTGGGAGTCAGGCTGCTGACCCGCTTGAAATATCCTTCGCTCATGCTTTCACCGCCTTTATCACGTCGGGCGCCGCGATGCTGTATTTGACTTTCAGCTCCTGCGCCGTGCCGCTTTCGGGATAGATATCCTTTAGCCCCAGGCGCGTGACCTTCCTGCCCGCGATCTCGCACACCGCGCTGCCCAGGCCGCCGAATATGTTGTGGTCCTCTATGGTGATTATCTTTTTCGCCCGCTCAATGTAGGGCATGAGCGCCTTTTCGTCCAGGGGCTTTATCACGTTCACGCCCAGCACGGCACAGTTGATGCCCTCGCTTTTAAGTTCGTCCGCGGCCTCCACGGCGTCCGCAAGGGGCGCGCCGCAGCCTATGATAAGCGCGTCACATCCGTAGTCCCGCTTTACGAAGCCGCCGCCCACCACCGGGTCCCTTCCGCTGCCTATGCGGCAGTACACGGGGCCGTCGGTCTCGTAGGCTTTGAATACCATCTGTTTCGTGTCCTCTGCGTCGTAAGGCGCCAGCACCGTAAAGCCGGGCACCGCGCGCATAATGCCCACGTCCTCGAAGAACTGGTGGGTCACGCCCTCCCTTTCGCCGGAGCACATGCCCGCGTTGGCGCCGAAGAACTTGACGTTAAGGTGCGGATACCCGACGAAGGTGCGCATCTGCTCCACGGCGCGCATGGTCAGAAAGCCCGCGTAGGCGCACACGAAGGGCTTCATCCCGGCGGAGGCCAGCCCCGCCGCGATCATTACCGCGCTGCCCTCGGCGATGCCGCACTCGACTATCCGGTCGGGGTACTTTTTCTGCAGCCCCGTCGCGCGGAACACCGCCACGGAGTCCGCGGAGACCATGACCACCTTGTTGTCCTTTTCGATAAGCTCGGTAAGCGCCTCCACGAAAGCCGTGCGGGTGGATGAGATCTCAGCCATTTATCATCGCCTCCAGTTCCGTTACCGCGGTAAGATACTGTTCGTCGCTGGGCGTGCCCTTGTGCCAGGCGTTGTTGTGCTCCATGTAGCTCACGCCCTTGCCCTTCACCGTATGCGCCACCACGCACAGGGGCTTTCCGGGATGGGAAGAGGTAAGCGCGTCCATTATCTGCTTTACGTCGTGGCCGTCCGCCTCTTTGACCTCGAAGCCGAACGCCGCGAACTTGCCGGGGATGTTGACCACGCCGCCCACGTCCTCCACGCTGCCGCCGGACTGCATGCCGTTGTTGTCCACGATCAGCACGAGGTTGTCCAGCTTGTACTTCGCCGCGGTCTGGGCGGCCTCCCAGTTGATGCCTTCGCCCAGCTCCCCGTCGCCGGTGAGCACGTAGGTCTTATAGCTCTTGTGCATGAGTTTCGCCGCCAGCGCCATGCCCGTCGCCGCCGCAAGGCCGTTGCCCAGGCTGCCGCTGGTCATGTCCACGCCGGGGGTCTTCTTCATGTCCGGATGCCCCTGCAGCGTGCTGTCTATGTGCCTTAAGGTCGGGTACAGCTCACGGGAAAAATAGCCCTTCTGCCCCAGCGCCGCGTACAGGGCGGGGCAGGCGTGGCCCTTGGACAGCACGAAGCGGTCCCGGTCCTCCCAGTGGGGGGTTTGGGGATCCACGTTCATTACCCCGAAGTACAGGCACGCCACTATGTCCGCGCAGGACAGCGAGGGCGCGGGATGCCCGTCCTTGGAACGGTAGATCATCTCGATTATGTCGCGGCGCAGCCGGTTGCCCATGCGGGCGAGTTCCGTGTAGTTCATTTGCCTTTCACCGCCTTAAATACCGCTTTGGCGCCGTTTGAGGGGCTCTCGAACACGGGAAGGCCCGTAGCCGCGGCCACTTCTTCGGCGTTGTCCGCCATGGAGCCCTGGGCGAGCACCAGGCATTCGGGAGCGTGCAGTTTCTTTGCCGCCTCGATCAGTTTTTCGGCGCCGCCGCCGAACGCGTTGTCCGCCAGCACGCCCTCAAGTTCCACCGTCCTGCCCTGCTTTTCGGCGCAGGCCCTGAGCAGCCTAAGCGAGGGTTCCAGCGTGGAGGACAGGGTGGCGATGACGCCTATCCTGTCAAACGCCGCCGTGGCGCGCATGGCCATCTCCTCGTCTATCCTGACCAGCGGCACGCCCATCAGCTCGTACGCGCCCTGGCAGGCGCCCGCGAAGTCACCCACGGAGGAGCAGATGTTGAGTATCGCTTCCGCCCCCGCCTCCGCCGCCCGGGCGTACATGGAGTTAAGGCGTATGAGCGCCTCTTTTGAAGGACTGCCGTTTTTCACCGCGTCGGCGATGATGGAGGGGTCCGACAGGGTGATGAAGG
Source organism: Clostridia bacterium (assembly GCA_017518705.1). The sequence continues at coordinate 9,829 of JAFWUC010000012.1, forward strand.
TGAGTTTGTCCCCTTCGAAAACTTTCGTGAGCTCCGCTTCCACCCGTTTGACTAGGCTGAAGGGCATGCCCGTGTAGACCAGCGCGATCTTGTGTTCCATACTTTTACCCCACTGATGTTTATTTTACGTCATACCTGACCGGGATCCAGATGCGCATTTCCTTAAAGCCCGAATTGTCCCACTCGAAGTACGGGATGAGGCTTATCTCCTCCGGCACGAGGGCGGCGCCGCCCACTTCCTCGTAAAGTCCTGCGGGAGTGCTGCTTAAGCGCCAGCCCTTGGTCTTTAACGTGACCACGTTCTCGCCCGCGATGTCCGCGCGTTCGGACGTGAACTCCGCGTTCGATGACAGGTACAGGCCGGACAGGTCTTCCATTTCCGCGCAGTAGACCACGGGTCCCCGCATCACGCACACGCTGGACTCGTTCTCCTCCAGCTTTGCGTGGGCGCGGATGAGGCGCGGCGTCATGTCAAATTCGATAGCGGGATCGTTTATGTCCAGTTCCCTGAAGCCGCCCCCCGCGAAGGCGGGCACCCGGGCCAGCAGCCTGAAGGGCACGCCGTTACAGGCGCTTATCCTGAAGCTCACGCGCCCGTCCCAGGGGTAGTCGGTGACTTCCTCTATGTCGAACTCGGCGCCGTTTTTAAGGCTTATATGCGCCTTGCAGGGCATGTAAAGGCCGGTGTAGAGCACGTCGTCCCCGCAGAAGAACGCGTACTGGGGCAGGTGCGCCATGAAACGGGACAGGTTGGTGGGACAGCAGAAGCACTTGAACGTGTCCGACCTCACCCGCGGCCACATCAGGAAGTAGCCCACCTCTTTGGTGCGCCTTAGCATGTTCTCGTAGAAATACTTGTTCCCGTCCGGGCTCACCGCCGCGAAGGCCAGGTTGTACGCCGCGCGCTCGATGAAGTCGATATACTTGGAGTCCGGGAACAGCTGGAACATGCGGCTCGCCCACATTATGCCCCCCAGGGAGGCGCAGGTCTCGTTGTAGGCGGTGATGTTGGGCAGCTGGTACTCGTAGCCGAACGCCTGGTGCACCCGCTTGGCGTTGATCAGGTCGCCGAAGGGCGACGCGCCCGTGTACAGCGCGCCCAGGCCGCCGGTGATGTACATCTTCTTGTTCACCATGTCGTCCCAGCAGCTTAACAGCACCTCTTCCAGCGCCCTGTCCCCCGTCTCCAGGCACAGGTCCGCCGCGCCCGCGTACAGGTAGGTGGCCCTGACCGCGTGGCCGCGCATCTCCCGCTGCTCATAGAGCGGTATCTCGTCCTGGTTGTCGTCGGTGCCGTTCACGACGTATTTTCTGAGCTCCAGCGCGGCTTCCAGGGCGGACAGGTACTTTTCCTCCCCCGTCAGGCGGTAAAGCTCCGCCAGACCCATATAGTGGCTGGGGCACACCGCGCTCATGGCCTTTTTGTCCTTGAGCGCCATAAGGTAGCGGTTATAAAGGTAGTCCGCCGCTTTTTTAGACACGCGCAAGAGCGTCTCGCCCTGCCCCATGCGGCAGGCGGCGGCGGTCAGGGTGAACAGGTGGCCGAAATTGTATTCCTCAAAGTCGTCCTGGTCGGCGTGGCGCACCATCTGCCCCTTGCGGGAGGCGATTATCTGCTTGGTGGAGATGTAGCCGTCCTGTTCCTGCGCCCGCTCTATCAGGGACGCGTACGCCGAGATGTCCTGCCCGAAGAGCACCATGCCTTCCAGCAGCTTGTAGAAGTCCCCGTCCCCGTACACGTTGCCCCGGAACTCGCCGTCGCTCTCCCCCGCCGCGATGCGGAAATTCTCAAGCGCGTGGAAAAAGCTGTTGGGGTCGGAGAATATGTCCAGCAGATGGGGTATCATGCTGGTTTCGGCGCTGTGCCTGCGCCTGCCTATTATGCCGCCCTCCTGCCTGACCTGGGCGGAGAGCATGTGCGCCTTTGCGAAGGGCGACCTGTTAGTGTCTGCGATCATGGCCTTGTCACCTTTATAACGTAAATGTCCTCTTCGGGGGCGTTGTCGGGCAGCTTCACGGTGAGCGAATCCGCCGAGTGCACGTACGCGGCTTTCCCCGCGCCCAGTACTTCGACAGAGGCGATGTCCTTAAGGCAGGCGTCTTTGCCCAGGGACTTAACGCAGTACTCGCCGTTTTCGCTCCTGCCCATGCACAGCACGTAAACGTCCTTGCCCTTCTGAGTGAAGCGGAAGTCCCGGCCCGTCAGGCGGTACTGGCCCGCCTCCATGGCGATGCCGTCCTTCATCTGCTGCTTGACCCGCTCCACGTTGTAGTCCTCGTTGGTGGCCTTGGTGACGCCCTCGTGCGCCACGTCGAAGGGCACGGTGCCGTAGATGGCTTCGCCGTACTTCTTAAGCCAGTCGCCCACCTTGTACAGCTCCTTTTTCGCTTCCTCGGGGAAGCTGCCGTCCGCGCAGGGGCCCACGTTGAGCAGCAGGTTGCCGTTTTTGCTCACCACGTCGCACAGCTGCTGCAGTATGCGGTAGGCGCTCTTGTACTTGGGGTCCTGCACTATGCACCAGGTTATGTTGTCCTCCAGACGGTCGTCGGTCTGCCAGGTGTAGGGCTGCTTGTCGGCAAAGCGGCCGCACTCCACGTCGTACACGCCCACGCCCTTGGGGAAGTCCGCCTGCTTGTAGGTCATGATGCCGTCGGTGACGCCCGCCTGGTTGTAATAGATGTCCGCCGCCTCCCGGCGCACGTCCTCGGGGATGATCAGCAGGCGGCTGTCGTAATACAGCACGTCGGGCTTGTACTTGGTCGCGACCTCCCTGACCTTTTCCAGCCACACCTTGCAGAACTTTTCGTCCGGCATGCGGTAGGGCATGTAGCGGCAGGTCTCAAGGGGCAGTGCGGGGCCGTAATACACCTCGTTTTTCGGGTCGTACACGTCCGCTTCCGGGTCGGAGGACATGAACCAGCCCCACAGCCACTGGTGGTGCAGGGTGGCAAGGAACCTGATGCCGCGCTTTCTGAAGGCTTCGGCGCACTCGCCCACCACGTCGCGGCCCATGTAGGTCACGGAGTTAATGGGGTTGACGTCGCTGTCCCAGAGCGAATAGTTGTCCGCGTGCTCCGAAACGGGGCCCGCGTACTTCGCGCCCGTCCTGACCACCAGGTCCGCCCACTCGTCCGCGTCGAATTTCTCGCCCTTGAACATGGGGATAAAGTCCTTGTAGCCGAACTCGCTCACCTTGCCGAAGCGCTTGACGTGCTCCAGGTTCTGCTTGGAGCCTTTCAGGTACATGTTGCGGGAATACCATTCGTTCTCGCACGCGGGGACGCTGTACACGCCCCAATGGAAGAACATGCCGAATTTCGCGTCCTTAAACCACTGAGGGCAGTCCCTCATCTGCATCGACCAGTCCATTGTTTACCTCCGCTCAGTCAGCTTTGACTCTGTAAAACGGCACCACGGGCAGCAGAGTAAGGCTGTCCCTGAAAGGCGCGTGGAAGGGCGCTTCCTCCATGTCGTAGGAAACAAACACATCCCCTTCCGGCTGCCGCGCCAGCTCAAGACATATGCTGTCCCCGCCCGGCCTGACCTCCGTTATGTCTATTATACCACGTTCGTCTTCCGCGCGAAAGCACTCGCCCGGCCTTGACGCGCACTGTCTGTGCAATTCTCCCTTAAGCCCCCGGATATTTACGGTGAGCTGCCTGCCTTCCCTGCTTATGCCGCACGCTTCGGGCGCCGCCGTGCCCCGGCAGATGAGCCCCGCCAGCATCTCGCCCAGCGCCACGTTCGACCGGGAGGAATTGTGGATCTCGTCCCCCAGCTCCATGCCCGTGGTGGGCAGCAGGTACACGTTTTTAAGCTTCTTCGACAGCTCCAGCTGTACCTGGCGTATGCGGTTCCAGGAATCGAAGTCGTGAGGCGCGTCGTAGCGGTTGAGCTGGAAGGTGTAGTAAGGAATTTGATAGCCCAGTGCCCGGCGGGTCTCTTCGGCCATGCGGGCAAACTTTTCCGCGTAGGAGGCCGCCCCCTCCGCCGAAGCGTCGGCGCAGCCCTGGTACCAGAACACCGCCTTCGCCCCGCCCGCCCGGCGGATCTTGCGTATCATGTTGAGGTTAAGATCTCCGCCGCTAAAGCTGTCCCAGCGGTTTATGGAGGAGCCGCCCTGGGCGCAGGCGATGAGGCCCACGGGCACGCCCTCTGACCGGGAATACGTTCTGCCGAAGGAAATGAACGGCGAAGTGCCCGTCTGGCCCATGGGCGCGTTCGGGCAGTCCGGCGCGTCGGTGGCGTCGTTAAGCGGATGCGCGGCCATGTCCCAGCTGCCGCTGTTCCTTAAAACGTGCACCATCATGTCCGGCGGATCGAACGCGACGCCCTTGCTGTAGCCCGCGGAGTTGCTCTGCCCCGCCATGACGAACACGTCGCCCGCGCCCAGGTGCGTCCTTATGTCGCCCCGGAAGCGCCAGTGCTCCCCCGTCTTCGCGCTGACCGCGTCCAGGCAGGTCTCCAGGCGGTACAGCCCGCCCCGGGGCAGCTTTACCGTCGCTTCCCAGGTCTTGTCGGTGACCGCGTCGGCTTGTGTCCAGTCGTACACCAGGGAATTGTCGTCCTCCCGCGCCAGGCAGTATTCGGGGGTGACGGACGCCACGCCCGCCCTTTTCGCGCCTTCCTCCAGCCGCCAGGAGCCGCCGATACGCACCGAAGCCGCTCCGTCATATGTCTGGACTACCTGCCAGGACTGCAGGCCGAAAGTGATCCTTACGCCGTAAAACATCTGTCCCTCCGAAAGCGAAACGTGTCCGCTTAGCTTAAAATTGCCGGAGGGTGAACCTCCGGCAATTCCAGAAAGGTGAGTTTAATCGTTGTAATACTCCAGAGAAGTAAGGTCAACGTTCTCGTTGGTGATCTGGATCAGCTCGTCGAAGCCTTCGAACTGGCTCTTCAGGCCTTCAACATAGGCGGCCCACTGGGCGTCATCGGTGATGTCATAGCCGTCTTCGCCGGTGATGAATTTGTTGCCTTCGGTCTTGGCGTACTTCTCGCAGGCGCTCTTAAGCCTGGACTGAGCGGACTTCTGCTCGTCGGTGATGTTGACGATAGGAGCACGGTCGAAGGGAGAAATGGAATCTACTCCGCCGTTGATAGCGGTCTCGAACCAGTAGCGGCCTTCGTAGTAGCCTTTTTCGGGGTTCCACCAAGGCTCGGCATCGCCGTAAGAGGGGATGGTGGAGAAGATCTGCGGCACGAACGCGATACCGGTGCGGGCGATACCGGAGGACATGATGCCCTCGTCGGCCAGCGCCTGCTGACGCTCGGAGGTGGGTAGAGCCATGAACTTGTCGGCATAGTGACGCATTCCGTCCTCGCCGGTGTACCAGTCTTCACCCTCGATACCCCAGTTGAGGAGCATGTAGATCTCGGGAGAGTACTGATAGTCGATCATGGACACGACCCACTCGGGGTACTCGGTGTTGGCGTTGATGATGATGCCCATGGTGCGGGTGGTGCCCAGGTTCTTGCCGGTGATCTTGCTGCCCCACTTCCAGGCGGCGCCGAAGTCTTCATACTCGGGCAGGTACGCAAGGCCCCACTGGATGCCTTCTTCGGCCTGGGAGTTCCAGCTCTGTACGGAACCGGACCATACGGTGGGAACGATCAGCACCTTGCCGGTGGTCGCTTCGTTGTCGGCGGTGTCGTCGGTCTGATACTCGGGATTGATGTAACCGGCTTCATACAGCTCATGCAGCTCGGTGAGCATGGTGCGGAAGTTGTCCTGGATGGGGCCGAAAGCGAACTCTTCGCCGGTCCAGTACAGGGTGTCCCAGGTGTGGAAGGTGCCCACGAATCCGCGGTAGAAAGCCATCCAGCTGGCGCCGTTGTGCAGCACGTACTCTGCATCCACTTCGCCGCTGTCGATCAGGCCCTTCAGGGTGGCGCACAGGTCTTTGAACTCGTCCCAGGTGGTGGCGGGCTCAAGGCCGAACTTCTGCAGCACGTCGAACCTGTAGGCGTAGGAAGCGAAGGACTGGGCGCCCGCCAGGTTCACGTCGTTGTCGTAGCCGTCCCAGAACACGTAGGAGGAACCGTCGGCGTTGTTGATGCCTTCCTGGCCGCCGATAACGCCCGCCACGAATTCGGGATAGTACTTCATGTAGTCGGCATACTTGTTGACGTCCAGCACAACGCCGGCGGCGCCGTACTCGTTTACAAGGCTGCCCTGAGAATAGGTGTTGATGTCAGCCAGATCCTTGGCGGCCAGGTTCACGGCCTCATTGCCCTGGAAATCGCTCCAGGCAACGGTGGACCAGGTGATGTCCAGCTTCACGCCCAGATACTCTTCCATCTTCTCATGCCAGATCTTCTGCATCTTGGTGGGGATCTGATCGGTGCCGAAGTTGGGTACGGACACGGTCAGCTTCAGAGTTCCGTCAGGCAGCTCGGGATAGTCCACGCCTTCGATGGGACCGGACACCGCGAAAGCGGACATGCAGCCCAGAGCGAGGATGATCGCCACTGCGAGTGCGAGCAGTTTCTTCATAAGAAAAACTTCCTCCTGTTTATTTAATCTACCGCAAAGCGCGGATGATTATTGGGTAAGCTTCATCCCTTGACGGCGCCGACCTGCATGCCGGACTCAAAGTACTTCTGGATGAAGGGATAGATTATAAGCAGCGGAGCGATGGTCGCGATAAGGCAGGCGTACTGCACGTTCAGCGGGTTTACCGCGCCCTGGTTTATCGCCATTCCCGCGTCGCCGAAGGTGGCGGTCACCGAGGTATAGACTATGGAGCGCAGTATGTTCTGGATGGGGAACTTGGTGGCGTCCTTGATGTAGAGCATCGCGGCGAAGTAGCTGTTCCACTGTCCGACTATGGCGAACAGGCTGAACGTCGCGATCAGGGCTTTGGACAGCGGCAGGATTATCTTTACCAGTATCCTGAAGTCCCCCGCGCCGTCTATCAGCGCCGCCTCGCGGATCTCGTGGGAGATGCCCTTAAAGAAGGATCTGTACAGGAACGTGTTCCACGCCCCCACCGCGCCGGGCAGCACCAGTGCCCAGGGGGTGTTAATAAGCCCCAGGTTTTTTATAAGCAGGTAAGAGGGGACCGTGCCGCCGGAGAAGAACATGGTTATGAGCAGCAGCACGCTTATGGGCTTTTTGAGCACGAAGTCGCTGACCGAGAGCGGGTAGGCGAGGCATGCGGTCATCGATACCGTGATTATCGTGAACAGACCGGAATAAAGCAGCGTCCATCCGTAGGAACGGTAGATCGTAACGTTGCCGAACACGATCTCGTAGCCCCTGAGGTTCAGCTCTATAGGCCAGATCCCCACGCTGCCGCGGTCTATCATCCGGCTTGACGACAGGGATATGGCGATAACGCGCATGAACGGCAGTATCACGAGCGCACAGCACAAAACCAGGAACGTGGTATTGACTATGTCAAACGCGTATCCGCCGATGTGGATCTTGTTTTTGACCTTGACCGGTCTGGAAGGTAGTGTGGTCTTCGTCATGATTACTGCCCTCCTTTACCAGATGGACTGATCCGGGTCTATCGTGCGCACGATGGTGTTGGTGGTGAGCACCAGTATAAGGCTGACCACGCTCACCATCAGGTTCACGGCAGTACCGTAATCAAAGCGGCCGTCCGCAATGCCCATCGTGTAGACATATGTGGATATGACGTCCAGGTCCGTGCGGTTGGTGTTGTTCTGCAAAAGCAGGATCTTGGTGTAGTCCTGTGAAAGGATGTTGCCGGAGTTGAGTATCAGCACCATGGTGGTGGTGGGCAGTATGGCGGGCAGCGCCACGTGGCGGATCTTCTGGAAGCGGTTCGCGCCGTCGATGTTCGCCACGTCGTACAGGCTGGTGTCCACGTTGGAGAGCGCGGACAGGTATATGATCGAGCCCCAGCCGGCGCCCTGCCATATGGCGGAGCCGATGTAGTAGAACATGAAGTATTTGGTGCCGTTGTTCATGTTGACCGGAGCGGCGCCGAAGAATTTTCTTATGGTGTTGAAAAGCCCGCTCAGCGAGCCGAACTCGTTGAGCATCGTGCATATGACCACGATGGAAATAAAGTGCGGAAGATATGAAATGGACTGGACCGTCCGCTTGAAGCCCTTGTTTGCTACCTCATTAAGAGACAGCGCCAGGATTATCGGCATCGGGTAGGTAAATATCAGGGAGAATATACCTACCTTCAGGGTCTGCATGATTATCTTGAGACAATTGACATTGGAGAAAAACTCGACCAGATTGTTGAAGCCCACCCACTGGCTGTTCCACACGCCCAGGGCAGGCGAATAGCGTTTGAAACCTATCAGCACCCCGTACATGGGGCCGTAGGAAAACACGAACAAAAGCGCCATGGGCAGCACGCACAGAGCCACCAGCGTCCTCTGCTTCCAAAGTATCCTGAAGAAGCGGACGATCGGGTTGACCCGGTTCCGGCCCATGAGCACGGTGCTTCTTGCCTCTGTCATGCGCTCGCCTCCATTCCGATACCATTCTACCATATTTCACCCCCTGCGTGTCAATACGTTTTATACATATTTTAACTAAATTTCATGCTTAACATTTTAATTTTTAGTACAATGTCAACTAAATTTTTAGCAATTCGCGAATTACGGTATTCCATTGCGGGCAAAGATAGTGTATAATGGAAGCAACAGAAACCGGGGAGGTCAGTTATGGACGCCACTATGCCCGTAAAGCTCGACAGGATCTACTTCGGCGGGGACTACAATCCCGACCAGTGGGACGAAAACACCATAGACCAGGATATGCGCCTGTTCAGGAAAGCGCATATAAACCTGGTCACGCTGCCCGTGTTCTCCTGGGCGAAGCTGGAGCCGGAGGAGGGCGTGTACGACTTCGGCTGGCTGGACAGGATAATGGACAAGCTGGCCGAAAACGGCATAGGCGTGAACCTCGCCACCCCCACCGTGGCGCAGCCCGCGTGGCTGAGCCGCAAGTATCCCGAGGTGCTGCCCGTGGACATCGCGGGCCGCAAGCGCACCCACGGCATGCGGGTGTACTTCTGCTACAACAGCCCCAAATACCTGGAGCGCGCCCGGGCGATCGCCTCCGAGATGGCGAAAAGGTACGCCAATCACCCCGCGCTCAGACTCTGGCACGTAGCCAACGAGTACGGCACCTACTGCTACTGCCCCACCTGCAGGAGCAAGTTCATCCTCTGGCTCAAAAACCGCTACGGCAGCATCGATAAGCTGAACGAGCGCTGGTACACCTCCTTCTGGGGCAGGACATTATACGACTGGGAAGAAGTCAACCTGCCCGACGAGACCAACGACGACTACCGCTTCAACCCCACCGTGCAGTTGGACTACATGCGCTTCGTCACCGACTCCACCGCCGCCTGCTTCCGCAACGAGTACGACGCCATCCGGCAGTATTCCGACAAGCCCATACAGACCAACATGTCCGGCTACATCAAAAAGCTGGACCAGTTCGTAATGGCCTCAAAGATGGACATAGTGGGCTGGGACAATTACCCCTGGCCCACCCACGAGATGAGTTTCGTGGCCATGAAGCACGACATCATGCGCGGCCTCAAGGGCGGGCAGAGCTACCTTCTGGCTGAGCAGAGCCCCAACCAGCAGAACTGGCAGCCCTACAACGTATTAAAGCGCCCCGGCGAGGTCAGGTGCCTGAGCTGGCAGGCCATCGCCCACGGGGCGGACAGCTGCCTGTACTTCCAGATGCGCCAGAGCCGCGCGGGGCAGGAAAAGTTCCACGGCGCGGTGATCTCCCACTCCGGGCGGGACGACACCCGCGTGTTCAGGGAGACCGAAGTGCTGGGCAGGGAGCTTGAGACGCTCAGCCCCCATGTGGTCGGCAAGCGTACGAAGGCGCAGGTCGCCGTGGTGTTCGACTGGAACAACTGGTGGGCGCTGGAAAACTCCTCCGGCCCCAACCGGGACATCGACTACCTGGACGGCGTGCACAGCTACTACAAGGCGTTTTACGACAGGCACATCTCCGTGGATTTCGTGAGCGAAGACGCGGACATATCCGGCTACAGGCTGGTCGTGCTGCCCTACACCTACATGTTCAGGCCCGGCCTTAAGCAGAAGATCGAGGCCTTCGTCAAGGGCGGCGGCACGCTCCTAGCGGGGGCGTTAAGCGGTCTGGTAGACGAAAACGACCACGTTCTGGGCGAGTTCCCGGGCGCGCTAAAGGACGTGCTGGGTCTTAGCATCGAGGAGACCGACGCGCTTAAAAAGGACTGCCTAAACGGCATCGAGGCATTCGGCAGGGAATACCCCTGCCGCCTGGTGTGCGACCTTATCTTCCCCGGCACCGCCGAAACGCTGGGGCGCTTCACCCGCGAGTTCTACGCGGGCGGCCCCGCCGTGACCGTGAACAGTTTCGGCCGGGGCAAAGCGTATTACATCGGCTCCGTGCCGGACACCGCCCTGGTCAGTGACCTGATCGGCACTCTCGGCCTGTCCCCCGTGCTCCGGGCGGACGACGGGCTCGAGGTCACTCTGAGGCAGGACGAAAACGAGGAGACCCTGTTTATACTCAACCACTCGGACGCTCCCCTGCGCGCGGAGCTGTACAAAGAATATCTTGAGCCGCTGACCGGCAGCACCCTGTCCGGCGAGACGCTCATCGCCCCGGGCGACGTACGCATATTCGTAAGGAGGAAAACCGCATGACTTCCAGGCAGCGATTCATGGACACCCTGGCCCGCTTAAGCGTGGACCGTCCCGCCAGCTGGGTGGGCATGCCCGACCCCAAGAGCCTGCCCGCGCTGTACGCTTATTTCGGCGTAAACGATATGCCGGGGCTAAAAGCCGCGCTTGACGACGACGCGTACCCGATCGAGCCCCATTACCAGAGCGAGACCGCCTCCGCCATATACGCCGCCTTCGACTGGTACCTTAAGGGCAACGTGGACCAGTACAACCGCACCCTCACCACCCCCGGCTTCTTCGCCGAGAGCGAGGATCTTAAGGACGTGGACACCTTCCCCTGGCCCGACCCGGAAAAGTACATGGACAAAGGCGAGATGGAGCGCCGCTTCGCCGCCCTGCCCAAGGACAAGGCGTCCATAGGCATGGCCTGGAGCGCGCATTTCCAGGACACCTGCGCCGCCTTCGGCATGAACAACTGCTTCATGAACATGATAGACAATCCCGAGCTGGTGCATGCGGTGGACGACAGGATCGTGGACTTCTACCTGCGCGCCAACGAGATCTTCTTCAAAGCCGCCGCGGGCAGGCTGGACTGCGTGCTCATAGGCAACGACATGGGCACCCAGCGGGGGCTGATGCTCTCCCCCGGGCTGATAAGGGAATTCGTGCTGCCCGGCTGCCGCAAACTGGTCGCCCAGGCGCACAGCTTCGGCATAAAGGTCATATACCACTCCTGCGGCTCCATCTCCGCCATAATCGACGACCTGCTCGACTGCGGCGTGGACGCCGTCCACCCCATACAGGCCAAGGCGGCGGGCATGAGCGCGGAAGAACTGCAGGCCAAATACCTGGGCAGAGCCTCCTTCGTGGGCGGCATGGACACCCAGGACCTGCTGGTGAACGGCTCACCCGAGGACGTGAAACAGCGGGTGCGCGAGCTGAGACAGCTGTTCCCCACGGGACTGGCCATCTCCCCCAGCCACGAGGCGGTGCTGCCCGACATCTCCCCCGCGAACATAAAAGCCATGTTCGAAGCGGTAAAGGAGATATAAATGATGAAGAAACTGCCCCCGCAGCCTGCTTTGACGGCGGCAGTTTCAAATGCCGTAAGCTTTGCCGGCTCAAACGGCAGAAAAGAACGCGAAAGCGGCGGAGGGATGACCCTCCGCCGCCGTTTTATACCGTATCAGGCGATTATCTCGACCTCGGACAGTATGCCCGAGGGGCGCAGGCGGTATGAATCCGTCCACTGGGCGCCATTGGTGCGGTAGGAATCAGGCCCGTACCACATGTACGCGGGGTCCGCGTTGTGCAGGGTGCCAAAGCCGTTAAAGCGGCTTAAGCAGGCCGTTACGCGTATCTCGTGGCGGCCTTTTGCCAGTTTCGGCAGCTTCGCCTCGTAGGGATGGGTGAAGATGAGCCCCGCGTCCTGCCCGTCGACGTTCACGCTCAGCACGGGCGCGGAAAAGTGCTTGACCCTCAGCCGCGCGTTTTCAAGCGCCTCGTCAAGGCTGATACGGAACACGTACTCGGCGTTGCCCGTATAAAAGCTCAGCCCCTGGCGGGTCAGGTCGTCCAGCTCCGGCAGCCGTGTCGGCGCTGTCAGCGTAAGCCGCGTGCCCGCCGCCTTCGTGCCGAAATCTCCCAGCAGGTACACTGGCTCGATCACGCTTTTGCGGGTGAGGGGCAGGCGGAGTTCGAGGACGTTCTCGCCTTTCACTATTTTAGGCAGGGCTACGGTCTTTATGTCCTCGTCAACGTACCAACCCGTGACCGTCATGTCCGCTTGGGTACCGTTAAGGCTCACCCGCGCGGTCTCGGGCTGCTCCAGCGCGAGACATACCCCCTCGATCTCCGTTTCGGAAACAAAGCGCGCCTTAAGAAAAGCAAAATGCCGGGCGGGTTCGTCCTTTATCAACCAGGGCTGCACCTGACTGCCGTTTCGGGCGGGCAGCCCTACCTTTGCGCGCAGTATGTTGTCCAGCCGCAGCACTTCTTCGGCGCCCTGCCAGTTTTCGCCGTCCAGCGCGTACTCGAAGCGGTCGATGAGCAGCGCGTTGGGCTCGGACAGGCTGAAAGCATCCGGGCGGGAGAGCTTGAGTACCGCTTTGTCCCTTTTCTGTTCTGCCGGCAGTTCCGCGGCGATAGCGCCGGGAGTCAGCCTGACCAGCAGACTGTCGTGGGCATTGCTTTTCCATATAAAGCGGGTGTACTGCCCGTCCTGCCTTCCGCCCGTTTCGCTTATCGCGCCTGTCGCGGGGTCGAGCTTCCTGACCCGCCACAGGCCCCTAATCTTCACTTCGTACGTCCTTGCGGTCTCCCGCGCGGGCTTACGCACATGGCAGACGAACAGGTTTATGTCTTCCCCGTCCCGCTTCAACGACATCACCAGCTCGTCGCTCGCGGAGCCGCTTTTCGCGTCGCGGATCTCTATCTCCCTTTCGGGCCTTAACGCGTCCAGCAGCTGCTGGCGGCTGAAGGGCACCCTTTCGGCCCGGCTCCACACTTCCCGCGCCGCGTCCGAGGGCAGCGCGTCCACCAGCCCGGGCGCGTCTCCCAGGGCGATCAGCCGCCCGCCCGCCTCCGAAAACGCCCTTAGGCGCTCGAGGGTCGAGCTTCTGACGGTGATCAGGTCAGGAAGCACCACGGTATCGTATCCGCACCTGCCCACCTTCAGCGGGAAGCCGCCCTCCGGGCACAGTCCCGGCAGCAGGCTCTCTGAGATATAGTCGAAGTCGACCAGCCCGAACAGCAGCCACTCGGCCATATCCTTAAACTCCCCGTCCATCCGGCTGCGCCTTTCCAGCGTCTGGGAATTGGGGCCGAACAGCAGCCAGAAGGACTCTATGGGGTGCAGCACCGCCACCTTCGCCATCGGCTTTCCCCGGGTCAGCACGCTGTTTATGCGGGTGAAATAGTCTTCCAAGGGCTTGTATTTGTCCCACCAGGCAGACTGATAGAATATGGACGCGGGCCAGTCCCGCTTGGCCTCCCCCTGCATGGACATGAAGCTCAGATGGTGCACGCGGGTGGTCACGCCCAGCGCCGCCAGCCAGTCTCCCTGCAGCTTGTGGTCCAGGAAGCCCACGTCCCACTCCAGCACTCCGTAAAGCTCGCACACCAGGCCTTCCCTGCCCAGCTGCCTGACCACGGACTCCGCCTGCTTGACGGTGGTAAATTCCTCCTGGGAGCAGAGTATGTCCACACCCGGCAGCTGCTGGGCGCGGTAATGGCGCATGGTCTCGCCCAGCGCCAGCGTCTGGGAAAACAGCGTGCGCTCGGACAGGAAGTGGCCGGTGTAGGCGATAGAGTGCTTTTCGCACCAGGCGCCTATCCTGTCCCCGTATTCCCGGGCGAAGCGCTCCGCCACGTGCTAGTGATACCTGTATCTCCAGGGGGAAACGCCGGTTTTGAGCTCCCATATGAACTCTGGCGCCACGTCCAGGAAGGGCGTGCCCCAGCGCGCTTCGAAATCCTCGTTCAGCCCGTCCGTCCAGCACAGGGTGGCCCTGCCTTCAAAGGGCGTGGGCATGCAGTACTTGCCCTTGAAGTGGGGCTCGTCGGTGAATATGGCGGGCACGTCCCTGCCGAAACTCCCGCCCATGCGCTCATAATACCGTTCGTGGGTGACGTTCAGGAATTTCTCTATGGCCTCGCCGCACAGTACGTCCACGTAGGTCTCGCCGTTGTACCAGCCGTCCTCCGCCATGAGCTCCGCCCAGGCGTACCAGTTGCCGCCTTCGTCCGCGCGGGAGTAGCTTTCCAGCCGGCCTTCCGGGTCCAGCTTTATAACGTATTCGCATACCCGGTAGCCCCGGGGCTTTTCGCCCCTGCCCGCTTTTTCGTAAAACTCGTCCGCGTCCCGGCAGATGCCGTCGCCCGGCGGGGTCCGGCTTATCACGAGCGTGCGGGAACGATAGCGCATGTCCCGCGTCACAAGGCCGCCCGCGCAGCCGCCGGGGAAGCGTTCCTCGTCGTACAGCCAAGTCTGCATGCCCTTTTCGCTGAGCCGCTCCCTGGCGTACTCGGCAAGGTCCAGGTATTCTTGGGACATGTACTCCGTGTCCATGCCCGTTCTGGGGTGCAGCATGGCGCCGCCCATGCCCATGCGTCTGAAGCACTCCGTCTGCCGGTCTATCTTGTCCCGGGTCACCCGGCAGTTCCACGCCCAGAAGGGCACGCCCCGGTACTCCATGGGCGGGTCCCTGAACACGTTTTCGTCAAAGGGTCTCCGGTTCATCGGATACAGCATCATTTTTCCTCCTGTCCGGGCGTGAAAGGGATCGTGACCCTGACTTCTTCGGTCCCCGGCGCCGATAGGATTATCTCCGCGTCCCGGCCTTCCGAGATGAGCGCCGCCATGGCGCGCCCTTCGTAAAAGCGGCAGGCCGTGTCAAAATAGTTCTCCTCCGAGCGTCTGTCCGCGCTGCCCAGCGCCGCCAGGCGGGCGCCCTTCACGTTTACCGTGACCTGCCTTGAGTCAAACGTGCGCAGGGTGCCTTTTTCGTCCGTAAGCACGATCATCAGATACACCAATTGGCCCGGACGCGTGAACCTGCCTTCGCTCGGCAGCGCGTGCAGACAGGCTCGCTCTGACGGGGTGGAGACGCTGCTTTCATTTCCTCCGTCCTCGGCCGCTGTCAATTCGCCCGGGCGGTAGACGGTCTCGAACACCGCCCTGCACTTTTCCGCCTTCTGTTTTCCGACAAGCGCGCCGTTCAGGTACAGCGAGACGTATTCCCTGCAGGTGTACACCTCCACCCTTATGGGCTCGCCCTCGTGCCCCGGCCAGTCCCAGGCATTGTACCTTTCGGGGAACCCCCAGTAGGACACGAACCCGTCCGACCGGTACCTTTGGGGCGGCTGCACGGCTATGTAGGGCTTATTAAGCCTGCCCCACACCGCGTCGCGGTAGTAGGAGGCGGGAGTCTTGTTTCCCAGGATGTCGATGTCCCCGCAGTTGGCGGTCTTGAAGGGATACTTTTCGAAGTAGCCGCCGCCTTCGGTGTCCCATATGTGGCCTATGCCCGCCTCGCCCAGATAGTCTATTGCCGACCAGCAGAAGTCGCCTATCACCCGTGGATCGCTTTTTGTCGCCTGCCAGGTTTCGTACGCCTCGTGGGTGACGGACTCCGTGCCCGCTATAAAGCGTCCGGGATGCGCCTTCAGGTCTTTTGCGTAGCGGGAGAACATGTAGTTGTAGCCCGATATGTCCAGCTTGTCCAGAAACGGAGTTGCGAAGCGCTCGAAGTAATCCTCGTCCCCGTCCTTCACCAGGTTGGCGTCCAGCATCTCCGCCTTCCAGGCGCCTATGTTGTTGAGGCCGCTGGTCACGGGGCGTGAGTCGAATTTATGCACGAACCCGGCCATGTCAAAGGCAGTGGAATAGCCGCCGTTGCTGCCGTCCCTTTCCGGTATCTCGTTGCCTATGGACCAGATCGTCACCGAAGGGTGGTTCTGCCCCTGCCATATCATTTTGGTGATGTCGCTCCTCCACCAGTCGTCAAAGAACCTGTGGTAGTCGTGCAGGTTTTTGCCCGTGCCCCACATGTCGGTGAATTCGTCGAGCACGTACAGACCCACCCGGTCGCAGGCCTCCAGAAAGGCGGCGGAAGGCATGTTGTGGGCGCATCTGACCGCGTTAAACCCGTTCTGTTTGAGCAGCAGCGCCTTGTTTTCCTCCGCCTCCGGGTATGCCGCCGCGCCCAGTATGCCGTGGTCGTGGTGGACGCAGCCGCCCTTCAGCTTGACCGGCTCGCCGTTGACCAGCAGTCCCCTGTCACTGTCGAGTTTTATGCTGACGAAGCCCGTTTTGATCGCGTGTTCGTCCAGGCATTCGCCGCCGCGCATGAGCTTTAACGACACCCCGTACAGGCAGGGCTCTTCCGCCGTCCAGCTTTTGAGCCCCGGGCAGGGCAGGCGCACGCCCTCGCCCGCCTTGACGGCGGACAGGGAAAACGCGTATTCCCCCACCGTAACTTCCAGCGTGTCCGTTTCCGTGATATTTCCCAGGCAGCGCGCCTTAAGCTCCAGCACCGCTTCGCCGTCTTCCCATTCGCCTTTTACGCGCGTGGCGAAAGGGTCTATGGCGGTCTCGCCGCTCACATACAGGAACGCCTGCCGGTATATGCCGCAGCCCGCATACCAGCGGGAGGAGGGCTCGCCGGACGCCGCCAGGGTCACCCGCACGCTGTGGGCGCCCGCTTTGGGCGCCACTTCCGCCCAGAACGGCGCGTAGGGATGGGGCTCCCGCACTTTAAGCATGCCGTCCACGTACACCTCCGCGTCCCGGTATGCTCCGTCAAAGTATATGATCGCGCGCTTCGCGCCTTCCGGCAAAGTAAATTCCTTCGTGTATTCCAGGTCGGACGTGACGAAATATCCCCCCGCGCTGCCCGAAGGCGCGTCGGGCCGCCTTTTCTGCCCTATGCTCCAGTCGTGGGGCAGCGTCACGTCGAACTTATCGCAGCCGGGCAGCGTCCGGCAGCGCCACATGCCGTTAAAGTCGATCTTTTTCATGGTTTTCCCTCCCAAACAGCTACGCCCATTATAGGAAATGCGTTATCTCTTGTCAACCGCTGTTTTCCCGATTATAATAGGCACAGAGGTGATATAAGTGGCCCACATCAGCGTAAATGTTTCCCGCCAGCCGGACATCCGCTTTCTTGACGGCGGGCTTTTGCACCAGAAAGGCGTAAAGAGTTACCAGATACTCAGGGCGGACCGCGCCCTGCCGGACACGGCGGAGGGGCTGGGCTGGACCTACAACCATGCCCCCATGCTGGCCTGGTATCACGGAAGGTTCTACGCGGAGTACCTGTCCAATCCCGTCAACGAGCACGACCCCGAAGGCCACACGCTTCTGACTTCCAGCGCGGACGGGGTCACCTGGTCGAAGCCGCAGGTGATCTTTCCGTCGATCGAAGTGCCCCTCGACTGCTACAGGGGCAGGCGCTCGGAAGACATGCCCGCCTTTTCGCCCACCTGCGCCCACCAGCGCATGGGCTTTTACTGCGCCGAAAACGGCGTTATGCTGGTGCTGGGCTTTTACGGCATCGCCTACGACCACCGCTATGCCTCCCCCTGCGACGGCTGGGGCGTGGGCAGGGCGGTAAGGCGCCTGTTCCCGGACGGCAGCCTGGGCGACATATACTTCCTTATATACAATGAGGCAGCGGGCTACAGCGAAACCAACGTGCCCGCCTTCTCGCACTTTGAAAACAGCCCCGACGGGGAATTCGTCCTCGCCTGCCGGGAACTGCTCAAAAACCGCCGGGTGCTCAACCAGATGTACGAGGAGCAGCAGAGGGACAAAGACCTGTTCCCCGTAAAGCTGGGCAAAGCGCCCTGCTTCTACACAGCGAAGGACGGCAGGACCGTAACCCTGTTCAAAATGGGGCTGTCCATGCTTACCGAAGACCCGGACTCCTTCGGGGAGCTCGCCGCCAACCCCGACATAAAGACCTCCACCGGCAAGGTGTGGGGCCAGAAGACCCCGGACGGAAAGTACGCGCTCATATACAACCCCACTCCCGACGGGCAGCACCGCTGGCCGCTGGCCCTGGTCAGGGGCGAGGACGGCTATTCCTTCGGGCACATGCGCGCCGTGACGGGAGACATCGCCCCCGCGCGCTACGGCGGGCGGGACAAAAACCCGGGCCCCCAGTACATGCGGGGCATCGCGGAGGGCAATCCCCGGCCGGACGGGGTGCTGCCCGTGGTCTATTCAGTGAACAAGGAGGACATCTGGATCTCCCTTATCCCCCTGCCGCTGGGCGATGAAGACGCCGGGTGCATAAACGAAAGCTTTTCAGACAGCGCGGCATGCGGAGGCTGGAATATATACTCCCCCTCGTGGGCGCCCGTGCGCTTTGAAGAAGGCGAACTGCGCCTTGCCGACACGGAGCCCGCCGACATGGCGCGGGCGGAAAGGTGCCTGCCCCTGTCCGAAAAGGGCGAGATCTCGCTCAGGTTCAGGGTGGACGAGGTCTGCCCCGGCGCGGAGATCTGCGTGTGGCTCATGAACGACGCGGGCGGTCACGCCGCGGGCGTGGTGTTTGACGGCGAACAGCACGTGCACGCCTATTCCGCGGGCAGGACGGAATACTGGACCGCTTACGAAACGGGCGGGATAATGGAGCTTAAGCTTGGTTTCGACTGCCCGAACAACTGCTTTACCGCGGAACTTAACGGCGCGGTCAAGCGCTTCCGCCTGTCCTCCGCCCGGAACGCGATATCGCGTTTCGGCGTATGCACCAAGGGCTTCTGGAGCGTGCCCTACCCGACGGAGAGCACCCTGGGCAAATACGGCACCTTCGACCAGGTGCTCCCCGGCAGCGAACACCCGGTTCCTAACAGGCGGCTCAGCCTGATCTCCTTCGGTTTCAAAAGCCTGTAAGGCATAAAGGCGCCGCCCCGGCAGTTTTGCCGGGGCGGCGTGATTTGTTTTAATCTATTCCACCATGTTATCAAAGTCCTCGTCCGAAGAGAACACGTCCTTGCCTTCGGGGTCTTTTTCGCTCTGCGTAATGTTTATGCTCAGCACATAGCCGTGCCCTTTTTCAAGGTAGGCGACCGTGGTGCCTTCCTCGTCGTACTCCAGGGTCTCATATCTGGCGTATCTGCCGAACATCTCCCTTACGCCGTAGTAAGTCTCGCCGCTGCCGTCCTTGATGGTGTAGCTGCCGCCGGGCAGACGCACCGTGGCCTTGCCCGTGCCGCCCACGAACAGGTCGCTCACGTGAGCGCCGTCCCGGTACAGGCGCGCAAAGTACGCCGTGTCGTCCGGCTGGTTCACTTCTATGGTCAGTTCCATATCGCCCGCGCCTAAGCCTTCGGCGCGCCACACCTCGCCGTTCTTGGGCCAGGGCAGTTTGCAGCTTTCGGCCAGTTCGTCCGCGCCCCTGGTGCCGCTCTGGATGAGCCACTCGTAGGCGCTGAAATACAGCCCCTGCTCCATGCACTCGACGCCCCTGTCGTACTCGTAGTCCCTCTCGGCGGGGGAAATAAACGTCACGGCATGCCTGGGCGCGAAGAACTCCTCGTTTATGGCTTCCAGGGACTCGGTTATGTTCTGCTCCCCCTTGCCGTCCGGCAGGCAGATCACGGTATCCCGTTCATATGTGCCGTAGGGCTCGTAGTATGTCACGGTGCTTAGGTCCACCGCGAAAACGCCCGCCCACACGGCGCTGCCGTCGTCGGTATACAGGGGCACCACTATCAGCGCCCATGCCGCGTCTTCAATGCTCCTGGCGAGGAACGCGGCGGGGATGCCGTAAAAGTCCGTACCGTCCTGCGCCGCCTGCATGGACGAGGCCAGCGGATGATCGAAATCGTCATAGAACACGGCTATAAGCGCCTTGCCCTCTATGTCGGGGTAATACGCTTCAAACTGCACTATCCCGCCCTGTGAGCAGTAGCCGAAGCTGGTCAGCGCGTCCATGGTATCGTCCGCGAAAGCCGCCTGCGTAAGCCCGGACAGCAGCACCAGCGCCAGCAGGAATGAAAACAGCCTGCGTTTCATTTACAGCACCTCCCTGTAGTTCATGCCACAATTATACCATCCGCGCGGGGCGTTGCAAAGGGTTTGGGCCTATAAACCGAGCACTCTTTTGGCGTTCAGGTAGAGTATCTTCTGTTTTTCGTCATCCGTGAGGCTGAGCCGTCCGAACAGTTCGAGGCTCTGCTTCTGCCCGCCCCAGGGGGAATCCGTGCCGAACAGCACCCTGTCCGCGCCGTAAGCCCTGATGATGTCCTCAGCCTCGCTCAGGGAAAGCATTTCCGGATGCGTGACGGTGTCGTCCGCCGGTGCCATGCTGCCTATGGAGAAGGAGGTGTCGATCATGACGCCCGTGCTGCTTAGCAGCGCGCACGCCTCTTCCCACTGCCTCCAGGCGCCCATGTGGGCGAGTATCAGCCTTTCGCTGCCCAGGCGCTCTGTCACGCGCAGGATCATCTTCGGGGACACGTGCTCCACTCCCGGGAAGCCCACGTCCAGCCCCGCGTGGATCAGCACCCACATGTCCAGTTTGAAGGCGGCTTTCAGTATCCTCAAAAACCTTTCGTCGTCAAAGTCCACGCCCTGGTACACGGGATGCAGCTTTATGCCGCGTATCCCGGCATTTTTCAGCCGTTCCAGCTCCCTTTCCGGCTCGGGATACTCCGGGTGCATGCAGCCGAAAGAATATATTCCCGTCTGCTCGCCCGAAGCGTTCAGCCGCACGGAGGCGTCGTTCACGTGCTCCACCTGCCTGGGGTTCGTGGCCACCGGCAGCACCAGGCTCGCGTCTATGCCGGCTTCGGCCATGGAGCGCTTTAGCCCGCCTTCTGTGCCGTCCGTAAAGGGCAGGGTATGACTCAGCCCGGACAGCTTTTCTATGGCTGCCCGGGCGATCTTTTCGGGAAAGGTATGGGTGTGTATGTCTATGGTCATTCGCCGTCACCCAGCGCTTCGGTCTGGCGTACGGTGACCTTCTTGTCGTAGCAGGAGAACACCTGGTTCACGAACTGCGCGTCAGGCTTGGGCGTCACGAAGCTCACCAGAGGGATGATCACCAGCCCCGCGAGCATGCAGAACGCGCCGGCGTAGATGGGGTTGTTGAGCATGCCCAGGAAGTTGGGCAGCACCTTGAGGTTTATGAGCATCACCAGCGTCATGAAAATGCTGGAGAAGAAGAAGGACACGTAGCAGGAAACGCGGCCGGTGCGCTTCCAGTACAGGCCGTAAAGGAAGGGAGCCAGGAACGCGCCCGCCATGGCGCCCCAGCTCACGCCCATCGCCTGGGCGATGAACGCCACGGAGGATTTCACCTGAATGATCGCGATCACCGCGGACACCGCTATGAACACCACGATCAGCAGGCGCATGGTGGTCAGCTGAGACTTTTCGTCCATCTTCTTTACCAGACGGCCCTTGAGCAGGTCAAGCGTCACGGTGGAGGAGGAGGTGAGCACCAGGGAGGACAGCGTGGACATGGACGCCGAGAGCACCAGTATAATGACCACGGCGATCAGTATGTCGGGCAGCTTGGAGAGCATCGCGGGAATGACCGCGTCGAAGCCGCCCACGGGGCCGCCGGCCTCGGTCACGCCGATCACGTCGGAGAACAGGCGTCCGAAGCCGCCCAGGAAGTAGCAGCCGCCTGCAACTATCAGGGCGAACACGGTGGAAATGATGGTGCCCTTGTGTATGTCGCCCTCGCTCTTTATGGCGTAGAACTTGCCCACCATCTGGGGCAGGCCCCAGGTGCCCAGCGAGGTCAGTATCACGACGCCCAGCAGGAACAGTGGCTCGGGTCCGAAGAAGGAGGAGAAAATGCCGGGCACGTTCCCGTTGACGGCGTGGGCGTCGTTTATCTGCGCCAGAGCGCTCATGGAGCCCACAAGGCCGCCGTTCAGGTTCAGCACCGCCGCGATGACCGCGACTATGCCGCCCAGCATGATGAGGCCCTGGATAAAGTCGTTGATCGCGGTAGCCATGTAGCCGCCGGCGATCACGTAAATGCCGGTCAGCACGGACATTATCACCACGCACCACACGTAGTCGATGTCAAACGCCATGGCGAACAGGCGGCTCAAGCCGTTGTACAGCGAGGCGGTGTAAGGGATCAGGAATATGAATATGATGATGGACGCGATGACCTTGAGCGACGGGGAGCCGAAGCGCTTCTCGAAGAAGTCCGGCATGGTGGCGCTGCCGAGGAACTGCGTCATTATGCGGGTGCGGCGGCCCAGTATGACCCAAGCCAGAAGCGAACCTATCACCGCGTTGCCCAGGCCTATCCAGGTGGACGCGATACCGAACCGCCAGCCGAACTGTCCTGCGTAGCCTACGAAGATGACGGCGGAGAAATAGCTGGTGCCGTACGCGAACGCGGTCAGCCAGGGTCCCACCTGCCGACCGCCCAGCACGAAGCCCGCCACATTGGTGGCGTGGCTGCGGCAGTACAGGCCGATACCTACCATAAGCCCGAAGAACAGAACCAGCATAACGATCATTATTGTCATATCATTAAATTCCTTTCTCGGAAGTTGCGTATACTTTAGCACGTTGAAGCATTAAAGTCAAGGGGCGCGCGTGTTAATTCGAGATGAAATAGTGCCCCCTTTCCCCTCTTTCCCGCCCGTTCGGCCCCCGCCGGCGCGCCGCCCGTCTTGCTTTATTTCGCGCTTTGGCTTATAATCTACTATTATAAATCATGTATCGGAGGCGCTGCGATGCTCAAAAAACCACGGCATCTGTTTGATCAGGCGCTTCATATACTGCTCCTGGGCATTTTGTCGGCAGCGTTCATGACCCTGTTTTCATACAGCACCTCCCCCCTGTATCCGCATTACATAGGCAACGACTCGTCCTTTTTCCGCATGGTCGGTCAGGCGATGACCAGGGGGATGCTGCCTTACCGCGACATATTCGACATGAAAGGCCCCTACCTGTTCGTTATCGAGTATGTCGCGCAGCTCATCTCCTTCGGACGCAGCGGCATTTTCCTGGTGCAGATACTTAACCTGTGGCTCGCCCTCATACTGGCGGACAGGCTGTCCTGCCTGTTCGGAGCGGAGGGAAAAGGCGCGCGGCTGCTCATGGCGGTATCGGTATTGAGCGTCGCCGCCACGGCGCTCCCGGCAGGCAATTACACCGAGGAGTTTTCCCTGGCGCCCCTGTTTTCCTGCATATACGTCTGCGCGAAGTTCTTAAGGTCCGGCGAAAACGGAAAGTGGACAAACGGGCGGCTCTGCCTCGCGGGCGGCTGGTTCGGGCTGATGCTGGGTTTCCTCGCCTACGTGCGGGTGACCAACGCCTCCCTGATAGGCGGGCTTATGATCGCCGTGGTCATAACGCTGCTGGTCGAAAAGCGCGCTTTCGGGATACTCCCCTGCGCCGCGGGTTTCATGCTGGGTCTTGTTTTCGCCCTACTGCCCCCCGCCGCCTATTTCTGGGCGAAAGGGCTGCTCAGGGAGTTTTACGAAGCCGTGTTCGTACTGGGATACAAATACGCCACGGAACAGTCCCTGCTCGGGCACCTGTACCAGACGCTCTCGTACAACGGCCTGCGCAGCGCGCTGCTGCTGATACTGGCCGCCGCCTGCGCCCTGCCCGTGCTGTTCGGATGGAGTTCGCGCAAAAACCGGCTGATGCTCGTGCTGTCCGGGCTGTTCACCTTTTTCGCCATCTCGGCAGGCAACAACTACCGCCATTACTACATACTGATGATCCCGCCCGTCACGCTGGGCATCATCGCGCTTATCAAGCAGTTCGGGACCTCGTCGCGGGTCAAAAAGGCGATTGCGGCCGTGGTCCTCGCGGCGATGATACTGTTTGCTCCCGCCTACCTGTTCAGGTCGGGCAACGATCCCGTCACCTTCATGCACATGTACAGCCGGCCCTCGAGCAACGAGGCGCTGTCCCAGGACGCGGTCGCCCATATCCCCGAAGACGAAAAAGACAGTATATTCACCTACAACATCGGCGTTTCCTTCTGGCTGTACGCGGACGTGTACCCCAGCGTAAAGTACTGCTGCTGGCAGAACCACTACATCGAGCTGATGCCCGGCGTCGAAAATGAGCTTACTGAGATATTTGCCTCCTCGCCGCCCAAATGGGTGCTGCTTAGGCCCGACCCCGGCGAGCTCCCCGCTTTCCTGACTGAAGCGCTCGCCGAAAGCTATACCCAGACGTATTCCAACGAGATCTTCGTGCTGCACAGGCTAAACAGCCTGTAAACAGTTTGAACCGCCCCGCGCCGGATGGCGCGGGGCGGGTTTGTGTTTGGTTTTTTATTTGTTTGTCCGGGTCACTTCGCGTGCCCCGCCCTGTGGCAGGCGCCGCAGGACGCGCAGTTGCCGCCGCAGGGGGATACGCCGCGTTTTTTGTCCCGCCTGAGCGAGAATGCCGCTCCTGAAGCCAGGAGCACCACTCCCGCCAGTACCAGTACGGTGCCAATGCTCATGAAAGCGCCTCTCTTTCCACAGATGTCACTTGTCCGTCCTGACCGCTTCGGTCAGGCGCGTAGCTTCCCTGTAAGGCTTAAACAGCATGTACAGCAGGAAGGCAAGCAGCGCCAGGGCGACTATCAGCCCCACAGCCTGCACGCCGCCCGCGAACACCAGGCCCAGCTGGTAAACGATCAGCGCGACGGCGTAGGCGAACACGCACATGTAGCCAATGGCGAAGCAGGTCCACTTGGCGTTGTTCATTTCCCGCTTTATGGCGCCCATGGCCGCGAAGCAGGGAGCGCACAGCAGGTTGAACAGCATGAACGCGAACGCCGCCAGACGGCCGTGTCCGCCGGAGAAGGCTCCGAAATCCGCGTTGACGTTGTCCCAGATCTGGTCGCCGTTTTCCTCCAGTTCTTCCTCTCCGTCATTGTCGTCATAGTTATACAGTACGCCGAAGGTACTTACGACCTCTTCCTTGGCGACCAGGCCCGTGACGGTGGCCACCGTGGGCCTCCAGCTGCCAAAGCCCAGGGGCTTGAACACGAAGCTCACCGAATTGCCCACGTCAGCCAGTATGGAGTCGTCCATGGGCGTGACCTCGTCGGGCTCGATGCCCATGCGGTCCGCCACCTGCCCGACATATTCCTCCGTGACCAGGTTTTCGTCCCCGTACAGCTCGTCCACCATGCCGAATTTGCCGTTCACGCTGCCCAGGCTGCTGAGCGCCCAGATGATGATGGAGCTTAAAAGAATCACGGTGCCCGCGCGCTTTATGAAGCTCCAGCCCCTCTCCCACATGCTGCGCAGCACGTTGCCGATGCTGGGAGCGTGGTAGGCGGGCAGCTCCATTACGAAGGGGGCGGGGTCTCCCGCGAAGAGCTTGGTCTTTTTGAGCATGACGCCGGAGATTATGATGGCGCCGACGCCGATAAAGTACGCGCTCACGGCGATCCAGGTGCTGCCGCCGAACAGCGCGCCGGCGATAAGGCCGATAATGGGCATCTTAGCGCCGCAGGGGATAAAGCAGGTGGTCATGATGGTCATGCGCCGGTCGCGCTCGTTCTCGATGGTACGGGAGGCCATAACGCCGGGAACGCCGCAGCCCGTGCACACCAGCATGGGTATGAAGCTTTTGCCGCTCAGGCCGAACTTGCGGAAGATACGGTCCATGATGAACGCGATGCGCGCCATGTAGCCGCAGTCTTCAAGTATGGCCAGCAGCAGGAACAGCACCAGCATCTGGGGCACGAAGCCCAGCACCGCGCCTACGCCCGCGCAGATACCGTCGGAGACCAGGCCCACCAGCCAGCCCGCGACGCCCCAGCCTTCCAGCAGGGAGCGGGAGCCTTCCACCAGCCACGCCCCGCCGAACACGTCATTGGTCCAGTCGGTCAGGAAAGTGCCTATGGAGATGCCGCCGTCGCCTATGGGAGTGCCCATGGACAGCGCGTACACCAGATACATTATCGCCGCGAATATGGGCAGCGCCAGTATGCGGTTGGTCACGATCTTGTCGATCTTGTCGGAGGAGCTCAGCAGGTGCGCGCCCTTTTTCCTGTATATCCCCTTTAGCATCTGACCTATGTACACGTAGCGCTCGTTGGTTATGATGCTCTCGGCGTCGTCGTCCAGTTCCTTTTCCGCCGCCGATATGTCCTTTTCGATATGCGCCATCACGTCCTTGTCGATATTCAGCTTCTCAAGCACCTTTTCGTCCCGCTCGAATATCTTGACCGCGTACCAGCGCTGCTGCTCCTCGGGCAGAGAGTGGAGCGCCGCTTCCTCGATGTGGGCCAGCGCGTGATCCACCGGACCGGAGAACTGGTGCTGCGGCACGGTCCTGCCGCCCTTCGCCGCTTCGACGGCAGCCTCGGCGGCTTCCTTTATGCCGTCGCCCTTTAATGCGGATATCTCCAGCACCCGGCAGCCCAGCTGCCTTGACAGCTCCTTTATGTTGATGCTGTCGCCGTTTTTCCTCACCAGGTCCATCATGTTCACCGCTACCACCACCGGTATGCCCAGCTCCGTAAGCTGTGTGGTCAGGTAGAGGTTGCGCTCCAGGTTGGTACCGTCAACGATGTTGAGTATCGCGTCGGGGCGGTTGTCGGTCAGATAGTTCCGCGCCACCACCTCTTCCAGCGTGTAGGGCGACAGGGAATATATGCCGGGCAGGTCGATAACGGTCACGTCCGGGTGCTTCTTAAGCTTGCCTTCCTTTTTCTCCACCGTTACGCCGGGCCAGTTGCCCACGTACTGGTTGGAACCGGTCAGGGCATTGAACAGCGTGGTCTTGCCGCTGTTGGGATTGCCCGCCAGAGCGATCTTGATTTCCATCTTATTCTCTCCTTTTCGTTAGCTTTAGCTAACCTTTTGTCAAATAAAAAAGGCTTACAGCTCGACCTCTACCATTTCCGCGTCGGCCTTGCGCAGGCTCAGTTCGTAACCGCGCACGGTCAGTTCCATGGGATCGCCCAGCGGCGCCACTTTCCTGACATACACCTCGACGCCCTTGGTGAGCCCCATGTCCATTATCCGCCGCTTCACCGCGCCTTCGCCGTGCAGCTTTTTGACCGTGCAGGTCTGCCCGACCTTCACTTCCCTGAGATTCGTTGTCATCGCGCTTCCTCCTCTTTTCAAATCATGATCTTCTGCGCCATTTCCCTGCTGATGGCTATGCGGGATTCCTTGATCCTGATGATCACGTTCCCCCCGATGGCGCTGACCACCGTGACGCTCCCTCCGGGCACGAATCCCATATCCCCCAGGTGCTGCTTGAGCTCCTGCGAGCCGCCCACCTTCCGGATGATCTGCTCCTCGCCCGTCTGGGCCAATGTCAGCGGCATCATACGTTTCCTCCTTTCGCGGCCGCTCTGCCGAACGCGCGGCCGTCAAATGTTAGTCTCTGCTAACGTTTGGTATTATAGTTATCTGCTGCTAACATGTCAAGCGTTTTTTTGCGTGATGTGTTCGATTTCCATAAAAAATAACAGGACGCAGCGCGATAAAACACGCTGCGTCCCTCTGTATTCACCCGTTCATGCTGCCGGGAACCCCCGGACCTGACCGTTTTTTACTTGAGTTCCGCCACGAACTCCCCTATGCGCTTCGCGCCTTCCGCGATCTTCTCGCGTTTTACCGCGTAGCTCAGGCGCAGGTAGTTGTCGTCTCCGAACGCCCTGGCGGGCACCGCGGCAACCCGCTTGTCTTCCAGGAGCAGGCGGGCAAACGACTCGCTGCCGGTGATCTCTTCCCCGTTCACGTGCTTGCCTATGCAGCCCGAGATGTCCAGCATCATGTAGAACGCGCCCTTGGGCAGGCGGCAGGACAGACCCGGGATGGCGCTGAGCGCTTCGTGCATGAGCCTGCGCCGGGCGTCGAACTCCACGTAGCTTTCCCGCATGAATTTCTCGCCGTTGGTGAGCGCCACCGCGGCGGCGTGCTGGGCGATAGAGTTGCAGTTGGAGGTGGTGTGGCTCTGGAAGGCGGACATGGCCTTGACTATCTCGATAGGCGCCGCGGCATAGCCGACCCGCCAGCCCGTCATGGCGTAGGATTTACTGAGGCCGTTTATGACTATGGTCTGCTTTTTGATGTCCTCACCCAGCGCGGCGATGGAGATGTGCCTGGCGCCGTCATACACCAGTTTTTCGTATATCTCGTCCGATATCACGTAGAAGCCCCGCCTCACGGCCAGCTCCGCCAGCGCGGTGAGCTGCCTTAAATCCCACACGGCGCCCGTAGGGTTGCAGGGGGAATTCAGGATCATCGCCTTGGTCTTTTCGTTAACGTACTGTTCTATGTAATTTGCGGAAGGGATGAAGTCGTCCTCGCTGCGCCCCTTTACGAACACGGGCACGCCGCCACAGGCGCGTATCATTTCGGGATAGCTCACCCAGCAGGGCGCGGGCAGAAGCACTTCGTCTCCGGGATTGATCAGCGCGCTTATGGCGTTGAACAGGCTCTGCTTCGCTCCGGTGGACACGATTATCTCGCTCAACTGGTAATCCAGCGAATTGTCCCGGTACAGCTTGTGCTGTATCTCTTCCTTTAACTCCGCCGTGCCGGCTACGGGCGTGTAGCGGGTCTGGCCCAGGTCCAGGGCGTCCTTTGCGGCCTGTTTTATGTAATCCGGGGTGTCAAAGTCCGGCTCGCCGGCGCCGAAGCCTATCACGTCAAGGCCCAGCGCCCTGAGCTGCTTGGCGCGGGAATCTATGGTCAGAGTCACTGAGGGACTTATATTCAGACATCTTTCGGACAGAGTAAGCGGCATGGTTTTCCTCCTGAGGGATCGTTGATAGGCGGTATTATGCCACAGTCAAATGTATAATGCAATACCGTTATGCGTGAATATTCATATTTTACCATTATTTAATATTCTGCGCCTGATTTTGCAGGATTTCCTTTTTATGCGATTCATATCGCTTCTGGGGCGTCATTTTCCCCATGTTATAAACTTAATAATAAAATTACGGTCTTTTGTCATTGCTTTAATTGACAAAAGCGCCCGATTTGTATAGAATAAGTTGGATATTGTTCAAATGGGGTATTGTGCCCTGACTATACACGCATGTTTTTTCGCAGCATGCACATTCTTGAAAGGAGGAAAAGCGGATTTTGAGCGACATATTGATCGGTATAATCGCCGCGGTATCCGGCCTGGGCATAGGCGCGCTGGGCGGCTATAAATATCGCAGAAATCTCACCGAAACCAAAATCGGCCGCAGTGAAAAGTTTGCCGAAGAGCAGCTGCAGGAAGCCGTTCGCAAGTCCGAAGAGGTCAAGGCCAAAGCGGACGAATACCGCAAGGAACAGATACTTGCCACCAAGGAAGAGATCCTTTCCCTCAAAGACGAGCTTGACCGGGAGGTCAAGGACAGGCGCAACGAAGTCACCCGCCTGGAAAGGCGCGTGAACCAGAGGGAGGAGGCCCTTGAGAAGAAGTACGACGCGGTGGAGGCGCGGGAAGAGAGCCTGAACAACAAGTACCGCGAAGCCGAAAAGCTGGAAGCCGAAGCCGAGGAGCTTAAAAACCAGCAGGCGGGCGAACTGGAACGCATCAGCAACATGACCATGGACGAGGCCCGTCAGATCATCATCCAGCGTGTCCAGAAGGACGCCTACCACGACGCCGCCGTAATGGTAAGGGACATCGAGGCCAAAGCCAAGGACGAGGCGGACAAGAAAGCCCGCAACATCATCTCCCTCGCCATCCAGAAGTGCGCCGCCGACCACGTGGCGGAGACCACCGTAAGCGTGGTGGCGCTGCCCAACGACGACATGAAGGGCCGCATAATCGGCCGTGAAGGCCGCAACATCCGCGCCCTCGAGACCGCTACGGGCGTGGACCTGATAATCGACGACACCCCCGAAGCCGTGATCATCTCCGGTTTCGACCCCGTCAGGCGCGAGATCGCCCGCGTGGCGCTTGAAAAGCTGATCATGGACGGACGCATCCATCCCGCCCGCATAGAGGAGCTCGTTGAAAAGGCCCGCCGCGAGGTGGACAACCAGATCCGCGAGGCCGGCGAAAACGCCGTGTTCGAGACCAACCAGCACTCCCTGCACAGGGAACTGGTGATGCTGCTGGGCCGCATGAAATACCGCACCAGCTACGGCCAGAACGTGCTCAAGCACTCCATAGAGGTCAGCCACCTGGCAGGCGTCATGGCGGCCGAACTGGGCGCTGACGTACAGCTCGCCAAGCGCGGCGGTCTGCTGCACGATATCGGCAAGGCCATCGACCACGAAGTCGAAGGCACACACGTGACCATCGGCGGCGAGCTCGCCCGCAAGTATCACGAGAGCGAAGCCGTCGTCAACTGCATCCTGGCGCACCACGGCGACGTGGAGCCCCAGAGCGTGGAAGCGGTGCTGGTGCAGGCGGCGGACGCCATAAGCGCGGCCCGTCCCGGCGCCCGGCGCGAGAGCCTGGAGAACTACATCCAGCGCCTCGAAAAACTGGAGGAGATCGCCAACTCCTTCCAGGGCGTGGAAAAGAGCTTCGCCATCCAGTCCGACCGCGAGGTCAGGGTCATGGTCAAGCCCGAAGACATCAACGACGCCGGCACTCTGGTGCTCGCCAAGGAGATCTGCAAGCGCATCGAAGACGAGATGGAGTATCCGGGCCAAATCAAGGTCAACGTCATCCGCGAGACCCGCGCGGTGGAGATGGCGAAATAAGGCCGATAAACGCCGTTCGCCGGAAAAATTAACCAATTATTCCCTTGCGCTTCCCCCGGCGCAGGTGATATAATACACAAGCTAATTTTACACAGGGAGTGAATCTACATTGCCTAACATCAAGTCCGCTATCAAGCGTGTAAAGGTATCCGACAAGAAGAATCTGCGCAACCGCATGGTCAAGAGCCAGATGAAGACCCAGCTGCGCAAGTTTGACGACGCCGTTACCGCCGGCAACGCCGACGTGAAGGTGCTCGCCGCCACCCAGGGCGCGGTGGACAAGGCCGCCTCCAAGGGCGTCATCCACAAGAACGCCGCCAACCGCAAAAAGAGCCGTCTGGCCAAGCAGCTGAACAAGCAGGCTCAGGCCTAAGCCATAGTACTTCGCGTATTCAAAACGGGGGCATATCACCCCCTTTTTGTTGTACTTAAGTGTATCTGGAGGCATGCAATAATGAAGAAACTCTGCGCGTTTTTGCTGGTCCTGTGCCTGCTTGTGCCCGCGTTCGCGTTTGCGGAGGGCAGGGAGCTTATCGACTTAAGCGGGATCCATATCCCCTTCCTGCTCAACAGCGACAGCATAAAGGAGATCTCCGGCGAGATCAGGAGCGTTTCCCCGTTAAAGAGCGTAACCCTCACCATGTACGACATACGGCGCCTGAGCGAGGTGTTCCATAACACCTATGAGCTCAACGTCTCCGACGGCGTATTTGCCTTCAGCGCCACCAAATTCAAGGGCCTGATCTCTCCCCAGATCAAGTGGGGCGAATACACGATCACCGTCACCGCCGCCGACTCCGCAGGCAACACCGCCTCCCGCGAGTTCATTTCACACGTGCTGGGCAGCAAATTCCCCGCCATCAAAAACATGAACGCGGACTGCACCATCACCAACGACGCTGGGCTGGGCACCTATTTCCTGCTTTACGACAACACCATCGACACTTACGTGAGCCCCAAAGCTCCCTACACCATCGACATCACCCTGCCCGAAGGCCGCACCGCGGCGTATCTGTGCACCCAGTGGTGGCACGCGCCCACCCAGCTCTACTTCAGGCAGTACGACGAAAACGGCAGCCTGATCTCCGAGACCGACGACAAGAACCCCAAAGGCATGGTGGCGCTCAACTATCCCGTAGCCGAAAACGCCCGCCGCCTCACGTTCGTGTGCGAGAGCCCGGAAAGCCGCCTGGGCGAGCTCTACGTGCTGGAAAAGGACAATGTCTCCCGCTCCGCGCTGCTGTTTGAGGAAATGCCCGAAAAGGTAGACCTGATGCTGTTCTCCACCCACCAGGACGACGACCTGCTGTTCATGGGCGGCACCATCCCCTACTATGTGGAGCAGGGCAAGACCGTGTGCGTGGTATACATGGCCAACTGCAGCCCCCAGAGGATAATCGAGGCGCTCAACGCCCTCAACTGGTGCGGCGTACAGTATCACCCCATCCTCCTCAACCACAGGGACGGCGCCTGTCCCGACCTAGCTTACGCCAAGTACGTGTGGGGCGGCGACGCCATATTTGAGGAAGTGACCGAGCTCATCCGCCGCTACAAGCCTGAAGTGGTGGTGACCCAGGACATAAAGGGCGAATACGGCCACTATCAGCACCAGCTGACCTCCCTGGCCGTGCGCACGGCGGTGGAGCAGGCTGCTGACCCGACGCTCTATCCCGACAGCCTGGAAAAATACGGCAGCTGGGACACGAAGAAGCTGTACATCCATCTGTACAACGAAAACGAGCTTACCATGGACGTGTACGCCCAGCCCCTTAGGAATTACCTGGGCCTGACCGCCACGGAAGTTTCGAAACTGGCGTACTCCAAGCACTATTCCCAGTGGTTCTCCTGCAATTACGACAGCTACAACCGCCGCTGGAACAACTCCAAGTACGGCCTGTACCGCACCACCGTGGGCCCGGACGTGAACAAAAACGACTTCTTTGAAAACGTGGACTGAGCGCCCTAAAGCTCATAAAGCAGCGCCCTGCCGCCTGAAAGCGGCAGGGCGCTGTGTTTTTCTTTATAATTGCAGGTCCAGCGTCTGCTCGTACATAACCCGGTAGCCGTCGTCGTTGGGATGGCCGGTGTCACGGTACAGTCCTTCCCTGAAATGCCCTTTTCCGTCGTCCAGCCGTGGCAGCCAGGCAAGCACGGGCACGCCCCAGCGCTGCATCTCGGCGTCCGTTTCCCTGAGGACAGCGTACTGGAAGCCGTTATACCTGTTGTTCGGGTACACGCCGCCCAGCACCGGACGGATGCCGGCCTTACGGAGCGCCCCCAAGATGCTTTTCAGGTTGCTCAGGAATATGCCCTGTACGATCCGGGCCGCCTGCTCGTCCTGTGTGAGCGGCAGGCCTTCGTTTGCCAGCCCCAGCCCGACGACGCACACGGCCGGATGCTTGCTGATCACGTCCCTTTCCAGGCGCAAAAGGATGTCCGCGGTGGTCTGTCCTCCTATAGAACGGTTGGACACGCGCCAGCCCTGCTTTTCCAGCCTCTCCCCCAGCATCGCGCTCCAGCCGCGGTCATCCGTTGCGCCGGTGCCCGCGCACACGCTCGACCCGATAAATATGAGTTCCTTGGGCATTGCTTTCTCCTTTGCGGTCCGCCTGATAAAGCGATTTACCCGGCAGATCCGGTCACACGAGTTTTCTGGCTATGCGGGCCACGAAGCTCTCCTCTTCCAGCGTTATGAAGCGCGTGTACGCGGCGGAGCGCTTTATAACGTAAGCGGTGCCCGCGGGCAGCTGCCGCGAAGCGCCGTCCGTCACCACCAGCGCGTCCCTTTCGCATTCCAGCTCCACTTCGCTTTCCGGGGAAAGTATGATCGGGCGGCTTAACAGCGTATGCGCCGCTATGGGCGTCAGGATTATGTTTTCCGCCGCCGGATCGACTATCGGCCCGCCCGCGGACAGGGAATAGCCCGTGGAGCCCGTGGGCGTCGCGGCGATCACGCCGTCCGCCGTGTAGCTTTTGAGCTCGCGCCCGTTCACCTTTACCGTAAAGCGGATGGCTCCCGTGTCGGGTTTTAACAGCGCCGCTTCGTTAAGCGCGGTCACGGGCGCTTCGCCCTTTATCGCGCAGTCCAGCCGCATGCGCTTCTGCAGGCGGTACCTGCCCTCCATCAGCGCGTCCATGGCCCTGAGCGCGCCGTCCTGCTCCACCGTGGCAAGATATCCCACATGCCCCGCGTTTATGCCCAGGATCGGGCAGGAGCATTCTTCCGCCGCGGAGACCACCGTGCCGTCTCCGCCGATGGCGACGCACACGTCCGCCTCTTCGGGGGTCTTTGCCAGCACGCAGCCCTGCATGTACACGTACTCGGCCAGTGTCCTGCTCAGCCGCGCCGCATCCTCACGGGTCGGATGGATTATAAAATAGAATTTCATGGTTCATGCACATCCTGCGGGTTTTTCCTGATTATACCACCCGGACGCACGTTTTGGCAACATGGTATGCCTTCCGCGCATAAATTGCCGTTTCCGGCGGTTTAAGTTCTCCGTTCCGTACTCTGAGAAGATAAACCAAGAGGGAGCGCCTGCTCCCTCTTTTAGCCGATCCCGGCTTATCTCTTGCTCAGCACGTCCTTTTCGTACTGCTTGATCTCGTCCAGCCACTCGTTTTCCACGGGCACGCCCTGCTTTAAGCAGTACATATCCCACACGGGGCCGAAAGGCAGCGCCTTGTAGTCCTCCTGCAGCGCCAGGCGGGCAGTGAAATTGCCCTCAACTTCGGCTTTGCGCAGCTTGGCGTGGTTGGTGAGGTACGCGGAAAGGATGGCCTTCTGGGCGTTCCTTACGCCGATCACCCACGCCGCCACGCGGTTGATGGAGGCGTCGAAGTAGTCCAGCGCGCACAGCACCCTGTCCTCGTAGCCGTTGGCGATGATCTCGCTGAAGATGCGGCTGGTCTCCTGGTCCCAGCTCACCACGTGGTCGCTGTCCCAGCGCACGGGGCGGGAGATGTGCAGCAGGATCTTGGGCAGGAACTGCATCACGGCGGAGAGCTTGTCGCTCACCTGCTCGGTGGGATGGAAGTGGCC